>DAINSB010000036.1:0-16540 GCA_036741535.1 Caproicibacter sp. | reverse complement strand
CAGTTCACGGAGTTCGGCTCCGGCTTCAAGATCGCCATGCGCGACATGGAGATCCGCGGCGCGGGCAACCTGCTCGGCGGCGAACAGCACGGCCATATGGAGGCCGTGGGCTACGACATGTACCTGCACCTCCTCTCCGAAGAGGTCCGGCGCGAAAAAGGGGAGAAGGTGCAGGAGTACGGCGAAGAGTGCCAGGTCGATCTGCAGGTGCAGGCGCACATTCCGGAAGAATATATTTCGGATACCGGCCAGCGCCTCGACATCTACCGCCGCATCGCGGATGTCCGCACCGAGGCCGACGCCATGGACGTGACCGACGAGCTGATCGACCGCTTCGGCGAGCCGCCGCAGAGCGTGAACGGCCTGCTGCAGATCGCGCTGCTGCGCAACCGGGCCTCGACCCTCGGCATCCGGGAGATCCGCCAGCAGGAGGGCAAGCTCCTGCTGTTCCGCGACGGCTTCGACATGAAGAGCGTCGGCAGGCTGATCGCCGCCATGCACGGCGGCGTGATGCTCAACGCCGGCCCGAAGCCGTACATCAGCGTGAGGATCCCCGCCGGCACCCAGCCCCTCGACACCCTCAGGAGCGCGCTGGGGCTTCTGGGAGAAGCCGGAAGCTGACTGTGCTTTTCCACAAAAAACATGGACATATTTTTGGAAACCGTGTATAATTTCAAATATCAGCAGGACGGCCTTTCCCTTTTTCGATGCGCGGCGGCTGCCCTGGGATCGGAGAGTGAAAGAAATGATTCAGTTGAAACGGTCCGTTGCGGCGGTCCTGGCTGCGGCGACGGCGCTTGCCGCGGCGGGATGCTCCGGCGGTGATAAGAGTTGGGCCGTCAAAGACGACACCGACACGGTGGCGATCGGGAGCTACATCTACAACCTTTACAGCGCCTACTCCACGGCTTCCTCGAAGGTCACGGACACGAGCAAAAAGGTGCTCGATCAGAAAATCGGCAACGAGGACGCGGCAACCTGGATCCGCGCGAAAGCCCTGACGGACACCAGGGCGCAGCTTCTTGTGGACAAAAAGATGAAGGAGATGAACCTGACGCTTTCTTCGCAGGAGAAAAGCCAGGCGAAATCCGAAGAGGCGAGCGCGTGGAATTCGTATTCCTCCACGCTTGAGAAGTACGGCATCGCCCAGTCGTCTTTTGAGGCGGCGCTGGACGCGACGGTCAAGGAGGACAAGATCTTCAACGCCCTGTACGGCAAAAACGGCCCGAAGGCCGTCTCCGACAGCGAATTGAAGGAGTTCTACACCAAGAACTACACGAGCTTCTCGTATCTCTCCTGCCTGCTGTATACGACGGATTCCAACGGGAACTACAAGGCGGCGTTCTCCGACGCGGATAAAAAGAAAGCGGAGCAGCGGTTCGACGGCTACGCTTCGCAGATCAAATCGGGAAAGATCACCATGCAGCAGGCGGCCGACGTATACAAGGTGACGATCGGCAGCAGCGCCGATCAGCTCAACAGCGAGACGGTCAACCTGTCGACGGAGACTCAGTACCCGGCGGAGGTGAAGACCGCGCTTTCCGCCATGAAGGCGGGCGAGGTCAAAACGCTCTCTCTGCCTTCCAAGGGCGCCTATATGCTCCTGCAGAAGAACGATATTCTTGCGGACGCGAACACCAAGCTGAAAACGGACAGTGGCCGCAGCGGCATCCTTCAGGACTACAAGTGGGACGAGTTCAACACCGCTTTCGGAAAAGAGGCGGACGCGATGACCGGCGTCACCGTGAACGAATCGGCCGTCAATTCCTACAATCCCTCCATGTTCGAGGCGGGCTGAGCGGCGATCGGATCATCCGCCTATACCCGCACTTCCGTCGAGCACACGCCCGCCTACGCGATGATCGTGACCTCGGACAACAGCCGCCTTTCTCAGGTGGAAAGCGGAATGCTTTACAGCAGTCTCGTGCTGACCGGCCAAACGCTGGGCCTCGCCATGCAGCCGCTCAGCCGGGTTTTGGAGGAGTATCCCGAGATGAAAGCCCCGTATACCGCTTTTAAACAGGCGTACGCGCCGGACGGCGGCACGGTGCAGATGCTTTTCAGGGTCGGGAAGCCCACCAGGAGCACCCCGCCGAGCATGCGGCGCGACGTGGCGGATCTGATCGTCAAAGGATGACGTTGCCCCGTCTCACGCGTGGGAAACGCGCAGCGCATCCGTCTCACAGCGAGAATTCTTTCTTCACGTCGGCCAGCGCCCCGTCCATCCGGGAGAGGACCGTGGCAATCTGTTCTTCCGTGATGACCGCGGGCGGCTCGAAACGGATGCTCTTGCTGTTGTTCAGCGTGCCGGCCGTCAGGACCCCGCGCGCGAACAGGCCCTTCGCGACCCCGTAGCCGACCTCGCTGCGGATGAACTCGACCGCCAGCATCAGCCCTTCGCCGCGCACGTCCACCACGACCGACGGGTATTTTTCCTTCAGCTTCTGCAAGCCGGCCTTCAGGACGGCGCCTTTGCGCTTCGCCTGGCCCGGGATGTCGTGGTCGATCATGTATTTGATGGTCGCGAGCGCGGCGGCGCAGCAGACCGGGTTGCCGCCGAACGTCGGGGAGCCGAGCAGCCACGGGTTGTCGATCAGCTCCTGCGTCCACATGGGCGGGCGGCAGATGAGGCCGGTGATGGGCATGATGCCGCCGCCGAACGCCTTGCCGAACGTCATGATGTCCGGCGTGACGTTTTCCACTTCGCAGCGCCACATGGTGCCGGTGCGTCCCATGCCGCACTGGATCTCGTCGAAGATCAGCGCGACGCCGGATTCGTCGCAGATCTTCCGCAGCTTTTTCAGGTATCCCTTCGGCGGGACGATGACCCCCGCTTCGCCCTGGATGGGCTCCACGATGACCGCGGCGACCTTTTCTCCCACGGCTTGCAGGTTGCGGACGGCCTTGCGCGTATCCTCCGCGTTGCCGTACTCCACATGCTGCACCTGCTGCACCATCGGGGTGTAGGGGACGCGGTAGGTGTTCTTGCCGCCGACCGAAATGGCCCCCATGCTCTTGCCGTGGAACGCGCCGACCGTGGAGACGTACCACCGGCCGCCGGTCGCGATGCGCGCCAGCTTCAGCGCCATTTCCACCGCTTCCGCGCCGCCGTTTGTGAAGAAGCATTTCTGAAGGTCGCCGGGGGTGATGTCCGCCAGCGCCTTGGCGAGATAGCCGCGCAGCGGGTCGAGAAGCTCCTGCGAATGCAGCGCCTGGTGCTCGAGCTGCGCCTTCACCGCGCCGAGGATCTCGGGGTTGCGGTGCCCGCAGGTGTAAATGCCGAAACCGCCGAGGCAGTCGATGAACTCTTCGCCGTACAGGCCGTCTACGACCGCGTCGTGGTCCTTCCACTCCAGCACGGCGGAGTTTGTGGAGACGGATTTGCGGTATTTCAGCCAGCCGGGGCTTACGTACTGGTCGAAATAGTGCAGCGTCTCTTTGGTCATGGTGTCTTTTTCCGCTTTGGACATTTCGTCGGAGCGGATATAACCCAGCACCCGTTCCAGGTCCTTGCTTACCTGCTCGTAACTCATCATAAAATCTCCTCAAAAGTTTGTCGGTATGGAAAAAGCGACAGGAAACCGTTCCCCATCGCTTCATTGCTTGCATCTGTTATAATAGCCCAGGAACGGCCGCCATGCAATTCCCCGACGGCACCGTTTTTATGCTCCGGTTTAGAGAAATATAACACGATAGGATTATTAATGGGGCTAAAATTGGTCTATTATCGGTCGAAAATTTCAAAAATAAGGCGATATATTCCTTCGTATATGATCTAATATAAGTATTTCAATGCTGATACCAGCCGACGGGGCCGGGCGTGAGGTTCAGGTTGATCTGCTTGACCTCCTGGTATTCCTCCAGGCCGTGCACGCCGAGCTCCCTGCCGATGCCGCTGCGCTTGTAGCCGCCCCACGGCGCCTCGTTGAAGGTGGGGTTGTAGCAGTTGACCCAGGTGATGCCCGCGCGGATCTCTTTCACGACGCGCACGGCGCGCGACACGTCGCTGGTAAAGACCGCGCCTGCAAGGCCGTAGTCGGTGTCGTTCGCGAGCGCCACGGCTTCCGCCTCCGTCCGGAAGGTCTGCACCGTCACGACCGGGCCGAAGATCTCTTCGCGCACGATCTTCATCCCGGGCGTGCAGCGGTCGAAGATCGCCGGGCGCACGAAATAGCCGTTCGCGCAGCCGTTTTCCGTGTAGCGTTCCCCGCCGCAGACCAAATGCGCGCCCTCTTCGACGCCGCTCCTGATGTAGCCCAGCACCTTTTCCATGTCCTTTTTGGTGATGAGCGGGCCCATGTCGGGGTTGCCGAGGCCGTTGCCGAGGGTCATGGCGTTCGCGCGCGCCGCGAGCCTTTTCACGAACTCGTCCTTGACGGATTCCTCGACGATCAGGCGCGAGCCCGCCGAGCAGACCTCGCCCTGGTTGAAGAAGATGCCGATCATGGCCCACTCGACGGCGCCGTCGAGGTCCGCGTCGGCAAAGACGACGTTCGGGGATTTGCCGCCCAGCTCCAGCCCGATCTTTTTGACGTTGCCGGAGGCCGCGCGCATCAGGCTCTGCCCCACGCGGGTGCTGCCCGTGAAGGCGATCAGGTCGACATCCGCGTTCTCGCCCATCTCGGTGCCGACCTCCGCGTCCCCCTGCAGAAGATTGACGCATCCGCGGGGCAGGCCGGCCTCCCCGAAGATCTCGAACAGCCGGATGGTGGAAAGCGGCGCCTTCGGGCTGGGCTTGAAGACCACGCTGTTCCCCGCCGCAAGCGCGGGGGCGAGCTTCCAGACGGACATGAGGAACGGGTAGTTCCATGGCGTGATCTGCGCGCACACCCCGACCGGCTCGTGCACGGTATAGGAATGCATGGGGCCGAAATTCGCGTTCACGTCGTAGACGCCGCCGTACGGCGCCTTGATGAGCCCCGCGTAGTAGCGGAACGTATGGATGCCGTCGTCGATGTCGCCCTCGGCCTCGCGCAGGGGCTTGCCGTTGTCCAGCGTGTCGGTCCGCGCGAGCTCCGCCGCGTTTTTCTCGATCAGATCCGCGATCTTCAACAGAACGTCCCCGCGTTTCTGGGAATCCATATCCCGCCAGTCGCGCGTCTCGTAAAACGATTTTTTCGCCGCGGCGACGGCCCTGCGCGTGTCTTCGATGCTGCTTTCCCAGACGTGGTCGAACACTTCGCCCGTCGCCGGGTTCACAACGTCGATGATTTTCCCGGAAGTCCCCTCGGTCCACTCCCCGTCGATATACATTTTTCTGGCTTCCATCGGCCAAATCTCCTCTCTGTTTCCGCGCCCGCCCTGCGGCCGTGCGTCCGCACGGCCCGCGGGCGGACGCGCGCGCTCACTTTTTCAGTTCGGTCCAGATCTCGTTGTATTTCGCCAGCGTCGCCGTGTCGAGGTTCTTGACATGCTCTCCCTTGTTGATCACGTCCTCCGGCACGTTTTCGGCCGGGTTGTTTTTATAGTCGTCGCCCAGCAGCCCGACGGCCGCCTTGTTCGGCTGCAGGTACGGAAATTCGTCCGAAACGGCCTTGGCCGTCTGCGCTTCCATCATGTAGTTGATGAACGTGTTGGCGTTCGAGGCGTTTTTGGCCCCTTTGGTGATGCACCAGTTGTCGAAGAACACATAGGCGCCTTCCTTCGGGAAAACGATCTTGATGGCGGGATTCTCTTTCATGGCGAGGGCGATCTCCGCGCTCCAGCAGAAGCCCAGCGTGGCGTCCCCGGAGATCAGCGCCGATTTCGGGCTGTCGCTGTCGTACAGCTTGACGTTGTCCTTGAGCTTTAAGGTCTGCGCCCTGATCTGCGCGATCTTCGCGCCGTCGGTCTCGTTCATGCTCAGGCCGAGGCTGCGCGCCGCCATGCCGATGACCGCGCGGTAATCGTCCAGCGCGACGATGGTCTTTTTGTACTTGGGGTTGAACAGGTCGGCGTAGCCCGTGATGCTGTCCTTGATTTTCGACGTGTTGACGGCGATGGCCGCGACGCCGCCGAGGTACGGCACGGAATACTGGTTGCCCGGGTCGTAGCTCTGGTTGAGAAACGCCTCGGAGACGTTCTTGAGGTTGGTCAGCTTCGACCGGTCGAGCTTCTGCAGCATGCCCTGCTTGATCATCTGCTCCACCATGTAGTCGCTCGGCTGCACGATGTCGAACGCGCCCGCGCTCTCGGATTTCACCTTCGCCAGCATATCCTCGTTGGTCGAGAAGGTGGAAACGTTGACCTTGATGCCCGTCTGCTTCTGAAAATCCTGAATGACCGAATCGGGGACATACTCCGTCCAGATATAGAGGTTCAGTTCGCCCTTGCCGGACGACGCCGCTTCTCCGGCGGAAGCGCCGGAGGCCGTGGATCCCGCGGGGGCGGAAGCGTTTCCGGTTGTGGAAATCTTGCCGCCGCAGGCGGAAAGCCCGCCGAGCAGGACGGAGGCCGCCAAAAGCGCGCCGAGCAGTTGCTTCTTTTTCATAATCTGATCTCTCCTTTTTTGCGTGTCAGTACGGTTGTGAACCGGAGGAATGGTTATGGCTTATGGCGCAGGCGCCGGATCAGGCCGCTCTGCGTCAGGACGACGAGAAGGACGGTGACGAGCAGGATCAGCGTCGAAAGCGCGTTCACGTCGGGGGAGACGCCGCTCTTGATGCTCTCCATGACTTTCAGCGGGAAGGTCTTCGTCTGGCCGTTGGTAAAATAGCTGACGATCACGTCGTCGATGGAAAGGGTGAACGCCAGCAGCGCGCCGCCGCCGATGCCCGGGGCCAGGACCGGCAGGGTGATGTGGAAGAAGGTCCTGAGCCGCCCCGCGCCGAGGTCCATCGAGGCCTCTTCAATGGATCGGTCGTACCCGTCGAGACGGGCGCGTACGTTGAAGATGACGAACGGGATGCAGAACGTCACATGCGCGAGCACCAGCGAAAGCATGCCGCGCGGGATGTTGACCGTGGCGAACAGCGTCAGCAGCGCGATGCCGAGGACGATTTCCGGAATGACGACCGGAATGTACAGCAGGGCGTCGATGACGCTTTTCCCGCGGAACCGGTACTTGAACATGCCCACCGCGGCGACGGTGCCGATGACCGTGGAGAGGATGGTGCTGACGGCCGCGAGGACGAGCGTGTTGCGGAAGGCGTCGAGAAGCCCGGCGTTCTGCAGGAGCCTGCCGTACCAGTCGAAGGTGAACCCCTTCCAGGACAGATAAGGCTTCGACTCCGTCGCGTTGAAGGAATTGACGACGACGACGGCAATGGGCAAAAACAGGAGCAGGTAGATAAAGCCGCAGTAAACGGCGCCCGCGCGCCTTCTTCGCTTTTCCGATTTCATTCTGTTCACCCGTCACACCCCCAGACTCTGGATGTCGCCGCCGCACTTCTGGTACAGCTTGACGAGAAGCAGCGTGACGGCGATGAGGATAATGGAAAGGGCCGCGCCGAGCGGCCAGTTGTTGCCGCTCTGGAACTGCCGCTCGATCAGGTTGCCGATGACGTCCGAGTTGCCCCCGCCCAGAATATCCGCAACGTAAAAGTAGCCGAGGCTCGGGATGAACACCATGATGCAGCCGGAAAAGACGCCGCTCACGGTCTGCGGCAAAATCACGTTGAAAAAGGTCGCCCCTCTTCGCCCGCCGAGGTCCGCCGAGGCTTCCAGCTGCGACTGGTCCAGCTTCTCGATGGCCGTGTACAGCGGCAGCACCATGAACGGGAACAGCACGTACGCCATGCCGAGGATCGTCGCTCCCCGGTTGAACAGCAGCTCCACCGGGCTGTCGGTGAGGCGCAGCGCCATCAGCGCCTGGTTCAGCCATCCGCTGGCCCCCAGAAAAGTCCGCCAGCCGTAGATGCGGATGAGCGAATTGGTCCAGAACGGGATGATGACCATCATGTACAGAATCGTCTTTCTGCTTTTGAAGGTGCGGGAGATCAGGAAGGCGAACGGATACCCGAGCAAAAGGCAGAGGGCCGTCGCGAAAAAGGCAATGAGGATGGACTGCACGTAGATCTGCAGGTAATCGACATCAAGCAGACCGCGGTAATTGGCCAGCGTGAAGCGGAAGACCACGTTGTAGTTCTCGTCGATGCTGCAGAAGCTCATGACGAACACGTAAAGCAGCGGAACCGCGACAAAAAACACGAGCCAGAGGGAAACCGGACCGACCATCGTCAGAACCGGCGCCGTGGAAGACCGGAATCTGCGCTTCGACATCCCTGTTCCTCCCTTCATCCCATCACGGCCGTTTCCACCGCGTGGTAGACCTCCTGGTCGCGCGGATGGATCAGCCGCGCGTCCTGCGGCTGCCAGTAAAGGTAAACGGGACCGTCCGCCGGCAGCGCGTCGCCGGCCAGGCGCTCCAGCCTGACCTCGTACCCGTTCGGCAGCACCACGATGGATTTGAGCACGGACCCGACATAGATCTGCTCTTTCACAAGGCCCTGTATAGTGAAGCCTTCGACGGGCGAGAGCGAATACTGCACGCGCTCCGGCCGGACGGAGACCGCGACGATCTCGCCTTCCCGGAAACCCTCCGCGCGCCCGCAGACGGCGCCGGACTCCACGGCGACCGACACGGCGTCGCCCTCAACGGAGCTGACCATGCCTTCAAACAGGTTCGTCTCGCCGATGAACGTCGCCACGAACTTCGACTCCGGCGCTTCGTAGATTTCTTTCGGGACGCCCACCTGCTCCAGCATGCCGTCGTGCATCACGGCGATGCGGTCGCTCATGGTGAGGGCCTCCTCCTGGTCGTGCGTCACGTACAGGAAGGTGATGTTCAGCTTGCGTTGCAGCCGCTTGAGCTCGAGCTGCATCTGCTTGCGCAGCTTGAGGTCGAGCGCGCCGAGCGGTTCGTCGAGCAGCAGCACCTTCGGGCGGTTGATCAGCGCCCGCGCGATGGCGACGCGTTGCTTCTGCCCGCCGGAAAGCTGCGCCGGCATCCGATGCTCGAAGCCGCCGAGCTGCACCAGCTCCAGCATCTCCATCACCCGTTTTTGGATCTCCCCCTTCGGGGTGCGCTTCATCTTCAGCCCATAGGCGACGTTGTCGAAAACCGACATGTGCGGGAAAAGCGCATAGCTTTGAAAGACCGTGTTGACATCGCGTTCGTAGGGTTCCTTTTCCGCCATGTCCACGCCGCCGACCAGGATCTGGCCGTCCGTCGGCTGTTCGAAGCCGGCCACCATGCGCAGGGTCGTCGTTTTGCCGCAGCCCGAGGAACCGAGGATGGTGAGGAACTCCCCCTCCTGCACGTCGAGCGTGAAGTTTTTGACGACATGATTGGAACCGTAAAATTTATTGACTTTCCTAAGCCGGACCAAGGCACGCTCACTCAACCGTACCGCCCCCTTTTCTACAGAGCCTTGGAGCCGCGTTCGCCGGTGCGGATGCGCACGGCGTCCTCGATGTTGCGGATGAAAATCTTGCCGTCGCCGACATGGCCGCTCGACATGCGCTCCCGCACTTCGGAGATGATGCGTTCGACGTCGTCGTCCTCGACGACGACCTCGGCGCGTATTTTCGGCAACAGGTTGATGGTCATTTTGAGGCCGCGAATCTGGTTCACCCGGTTTTCCGCGACGCCTTTCTGAGCGCCGCAGCCCATCACGCTCGAAATGGTCATGCCCCCGCAGTTCACTTCGTCCAGAATGGCCTTCAGTTCCTCCAGCATCTCGGGGCGGATGATCAAAACCAGTTCCTTCATGATAAAATTACCTCCTTACGGCCAAATAGAGAAAGCAAAAGGGCGGTTTCCTTCGTTCTGGAAGGAAACAGCCCCTTTGCTTTACTTGACAAACATAGTATTCGTTTCTGCCCGAAAAAGCAATGCAACCGGAGTGTGAACTTTCTAACACTTTTGGAGCATTTCGCGTCTTCAGGGAGGGCTCTGGTCCGGGTCGCGGATCATTTTATACATCTGAATGCGGTTCCGGATGCCCAATTTTCGGTAAATGTTCAGAACGTGTTTTTTGAGCGTGTTCACGCTGATGACCAGCGTTTCGCAGACGGCGGCGTTGTCCATCCCTTTCATCAGCAGGCCGAGGATCGTCTCTTCCCGTTTGGTCAGCTCGAATTTCGCCGCGGCCTGCGCGACCGTCATCTTGCCGGAAGACGCGCGCCGCCGCTCCTGGTACAGGCGGAAGGCGATGTGGTCTTTGAGCATATCCATCAGAAAAATGTCGTCGTAGTGGAAATTGTCTTTCCCGATGGTGCGGTAGAAGGTGATGACGCCGAGGAATTCCTTTTCCCGCGCCAGGATCACCTGCAGGGCGAAATGCCAGTTGTTCGGGCCGTACACCCGCTTGTAGTATTCGGTCTGGACGCGCTTGTCGTCGCTGATGATGTCCGTTTCGCGGTAGACCAGGCTTTTGCCGCTGTACATGATGCCCCGGCTGTAGTCCAGCTCGTCGTACATCTGCGGGTAGACGCCGTCGCAGTTGTAGGTGATCGGGTCCACGAGGCCGGGTTTGCCGCGGTCGGCCAGGAAAAAATCCGCGCTGTCGAAATCCAGCACCATCTTCAGTTCCTCCAGCAGGCCGCTGCGCATGGCGCGGAAATCCTCCGTGGTATAGATCTTGTAGATGATGTTGTTCAGGACGATCCAGTCGCTCGTATTCAGCTGTTTCACCGCATGTGCACCCCTCGGCTTTTTATGCTTCATTATAATCTGTCGGGAGTGGAAATACAAGTCGGTTGCGGGCCGGCGGATGCTTCCCAGGTTCGTAGCCCTTTTTTGATGGGAAGCCGAGTGAAATCGCCGAAAATATCGGAGCGGTGCAGCTTTCCTTCATGGTTCAATCCAATATAAGTTGATCAAACTCAGAAAAAATGGAATGCCGAGCAGCTTACTGACATGAAAATCAGCACAAAATAAGGAAAATAAAAGATTCTATTATTGTGAATGCGATAAAACAGATGATAATGAAAGATAAATGAAGATAGATATAATAAATTCTAAAATATTGATTGAATATAGTAAATTTTTATTGAATATTGGAATTGTGATCAAATTTGATCAATAATAAAATGTATCTAACAGATACGGATTTATATATCAAATATTTTGTATAAACATGAAAATTATAGCTGTTATAGATATATTTCAGAAAATAATTGATAAAAGTATAATCTTAATCAAATCACCGAAGAGTCCGATTGTTATGTCCCGCCAGACAGCATGGTTGCGGAGCATAATTTTCAATAATAAAATACGGGAGGAAGAAAAATGGGAAGAGTTAAGAAACTGATGTCATTGGCCTTGGTGGCAGCTCTGTGTGCGACGACAGCCTGCTCAAGCGGCGGTTCGGGTGCTGGCGCAAGCAGCAGCGGGGCATCGGGCCAGGCGTCCACGGCGCAGGCGGGCTCTCAGAAGAGCGAGGGAGGCAAAAAATTCGGCTATACATACTGGGCCGGCTCCGATTTCTTTGAAACCATCGGCACTTCCATGCAGGAGGTTGCCAAACAGCACGGGGATCAGGTCCTGGTGGTCGATGCCCAGCAGGATCAGTCAAAGCAGCTCAGCATCATTGAAGACTTCATCTCGCAGGGCGTTTCGGCGGTATTCCTCAATCCGGTCGACAGGAAGGGCGTGAAGCCCGCTTTGCAGAAGCTGAAGGACGCCCATATCCCGGTGATCAATGTGGATACCGCGGTCGCCGATCTGGACATGGTGGATTCTTTCATCGCGTCGGACAATTATCACGCCGGCGTTATCTGCGCGCAGGACATGATCAAGCGTTTCCCGAGCGGGGGCGACATCGCGATCCTCGACTATCCGGCGAATTCGGCGATCCTCGACCGCGTACAGGGATTCAAGGACACCATCAAAGGGAAGCCGTTCAATGTTGTGGCCCAGCAGGATGCGCAGGGAAAGCCGGACCCCGGCCTTTCCAAGACGAATGATATTCTTCAGGCGCACCCGAACCTGGTGGCAGTCTTCGGCGGGAACGACCAGTGCGCGATGGGCGCTTATTCGGCGATCACCGAGTCGAAAGCCAAAGCGGTCGTCTATGGCGTCGACGGCGCCCCCGAGTCGAAAAAGGAAATTGCAAAAGGCGGACAGTTCGTTGCGACCGGCGCCCAGTCCCCTAAAAAAATCGGCGTCGATTCCATTGACACTGCCTACAAGATCCTGAACAACCAGTCCTATGAGAAGAAAATCGCCGTTCCCACCTTCCTGATCGACAAGAGCAATGTCAGCCAGTACCTGAACGGCTGGCAGTGATCTGCCTCAGGGAAGAGCAGCCGAGAAAACCGGCCGAGTGTTTGTCGACATTTGGCCGGTTCTATAATGTCCTTGACTCGATTTTAGGAGGTGCCAAGGTGAGCACTTTGCTTCGGATGAAGAACATCCAAAAGAGCTTTTCCGGCGTAAAAGCACTGTCGAACGCGCAGTTTGAATTGCGGGAAGGCGAAGTCCATGCACTGATCGGCGAAAACGGCGCGGGGAAATCGACGCTGATCAAGATCTTGGGCGGTATTTACCAAAAGGACGGCGGAGAGATCTACATCGAGGATAAAAAAGTTGAGATCAACGGGATCGGCAGCGCCAGAGCCTATGGGATCAGCATCATTCACCAGGAGCTGATGCTTTTGCCGCAGATGACCGTCGCGGAAAACATCTTTCTCGGAAGAGAGGATAAAAAGCACGGAATTCTTCAGAAGAAGGCCATGCTGGCCAAAACGGAGGCGTTGCTGCGGAGATTCAGCCTGAACATCGACCCCGCCGGGAAAGTGGGCGCTTTGTCCATTGCGCAGCAGCAGATTATCGAAATCGTCCGGGCCATCTCCTTCGGCGCGAAGATCATCGTGATGGACGAGCCGACCTCTTCCCTTTCCGATAAAGAGGTTCATTTTTTGTTTCAGGCGATAGAAAGACTGAAGCGGGAACATGTCGGCATCATCTATATCTCCCACCGCCTCTCCGAACTGGCGATCGCGGACCGTGTCACCGTCATGCGGGACGGCGCGTACATCGCGACGTTTGAAACGAAAAAGACGACCCGAGCCGAGCTGATCACCAAGATGGTGGGCCGTGAGCTGACGAGCTATTATGAGCGGAACCACACGCCCGCGGACGAGGTCCTATTGGAGGTCCGGCACTATTCGGACGGCGAAAGGGTGAAGGATGCAAGCTTTTCCCTGCACAAGGGGGAGGTCCTCGGCTTTGCCGGCCTGATCGGCGCCGAAAGAAGCGAACTGATGGAATGCATTTTCGGGCTGTCCAAAAAGAAGCAGGGGGACCTGCTGCTGAAAGGGAAGAAAATGTGTTTCAGGGATGTGGGCGATGCCATGGCCAACGGGGTCGCGCTGATCCCCGAGGATCGGAAAGTGCAGGGCCTGTACTTTCAGCAGGACGTTTCCTTCAACATGACGATCGAGGTCCTGCGGAGCTTTCTGAGGATGGGTACATATAAATCCGACATAGAAAAGAACATTGTCCGTGAATATGTCGAAAAGATGTCGATTAAAATTTCGTCTCCCAAACAGCTGGTTTCAAACCTGAGCGGAGGCAACCAGCAAAAGGTTCTGATCGGCCGCTGGATCGCGACGCGGCCCGATATTCTGATCCTGGATGAGCCGACGAGGGGAGTGGACGTCGGAGCGAAAGCGGAGATCTACCACATTATAAACGAACTGGCCGCCAAAGGGATCGCCATCATTATGGTCTCCTCCGAGTTGCCGGAAATATTGGGAATGAGCGACCGCGTCGTTGTGATGAGCGACGGATATTCGGTCGGCGAGCTCGACTCCGCGGATGCGACGCAGGAGAAGATCATGGCGATGGCGACCACGGAAATGTAAATTCAGGGTGGAAATGGAGGCTGAAATTGAATGGATGAAAAACAAACCGCACTACAGCCCAAAAGATCCGGGCTTGCGGGACTGCAAGCCAATCTGAAAGAAAATCTGGGCCTTATCATCGGCTTTTTTGCCTTATGCATCCTCTTGTCGGCGACGACAAGATCCTTTCTCACGTGGAACAACTTCTTCAATATTTTGCGGCAGATGTCCAACAACATGTATCTGGCGTGCGGCATGACCCTGGTCATTATCCTGGGCGGGATCGATCTTTCGGTCGGCTCCATCATAGCGGTGTCGGGCTGCCTGTGCGCGGGATTTATCAGTTTTCTCGGCATGCCGTCTTTCCTTGCGGTCATTCTCTCCATGCTGGCCGGCATTGCGATCGGCGTTTTCGACGGGCTGGTGGTTTCGACAAGCACGATCCCCGCCTTCATCGTGACGCTGGCGACGATGAATATCGGCCGCGGGATCGCCAGGGTCTATACGGATTCCAAAACGATCTCGGTGGATGATGCGTTTTTCAATTCGATCGGGACCGCCTATGTCGGAGCAATCCCCATCCAGGTGATCTATGTCGTCGTCATCGTCGCGGTGACGGCCCTGATTCTGAACCGGACCCAACTGGGGCGGCATATCTACGCGGTGGGCGGAAATCTCCAGGCGGCGAAGTTCTCGGGCATCAACACGAAACGGGTCACCTTTTTTGTTTATGTCTTCAGCAGCGTGATGGCTTCCTTTGCCGGGATCGTGCTCGCCTCGCGCCTGTTTTCCGGTCAGCCGACCGCGGGCGAGGGCGATGAAATGGATGCGATCGCCGCCGTCGTTCTCGGCGGGACCAGCATGGCGGGCGGCTCCGGCAAGATCTCCGGCACCATCATGGGCGTTCTGATCATCGGCGTCCTGAATAACGGGATGAACCTCGTCGGGATCAGCTCGTCGTGGCAGTACATCGTCAAAGGAATCGTCATCATGATCGCGGTTTACATCGATTTCTTCAAGAAACAAAATGTGAAGTAAAAATCGGAATTGCTAAAATGGAGGACTGGGCAATGAAACGTTCGGAAATCAACGGCATCATCAAGGATTCCATGGATTTCGCTTCGAAGATGGGCTACCATCTTCCGCCGTTCGCCTTCTGGACCCCGGCGGAATGGGCCGGGAAAAGCCACGAATACGATGAAATCCGTGAAAATATGCTCGGTTGGGACATCACCGACTGGAGCATGGGCGATTTCAAAAACTGGGGCCTGGTTTTGTTTACGGTGCGGAACGGCAACGTGCATAAAAAAGACAACGTGAAGGTCTTCGCGGAAAAGATGCTGGTCATGAACGACGGACAGAGAGAGCCGTTCCACTATCATTGGAACAAGGTGGAAGACATCATCAACCGCGGCGGCGGAACGCTGGTCATCAAACTTTACAATTCGACGGACGACGACAAGCTGGCGGACACGGCCGTCCACGTCGCCGTCGACGGCAGAAACTTCACCATGCCGGCGGGCTGTGAAATTGCGCTGAAGCCGGGCGAAAGCCTCACGATCTTTACCAGGCAGTTCCACAAGATGTGGGCCAAGGGGGGCAAGGTGCTTGCCGCGGAGATCAGCAAGACGAACGACGACCAGGAGGACAACTGCTTCCTGGAAGATCTGGGCCGCTTCCCCCGCATCGAGGAGGACGAACCGCCGGCGTATCTGCTTTGCAACGAATATCCGAAAGCGAAGTAATCCTTTCATGTTGTGAGGAGTGGTAAACCCATGGAAAATCAATCGGCCGTTGCACGGGCGCCCAGGGAGAAAAACCGGGTGCCGTTCGGTGCCGGCGCCTACTGCGATGTCTTTCAAACGGATCAGATCAAATGCGGCGTACTGACCGTTCCGGCCGGCCGGAAAGCGGGCTACGACGCAGGGCATGTGGATATAGACGAAGTCTTTTATATTGCCGAGGGAGAGGCCACGATTGAATTCCCCGGCCTGGGAAAAACAGCGGTGGCGAAGGCGGGGGAGTTCGTCCTGATTCCCCGCAGTCAGGCGCATGTCGTTTCCAATCGAAAAGAGCAGGATCTGAAGCTCGTCTACGCAAGTTGTGAAAAGGTTTGAGGTGTGAAAATTGGCACTGGATATTATCACCATCGGCGGCCTGCTCGTTGAGATCATGCGCAAGGAAGTCGACCGGCCGTTTACAGAGGCGGCCGATTTTGTCGGGCCCTATCCGAGCGGTGACGTCGGCATTTTTATCGACGTGGCGGCCAGGATGGGCAATCGGTGCGGCGTGATCGGAACCGTGGGCGAGGACGACTTCGGGCGCTGCCTGCTGAGCAGGCTGGATGCGGACGGGGTTGACACTTCTCTGATCGGGATCCGGAAGGGCGCGACGACGGGAACCGCCTTTGTCTCCTATGCCGGCGACGGGAGCCGGCGCTTTATTTACCATTGGAGGTTTGCAGCGGCGGGGATGATCGACCGGGATTCCATTCGCCCCGAGCTTTTCAAGAACGTGAAGTGGGTGCATGTCACCGGCGTGAACATCTCCGTGAACGACCGGTGCAAGGAGGCCGTTTATGTACTTCTGAAATGCCTTTCGCCCGGGACGAAGGTCAGCTTCGACCCCAATATCCGGCCCGAGGTGCTCAATGCGGCCCAGATCCGCAGCCTGTGCGCCCCCGCCCTGGAGCGCGCCGATGTGTTTTTCCCGAGCAAGGGCGAGGCGAAGATGTTCACGGGAGCGGCAAGCGACGACGAAGGGTGCAGGC
>DAINSB010000035.1:9157-16650 GCA_036741535.1 Caproicibacter sp. | reverse complement strand
TTTCGCGCTGGGGCTTCTGGTTCGCCCGACGGGCTTTGCGGCATTCGGGGCACCTCTTCGGTTCATTGGTAAAGCCCTTCGCAGAATAAAACTCCTGCTCACCGGCAGTCCAAACAAACTCCTTCCCGCATTCCTGACAGACTAATGTTTTGTCTTCGAACATAATCTTTTACCTCACTCTGTGTGAATTTTTTTGCCCTGGGACGGAGTTGAACCGACAACCTTTGGCATTACCAAATGCTCTTGCGTTAAGCTACTGGGGCATAAATCATACCGCTCTCACACCCGCATTAGTGTATAATACTTTATAGGCAATGTCAAGCATTATTTTTGGTTATTTGAAAAATATTCAAAAATTTTCCCAATTTCTTTTTAACGTATCTGTCTTTTTCCATGAACTATAACGATTTTTCACCGGGAATCCCATGCGGTCGGAAAATGTCGCTGAAACAGGAAAAGCAGCGCGTTCCGGCCTTTCCGGGGCGGCGGGCGGTCTTTTCCCCGCCGCGGGGCGCCGATTGTATTTTATCCGGAATGATGGTATCATGGGACTATTCTGCAGAAATATTCCGGAAATCCCGGCTCCGGAGGCGGCCGTTCCCGTTCCGGCCCGACAGACGCAGGCCGTTCCGGAAAAACCGGGCGGTCCGGAGGTTCCCATGAATTACGACAAACTGGTCAGCACAACGGCCGATGTCGGCTACCTGCTCATCGCAAACGGGGCCGAAATATCGCGCGCGGAAGAATCCATGCGCAGGATCTTTCAGGCCTACGGCGTGAAACACGGAGAGGTCTTCGCGATCCCGAATTTTCTGAGCGTTTCCGTCGGCACGGCCGAAGGGCGGCCGGTCACGGCCATCCGGCGCATCTCTTCCCGCCAGACCAACATGGGCCGCGTGGCCCTTGCGAACGACCTGTGCCGGCGGGTCTGCGCCGCGAAGCCGGACCTTTCCCGCGTCGACCGCGAGATCGCAAGAATCCGCTCGCTGCCCCCGGTGCCGCTCTGGCTGCAGTCGGCGGCCTACGCGGTGGTCGCGTTCGCCTTCACGCTGTTTTACGGGGGCAACACGGCAGACGGGGCGATCGCCCTGCTCGCCGGCGCCGCGCTGCGCCCCGTGTGCAGCCTGCTGGAGCGGCTCCATGTCAACACGTTCTTCATCCACGTGACCGCAAGCCTCGTCGCGGCCGCCATCGCCCTGACGTTCGCGCACTTCGACGTATCCCTGAACTACGACAAAATCATCATCGGCGTGCTGATGAATCTCGTGCCGGGCATCGCCATCACCGATTTCATGCGCGACATCATCGCGGGCGACATGATCTCCGGCATCCTGCGCCTGATCGAAAGCCTGCTGGTCGCCACCGCCATCGCCATCGGGGCGGGCATCGCGCTCACCGCGACCCGCATGATCTGGGGGGTGTGACCGGTGGAATATCTCGCGTGCCTGTGGGCGTTCCTCGCGTGCGTGGGGTTCTGCTTCGTGTTCAATATCCGCGGCAGGGCCATCCTGGTCGCCTCGGCCGGCGGCGCGCTCGGATGGTTCGCCTACCTTCTGCTGAACTTCCTCGCGAACGACATCTTCCAGTTTTTTCTCGCGACGATCGTGACGGCCGTCTACTCCGAGGTCATGGCGCGCGTTTTCAAAAAACCGGCGACGGAGTATCAGATCGTCGCGCTGCTGCCGATGGTCCCCGGGGGCGGCATCTTCTACACCATGGAATACTGCGTGATCGGCAACAACGCCATGTTCTCCCAGACGGGCCTGCACACGCTCGGCATCGCGGGCGCCCTCGCCATGGGTATCCTGCTCGTCTCGACCCTGTTCCGCGCGGCGGGCCGCCGCAGGCAATAGCCGGGCGCCTAGCTATTGCGTTTTTGCGGAACCGATCGTCGGAAACATACATTTCGCCGAGGCCGGCGAGGATGTCGTCGGTGCAGCCGTAGAACCGCGCCGAGATAAAATCCTGCCACCGAGCTCCCGGAAAAACAGGATCTGCTGCAGCTTTTTCATCTCGTTCTCCCCGTACAGACGATACCCGGCCTCCGCCGTCTCCGCCGGCGGCAGCAGGCCGATCGAATCGTAATCGTGCAGCGTGCGCACGCTGACCCCGGAAAGCATCGCCACTTCCCTGACCGTTTTCATCGGAATCCCCGCCTTTCGCCTTTATCTTACACGATGACGCAGCGTCACAGTCAAGTGTTTTTTTCGATTTTCCTCCGTTTTTCGATCCGCGTTGTTCCTTTGCCCCGTCGGGAGTATATAATAAGAGATAAGAAAGACGGAAAACGGCCCGCCCAGGAACGGCGCCGTAAGATTTCCGTCGGAATCAACGCAAGGTGAAGAAATGAATTTTCAGGATCTGTTTCAGACGCGGCTTTCAAAGCTGCTGGAAGATTATGGGGGGGAAGACGCCGTCTTTTTCAAAGGATTCGCAAAAGGGCAGAACCGGGCGATCCTCTCCGAAGGATGCGCCCTCCCGTGCGAAGGCTTCCTGCGCCCGGACGGCCTGCTCTCCATCCCCGCGCTGGAAGCGGGGGGAAAGGCGATGGCGGAGCGGTTTCTGTCCGCCGGGCGGACGTTCTGCGTCGGCGTCTACGAGCAACTGCTCGCGCTGTACCGCTTCGCGCCCGACCCCGGCGCGCTGGCCGGCCGGAAGATCGTCGTCGTCGCCGACAACCTCTTCCCGCACGGCTACCCGTGCGCGATCCCGCTGGACGAGGCCCGCAGGCTATACGACTTCTTCCAGAGCGACGCGCCGGACGCGCCGGAGGGGCTCGCGCCCTATCTGAACTATTATAGTCAGGTCGCATCGCTGGACGAAACCCACTATTTTCTCTCGCCCTTGGACCGCACCCGGGACGAAAAGGCGGAGGCCGTGCCTTTCTTCCCCGCCGGAACGGAAATCCCGGCCGCCGCCCCGGGAAAATACGAATCCGTCGCCGTCTCTTCCCGGAACTTCCGGATGCGGGAAGCCGACCTGCTGGAAGGCCGCCCGCCCGCGCCCGCGACCTACGTGACCGACCCCCTGCGGGCCGTCCCGGAATCCTTCAAGGCTTACGCATGGGTGCTTTCGCAGCTCGGCCTCCCGTTCGCCGCGGCCCGGCGCGAAGACATCCGCTCGCTGCGGGCGGACCGCGGGGACAGGCTGCTCCCCCTGCTGAAAAAGCACTGGGGGGACGGCGCGTCGTTCCGCGAACTCCGGTTTTACCGGAGCCCGGCCGATTCCAGCGAAACCGTCCCGCTGTCGCAGGGGGAGCTGATCTCGCAGATCGTGTCCGAATGTGACGCGGCGCTCGCCGGGAAACGGGACTTCCACAGCATCTTCATCACCGCCCCCACCGGCGCGGGCAAATCGCTTCTGTTCCAGCTGCCGGCCCTGTATCTCGCCCAACGGCGCGCCGGTCTGCCGCTCGGCGCCGTCACCGTCGTCATCACGCCGCTGATCGCGCTGATGAAGGATCAGGTCACGCAGCTCGAACAGGAAAGACACGTGACCTGCGCGACGTTTCTCAACTCCACCCTCACGTTCGAGGAGCGGGAAAACCGGATCCGCGAGATCCGCGAGGGAAAAAAGTCCATCGTCTATCTCGCGCCGGAGCTGCTCGTCTCCACGCCGCTGGAAACGATTACGGGCGGCAGGCCCGTTGGCCTTTTCGTGATCGACGAAGCGCACATCGTCACTTCGTGGGGCAAGGATTTCCGGGCGGACTACTGGTATCTCGGCGACCTGCTCGGGAAGCTCAAGCGGGAGGGCCAGTGGTTCCCGGTCCTGTGCCTGACGGCGACGGCGGTCTACGGCGGCCCGGAAGACGTTGTAAACGAAACCGTCGAAAGCCTCTCCCTCGAAAATCCGATGATCTTCCTCGGCAGCGTGCGCAGAAGCAACATCCGCTTCGACATCCGTCACCCGGACGCCGGGCGCCACCCGGACGCCGGGCGCCACCCGGACACCGGGACGCAGGGCTCCGTCGAACGGTTCAAGATCCAGAAGGCCGCCGAGGCGGTCCGGTCCTTTGTGGAACGCGGAGAAAAGACGCTGGTCTACTGCCCGTTCGTCTCCCAGGTCGACGATATTTACAATTCTCTGGACGCGGAGACACGCGCCAAGACCAGAAAATACTACGGCACGCTGGACAAAACGTCCCGGGAAGAGGCGCAGAACAGCTTCCGGTCCGGGGAGTGCACGGTCATGGTCTGCACCAAAGCCTTCGGCATGGGGGTCGACGTGCGCGACATCCGGAACGTCTACCACTTCGCGCCGACCGGGAGCCTGGCGGAGTACGTGCAGGAAATCGGCCGGGCCGCCCGCTCGGAGGCCGAAAGCGGCGTCGCGTGCGCGGATTTCATGCCCGGCGACATCCGCTATATCCGCACGCTGTACGGCATCTCGGAGATGAAGCAGTACCAGTTGCGGGAAATGCTGCGCAAAATAGACGGGATCTCCCGCGCCGGCGGCAGACGGAGCCTCTGCATCTCCCCCGACGCCTTCTCGTACCTGTTCAGCGGGCGCGACCTCGAAAACAAGGTGAAAAACGGCCTGCTGCTCCTCTCGAAGGATCTTTCCGCCGCGTACGGGGCGCCCGTCGTGACCGTAAGACCGAAAGCGGTCTGCACGCGGGGCTATGTCAACGTGCCCAAAGCCGCCGAAGAGGAATTCCGCGCGGCGTGCGGCGAATACGCGGCGCTGCAGCCGGACCGGACCCGGCGCATCCTCCCGTCTAAAAACAAGAGGTACGAATCCGACACGACGGTCGTGAACAGCGGGAACATCTACGAGCTGGATATGGGCGGAATCTGGAAAAGCCGCTTTCAGAACATGAGTTTTCTGCAGTTCAAACATCTGTTCTTCAACGGGGACCTTTTCCATTTTTCATGCGGGGAAAAGCTCTCTCCCCGGCTGCACCTGCGCGTGGCATACGGCCGCCCCTTCACGGAGACGATGGAAAAATTCAAGGCGATGCTGCTCGTCCTCTCGGGCATCTTCCGCGGCTACCGAAACGCCAAAGCCTCTTTTTCCGCCACCGATTTCAAAAAAGCCGTGCGGGAAAAAATGGGCGCGGAGTTCACGCGGTCCGACTTTTGCGGCATCCTCCTCGACGGATTCGTCGTGGATATGTCGCAGAATTTCGCGTTCCGGTCCGGCGGCGACCGCCTCCGGTTCGTGTCGGCGCGCAAATCACCCTCGGGCGAACTCGCCTACCGCGTGCTGAATTCCGGATACATCGCGATGCCGGAGCGCATGCTTCAGCTCGCTTTCCAGTGCGCGCCGGGCGACGGCGACGTTTTCCAGGCGTTCATCCCGTTCGGCCACGGCGACCGCCAACCGGAGCGCCTGAGGCTGTTCGCCCTCATGGAGCTGCTGGGCCTTGCCACCTACGAAGCGGAGGGAGGAAAAAGCACGGAGATCTTCCTGCGGATCAACGACCCGGCAAAGTTTCATCAGCTCGCCTGCGGCACCTACAACAACGCGCTCCTGACCGACATCAACCGGCGGCACAAGTCCGCGCAAAAAATCATGCTGTACTTCATGCAGAACGATTTTACAAACGAGGAACGCTGGAACATGGTGGAGGACTATTTCCTCGGCGGCGGCGTGTCGCCGACGCCGAGCCCCGCCGGATAGCCATGCGAAAAACAAGCCCATTTGGGCGGGGAAGTTCGGGGACGCTCCCAATGGATGTTTTGTCCGCGGGAGTTTCCCCGGATTCTCGCGCCAAACGAAGCTCAAATTTTTCCCCGTGCTGAATGGCGGGGCTTGGGAGCGGCGACACGCCGCAAAGGGGCTGTGCCGCCTGTTGGCGGCACAGCCCCCTCGCTTCGACGGGAAAGCTTACTTCATGCTCTCCTCGTACTTTTTGATCATGTTTTTGACCATCTGGCCGCCCACAGAGCCGTTTTCCTTGGAAGTAAGGTCACCGTTGTAGCCCTGCTTCAGGTTGACTCCGACTTCGGAGGCAGCTTCCATCTTAAACTTATCCAAAGCCGCACGAGCTTCAGGAACAACATTCTTTGCCATACTCGAAAACACTCCTCATCAAAAAATCAGTTTTACTGCGTTTGCTTTACTATTTTGCGTTCGGAGTCCTCTTTTATGACTGTTTCTATTTCCCAGTGCGGATGTAATTTTTTACTTCGAAGACGAAGGCCCGCCGTTCGTGGGGATCTGCATGCCGGCCGAGTCGATTTTGTAGTTGTCGCGCAGGATGAGCTGAGAGACCGGGACGATCTGGTATCCCTGCGCCTGCAGCGTCTTCAGGATGGTCGGCAGCGCCGCGGGCGTGTTCAGCGCGCCGTTGTGGAACAGCACGATGGAACCGGGCTTCACGTTGGACACGACGCGGTTGATGATCTGCTGCGGGGTCGGGTTCTTCCAGTCGAGGGAATCGACGTCCCACTGGATCGGGTACATCTTCAGGCCGTTCACCGTATTGATGACAGGGTTTTTGTAGTCGCCGTACGGCGGACGGAACAGAATGGGAGTTGTGCCCGTAACGGATTTGATCTTTTCATTGCAGGCGGTGATCTGGTCGGTCATCTGCTGCTGCGACAGCTTCGGCATATGCGGGTGCGTGTCGGAATGGTTGCCGAGCTCGTGCCCGGCGGCCACAAGGGCCTTAGCGGAATCCGGGTATTTGTCCACCCAGGCGCCCACCACGAAAAACGTGGTCTTCACATTATACTGCTTCAAGATGTCGATCAGCGGCTGAGTCTGCTCGTTGCCCCACGCGGCGTCGAACGAGATCGCGATCTTTTTCTCGTCGGTCTGGACCCGGTAGATGGGCAGCGCGCGCTTCGGCGCCGACGCCTGCACCGCCTGCACGCCCCGCACGCACGCCGCGGCCGCCACAACCGCGGCAAGGGCAAAAATCAGAACCGCCAGCGTTTTTCTCCTGGAAACCGTAAAAGTAAACATGCACCATTTCCCCTTTCACACAAATATATGCGCAGAACGCGGTTTCTATCGCGGACTGTGCGCGGGGAAACAGCAGGGTCCCGGACGGAAATCCGTCCGGGACCCACCCTTTCACATGACCCGAAGAGGAAAAACAGCATCCAGAATTCCGATGGCCACGGCACCCAGAATGGCACCGAGAACGGTCACGTTCATATTCGGCACGAGGAACTGGGCAAAATAAAGGATGAGGGCCGAGAGAGCGAATCCCTTCAGACCATTGCCGAAGGGCTTCGCGTCGGTCCGGATCAGCCTTTCCACCAGGGCATCAAGCAGGCTGATCACGACTGCGGCGATCAGGAACGACCACATCCCGGCAATGGAAAAGCCGGGAGTCAAAAACGAGACGATAAACAGAATGACCGCCGTCAGAACGCATCTACCCGCCCAGCGCAGCCAGGAATTTCCCCTGCTGCCGCCGTGTTCGGAATTCCCATCCCCCTCGTGGCTGAAAGCCGGATAATTGGAATTTACCGTGGGACTTTGACGTTCCAAGAGGCATCCCTCCTTGTTTTTTTTCGATGGCGAAATTGAAGAGA
>DAINSB010000035.1:0-9147 GCA_036741535.1 Caproicibacter sp. | reverse complement strand
TAAAATCGAAAAATCCGGGAAAAAGAGTGCCTGCATTTCTTTTTCCCGGATTTTTCGATTTTATCCCCGACGGCGGGCTGCGACGCACCCGCGCCGCGCCGCCAGCAAAGTGGAAAATTTTGGACTTCGGCTGGCGCAAAAGTCAAAAAAAGCTCCCGCAGACTATGCGGGAGGGCGCATGGCGCCTTACGCGCCTACGGCGACCACAACTATGGCTCTTCTTAACGTGACTGCTCACACCTTGCCCCGGGATGCACTCGCGGCGGGGCCCGGGGGCGGCGACACGCCGCTAGTCAAGCATGGAGAGAATATCCTTCTTGCTGCTGACCCCGACGGAGGTTTTGGCGGGCTCGCCTTTTTTGAAGACCATCAGGGTGGGGATGCTCATCACGTTATAACGGGCCGCCAGATCGGGCTGCTCATCGACGTTGACCTTCCCCACTTTATAGCTTCCGTCGGACTCGCTCCCGATTTCGTCCACGATCGGGGAGACCATCCGGCACGGGCCGCACCAGCTTGCCCAGAAATCAATCAGGACCGGCTCGCTCGAGCCCAGAACCGTGGAATCGAAATTTTCGGCGGTCAATGTCATGACTTCCATCTTGCATGCTTCCTTTCCAAATCCATTTTCTGGCCTTATTATACCCCCGCGGGAAGCATTTGTATGTGATAAAATCACAAAAGTCCCGCTTTTTTCAATCCGGCGGAATATTGACAGATCCGGCATGACGCGCTATAGTATTCCTGTATTGAAACACCCTCGGGAGATGAAATCAAAATGGAGGCTGTCGACCTGCTGATGCATTTCGGCCTGACCAACCAGGAAGCCCGCATCTACTGCACGCTCTGCGCGCAGGGGGAACTGACCGGCTACGAAGTGGCCAAACTGACGGGAATTTCCCGCTCCAACATCTACACGGCTCTGGCGGGCCTTGTGGAAAAGGGCGCCGCCTGCCTTTCGGAGGGCACCGCCGCGCGTTACGCCCCCGTCCCCGCGGAGGAATTCTGCGGGAACAAGATTGAAGCCCTGCGGCGCTGGCGGGAAGACCTCCTGAAGCTGCTGCCCGGGCGCGTGGAAAACACGGGCGGCTACCTGACCATCGCCGGCGAAGAGAACATCCTCGACAAGATGCGCACCATGGCGGAAGGATCCCAGAAGCGGATCTACGCCTCCATGTCCGCGCAGATCATGCACCGCATCGAGGCCCCGCTTTCGCGGGCGGTCGCCCGCGGGCTGAAAGTCGTGCTGATCACGGAAAAGCCGTTCCGCATGGAGGGGGCGGTCGTCTACTATGCGGATAAAAAGCGCCTGCAGATCCGGATGATCGTCGATTCCGCCTGCGTGCTGACCGGCGACATCGACGACGGGGAATACTCGACCTGTTTGTACTCCATGAAAAAGAATCTCGTGGATCTTTTCAAGGAGGACCTCAAAAACGAGATCAAACTGATACAACTGACAGAGAGGAAATAGCAAGCCATGAAAAAACAGTTCGTAACACACCGGCAGCTGGAAGACATCGCAAAGAAGTACCCCACCCCCTTTTACCTTTACGACGAGCGGGGGATCCGCGAAAACGCCCGCAAAGTGCGGAAAGCGTTCGAGTGGAATCCCGGCTACCGGGAATATTTCGCCGTGAAGGCCACGCCCAACCCGTACATCATGACCATCCTGAAAGAGGAGGGGTGCGGGGCCGACTGCTCCTCGCTGACGGAGCTGATGCTCTCGAGCGCGGTCGGGTACCGCGGGAGCGACATCATGTTCTCCTCCAACATGACGCCGGACGCGGATTTCCTTCTCGCGCACAAACTGGACGCCGTCATCAATCTGGACGACTTCACCCACATCGACATTCTGGACCGGCTGTGCGGCATTCCGGAGACGATCTGCTGCCGGTACAATCCGGGCGGGAAATTCCAGGCGAGCAACCGGATCATGGACAACCCCGGCGACTCGAAGTACGGCTTCACGCGGCCGCAGCTCACCGAGGGCTTCAAAAAGCTGCAGCGGCTCGGCGCGAAGCGGTTCGGCCTGCACGCTTTTCTGGCCAGCAACACCTCCGGCAACGAGTACTACCCGGTCCTCGCGGGCATCCTGTTCCGCACGGCGGTGGAACTGCACCGCGAAACCGGCGCGCACATCTCGTTCATCAACCTCTCCGGCGGGGTAGGCGTCCCCTACCGGCCGGAGGAAGAGCCGGCGGACATCCTCAAGATTGGCCGGCTGGTCAAAGAGCAGTACGAGGAGATCCTGGTGCCGGCGGGCATGGGCGACGTCGCGCTCTGCACGGAGATGGGCCGGTTCATGCTCGCGCCCTACGGATGCCTGGTCGCGACCGCCCTGCGCGAAAAGCACATCTACAAGGAGTACATCGGCCTCGACGCCTGCGCGGCGAACCTGATGCGCCCGGCCCTGTACGGGGCGTACCACCACATCACGGTCTCCGGCAAGGAGGACTGGCCCTGCGACCATAAATACGACATCGCCGGCGGCCTGTGCGAGAACAACGACAAATTCGCCATCGACCGCATGCTGCCGAAAATCGACATCGGCGACCTGATCGTGATCCACGACGCGGGCGCGCACGGCCATTCCATGGGGTACAATTACAATGGGAAACTCCGCTCCGCCGAACTGCTGCTCCGCGAGGACGGCTCCGTGCGGCAGATCCGCCGCGCGGAGACGCCCGCGGACTATTTCGCCACGCTGGATTTTCCCGGCCTGCCGAAACGCGGCGTGTCGCCGCTCCCAAGCCGCGCCATTGAGCAGGGATGAAAATCCCGAGCTGCGACTGGCGCGAGTGGAAACCGCTAACCCGCTAACCCGCTAACTGCCATGGCGATGAGCGGAAGGGTGACGACGGAAAGCAGTGTGGAAAGGGTAACGATCTCAACCGGAAATCTTGTTTCCCTGTCGGAAAGCTGGGCGAAAATGACGGTATAGCTCGCGGCGGGGCAGGCGACGGGCAAAACGCAGCACATCAGCAAAGTGCCGCGGACGCCCGCCGCAAAAAGCACCGCCAGCAGGGCCAGCGGCAAAAACAGATTGCGCAGCCCCACCACCGCCCAGACCTGCAGGCTGCCGACGAGTTCCCGGACCCGCGCCCCCGCGAGCTGCGTGCCGACGAGGATCATGGCGAGCGCCGTATTGATCTGCGCCACGTAGCCGATCCCTTCCCTGAGCGGCGCCGGCAGCGTAATGCGGCCGAAAAACAGCACCAGGCTGACCGCGATCGCGACGATGTTCGGGTTGGCGAACACCCGGCGCAGATCGGCGGGGCCGACCTTTCCGCCGTAGAGGCCGATGCCGTGGGTCCAGCAGAAAAGATTGAAAACGCCTATGTAAGCGGTCCCGAGGAAAACCCCCATCTGGCCGCCGATGGTCTGAAGAATCGGCAGGCCCATGAAACCGCAGTTGGAATAAGTGGTCGCGAACTGCATGACGGCGGCCCGCTCCCCTAGTTTTTTCCTGCGGAACAGCACCGCCCCGAGCAGCGCCGACCCCAGATGAATTCCGGCAGCTGCGAGGGCCGCCGCCAAAAAGGCGGACGCCGCCGAGCTGGAAAACTGCATCTGGAAGCTGTTGAGGATCAGACAGGGGGAGACAAGATAGCACAGGATGCGCGAAATCTGCCGTTCGCCTTCCTCATTGACAAAATGGACCGCCGACAGAAGCAGTCCCATGCCCATCAGCAGAAAAAGGACAAGCACATGGTCGACAACGGAAAAAGCGTTCATGCGTCTCTTCCCCTGCCGGGAGACCGCGGCCCCGCCTGCGCCGATCCGTCGCCGTATAAAAAGTTTTCCACTCCGGTTTTCATTTCCACGCCCACCGTCAAGATTGATACGGTCATGCCGGTATTACCGTATTATGGTACTCCCCTCTCCCTCGTTTGTCAATCTCGGCGCCATGTCTCCGCCCCTCGACAAAAAGTCGGGAATGTGCTATACTGCTGCTATCAACTGAAAGATCGGGTGAGAAGATGCGCAAATAATCTGTTTTTGGGGAAACGGAACGCCCGCCGGGCCGGGCTGTCTTTATCCGTTGCCGGAAAACAGATTTCTGCGCTGAAAGTGCCGCATCCATGGCAACGGCACGTTTTCCGCCGTGAGAAAGTCTGCTTTCCGGTTCGACCGGCGGGCAGATTTTTTATTTTGGAGGAGAAATTTCAATGCTGCAAATCAGCCACCTGACCATCACCCATCGCAAGGACGGGCGCGTCCTTTTAAACGACTTTTCCTTCACGCTGCATCCCGGGGACCGCGCGGTCCTCATCGGTGAAGAGGGGGACGGGAAATCCACGCTCCTGAAGCTGATCTACGACGAAACGCTTGTGGAAAGTTACGCCGACTACACCGGGAAAATCCTGAAAAACGGCCTCACGCTCGGATATTTGTGGCAGGAACTGCCGGAGCGGGCGGAGGACCAAACCGTGCGGGACTTCTGCCGCGAAGGGCTTCCCGGCTCTCCGGACGATTCCGCGGAGCTCTCCGGCGCCGCGCTCGCGCTGGGCCTGAAACCGGCTTTTCTGCGCTCCGGGCAGATAATGGGCTCGCTTTCCGGCGGGGAAAAGGTCAGGGTCCAGTTCGCCAGAATCCTGGCGGGCCGCCCGGACATCCTTCTGCTGGACGAGCCGTCGAACGACCTCGACCTCGAGACGCTCGCCTGGCTGGAAACCTTTCTGAACACCTGCGGGCTGCCGGCGCTCTACGTCTCGCACGACGAGACGCTGATGGAACGGACGGCGAACGTCGTCGTCCACCTCGAGCAGGTGCGGCGGAAGGCCCTTCCGCGCTGGACCGTGTCGCGCACGCCCTACCGGCAGTACGCGCAGGAGCGGCCCGCGCTGTTCAAACACCAGGGGCAGGTCGCGCGCAAAGAACAGGCCGAATACGAAAAACAGCAACAGAAATTTTTGCAGATCCGGTCGAAGGTGGAGCACCGCCAGGAGACGATCTCCCGGCAGGACCCGCACGGCGGCAAGCTGCTGAAAAAAAAGATGAAGGCCGTGAAATCCATGGGGAGGCGGCTGAAGCGCGAGCACGAAGGCGGCGCGCGGGTCCCGGACACCGAGGACCCCATCCGGATTCGGTTCCCAGAGGACATCGCAATCCCGAACGGCAAGACCGTCCTGGATTTCCGCCTGGACGAACTCTCCGTGCAGGGGCGGACGCTGTCGCGGGACATCCGCCTGCGCGTGACCGGGCCGGAAAAGATCTGCATCGTCGGGAAAAACGGCGCGGGCAAAACGACCCTGCTCCGCCGGATCGCGCAGGTCCTGCGGGAACGGGGCGACATCCGCGCCGGGTACATGCCGCAGGATTATGCGGAGCTGCTCGACACCGGCGCCACCCCCGTGGAATTCCTGTCCCGCACCGGCGACCGGGAAGAGACGTCGAAGATCCGCACCTTCCTCGGCAGCATGCAATACACCGCGGACGAAATGGAGCACCCGGCGCGCGGGCTCTCCGGCGGGCAGAAGGCAAAGCTGCTGTTTCTCCGCATGATCCTCCTGCGGTGCGACGTGCTTCTGCTGGACGAACCGACGCGCAATTTCTCCCCGCTTTCCGGGCCGGTCGTCCGCAGCGCGCTGAAAGCGTTCGGGGGCGCGATCATCAGCGTCTCGCACGACCGGAAGTATATCGCCGAGGTCTGCGACAAGGTGTACCGCCTGACGGAAAGCGGACTGTGTCCGCTCCCAGGCCGCGCCGTCTAGCGAAATGAAAACTCCCGGGCTGCGGCCGGCGCGAGAGTATGGGGAAGCTCCCGAAGATAAAACGCCGGCGGGAGCGGCCCCGGACTCTCCCGCCAAAACAGGCGATTCAAGTTTCCCGCTCTGAACGGCGGGGACCGACACCGGCGGCACGCCGGGCGGGGGCACCCCGCCGCAGGTAGCGGGCGATCATGCCGCGCGTGACCTGATGCGTTCTGCACATCCCGGCGTAGAACTCGCCGCTGCGGCGCACGGTGCGCTTCTGCGTGGCGAAATCGCATTTCACAAGGCCGAACGGGGCGCTCTCCCCCTCGGCCCACTCGAAATTGTCGAGGAACGTCCAGTAATAATACCGCTCCACCGGCAGGCCGCTCATGGCGATCCGCCGGAGATGGTCGTAGACGAACCGCGCGCGGAAACGGTCCTCCCGATCACAGGTCCCGTTCTCCGTGATCCAGATCGGGGCTTTGTATTTTTCGTACTGCTCGCGGCAGAGCAGCAAAATGCCCTCGGGGTAGATTTCCCACCCGAGGTCGTTCACGGGGCGGCCCGGCGTGGGGAAAGAGCGGAAGTGCCGGACGGCGCTGCGCGAATAGTAATTGATGCCGATATAATCGTAAAACCTGCCCGTTCCGTACGGGGCGCCGCATCCGAGCGGAAAAACGAGCCTGCCCCGCGACATGGACTCGGTGAGCGCGTCCTGAAAAAAGTAGCGGATGATCCGCGCTTCCAGCGCGTAGAGCGGATTTTTCCCGAACCCGGTGAAAACGCGCAGATGATTGGCGAAGCCGACCTTCGCCTCCGGGCAGATGCGGTGGATCTCCCGGTAGGCCGCGAGATGGCACAGGGCCAGATTGCGCATCACGCGCAGCGCGGAAAACACATTTTTCCTGCCGGGCGGCCAGACGCCGTAGAGGTAGCCCTCCGTCGCGTAGACATTCGGCTCGTTGATGGTGACGAAATCCGTGCAAAGGTCCTTCAGGTGCTCCACCGTGTAGGTCACGTATTTCAGAAAAGCCGGGACGCAGGAGGCCTTTTCAAAGGCCCCCGCCCGCTCGAACCACATCGGGTTTGAAAAATGATGGAGCGTCACCAGCGGATGGATCCCGCACTGGAGCAGGCGCTCGATCTCCGCGCGGTAATGATCCATCGCTTTTTCGTCGAATCTGCCCCGCTCCGGCTCAATGCGGCTCCATTCGACGCTCATTCGGTACTGCCGGATGCCCATCCGGGCCATCAGACGGATGTCCTGCCCGTACAGTTCCCAGTGGCGGTTGGCGCGGGCCGGGGAAGCGCCGTCCCTGACCCTGCCGCGCTTCGCCGCCCAGGCATGCCAGGAATTGTCGGTGGAACCTCCCTCGATCTGCGTCGCGGCCGTCGCGCATCCGAGTTCCAGACCGGGGGGAAGCCGGAAAGGGACCAATCCGTCCGGCATGGAATCCTCTCCTTTCCCTGTAGAACATCCATATGGAACCGGCAGAGAAAATATGAAAAAACGCGCGCGGGCTCAGCCTGTCGGCGCGTGTCTCAGCTTCGAAAAAAGATTTTGGGAGATCAGCAGGCCCGTCAGCACCAGCGCCGTGCCCGCGACGATGAGCGGGGTGATTCTCTCGTGCAGAATCAGCGCGGACGCGGAAATGGTGACGACCGGCCCGAGGTACGTGTAGACGCTTGTCCGAACCGGGCCCAGCAGTTTGACCGCCAGGTTCCACGTGACAAAGCAGACCGCCGAGGCGACCAGGCCGAGAAACGCCAGGTTCGCAAGGTTCACCGGCTCGGCCAGCCGCGCAAAGAGGAGGGCGTCCGCCCTGGCGCCGGAAAAGAACAGGACGGGCACCATGAACAGAACGCCGTAGCAAAACGTGCGCCTCGTTGTCTGTACGGTGCGGTACCCGTATGTACTGATCTTCTTGACCAGGATCGAATACACCGCCCAGACGAGCGCCGCAAGGACCGCCAGAAGATCGCCCGCCGGGTTGAGCCTGAGCTGCCGGCCGTTCATCTCGATCAGCACGATCCCCGCCATGGCGATCAGGCAGCCGACGAAAAACGGCAGCCGCAGCTTTTCCCCCGTCGCAATGCGGGAAAGCAGGGCCGTGAAAAACGGGATGACGGAGAGCAGAACGCCGACGTTCGACGCCGTCGTATACGTGAGCGCGATATTTTCAAGCAGATAGTAGAGCGTCGTGCCGCACAGGCCGGCGGCGGCGAAGTATTTTTCGCGGCTGCGCGGCTGGACCTTCAGCCGGTGCGGGCAGACAAGCCACAGCGCGAAAAAGGCCGTCGTGAACCGGATGAAAAGGATCTCGACCGGCGTGAAGCTGTTCAGAAGGATCTTTGTCGAAATAAAAGTCATGCCCCACGCGAGGGCGGTGAAAAGGGCCAGCAGGTGGCCGGCAAGGTTCTGTTGTTTCGTTCAAATCGCCTCGGCTTCCATCCGGTTTCACTCTTTGCGCCCCTTCTGCCTTTCGGCGCGGAAAGCGCGGTATCTCTCCTGCAGCCCGCCGTCGGAGCGGAAAAACTCGAGGAGGTCGCCGAGGCTTTCCACCGTAAAATACCCCAGCGAATGCTCGATGAGCTCCGTTTCCTCCAGCACGTTTTTGCTGCCGACGGCCCGCAGGAATTTCTCGATCACCCGATGTCTATGTAAAAGGTATTCGCCCGCCGTCTCGCCGCTTTCCGTCAGGCGGATGATCTCGTACCGGTCGTACCGGACGTACCCCATGTCGGCGAGCTTGAAGATCATCTTGGAAGCGGAGGACGGCTTCACATGCAGCAGCGCGGACAGCTTTCCCACGCGGGAATAGCCGTTCTGCCGGCACTGGCGATAGATCATCTCGAGATAATCCTCCATCGCGGAGGTCAGAAGGCCGGCCTCCCGGTTCAGAATCTGATACCCGCGAAACGTGCGGAAATCGCTCTCCTGCTTCTCTTCCATACCATCAGCCCCCGGCGCAGATTCCGGACGGATTTTGTCCGGACGTTTTAAATATATTCGGGGGCTCGCCACGGTCAGAACCGCATTTTCGATCCGGACGGCCGGACCCGCCCGGCGGGACGCCGCCTCAGCAGATGCGCGGCAGCCCTTCCCCGTACAGCGGGCCGACGACGCGCAGCCCGCCGACCGGCGTTTTCAGCAGCACCGCGCTCCCGTCCCCGGATACGACGCGCCCGACGGCCGCGGCGTTCTGCCCGTATCGGCTGCCGCGCAGACAGGAAAGCGCCTTTTCCGCGTCTTCCGCCGGGACGACGGCGATCATCTTGCCCTCGTTGCCCATGTAAAGCGGGTCGAGGCCGAGAAGGCCGCAGAACGCCCGCACCTGTTCCGACACGGGGATGGATTCTTCCGTAAGCTCGATGCGGCAACCGGAAGAGGAGGCGAACTCGTTCAGCACCGTGCCGAGGCCGCCGCGCGTCACGTCGCGCATGGCGT
>DAINSB010000034.1:0-17846 GCA_036741535.1 Caproicibacter sp. | reverse complement strand
ACAGCATGGCCCGGAAAGGGCGTCCCGGGACGGGAAGCAAGGCCGTGCCCGCCGTAGGCGCAAACGGTACTGTGCACCCCGGCAATGTTCTCCCGGTGAAAACCGGGCTGCTGATTTGAGGAACAATTATGAATAATTTGTTTCAAAATCTAGAATTTTGTGTAAATAACATATTGCTTTATTGAGGTAAAATCCGTTATACTATAGTTGGGTTCAGAAGACCGCGCCCCGGCAAGGTTTTGCCGGGCGGTTTTATTTATTGCAGGAGGCAACAGAATATGGAGGAAAACAAAGAGACCACGTTTCATCCGAAGGGTGATTTTTTCAACCTGAAAGGGAACGGGACCAACGTCCGCACGGAGATCATCGCGGGCCTGACCACATTCTTCACCATGTCGTACATCCTGTTCGTCAACCCGCAGGTGCTGGGCCAGACCGGAATGGACAAGCAGGCGGTGTTTCTCGCGACCATCATCGCTTCGGCCATCGGCACGCTTGTGATGGGCCTTTTCGCCAACGTGCCGTACGCGCAGGCGCCTGGCATGGGGCTGAACGCCTTCTTCACCTACACCGTCTGCTTCGCGCTGGGGTTCCACTGGCAGCAGGCGCTCGCCATGGTGTTTATCTGCGGCCTGATCAACATCACCATCACGGTCACGAACTTCCGTAAGCTCATCATCCGGTCCATCCCGAAGAGCATCCAGCACGCAATCGGCGGCGGTATCGGCATCTTCGTCGCGTACATCGGCCTGAAGGACGCGAATCTGCTGCAGTTCTCGACGGATTCGAGTTCCATCGTCTCCGTCAACGGCAAGGCCTACAGCGCGGCGGCCGCGTACGGCAACGTCACCTCGGTCGCCTCCAACGGCGGCGTGGTGCCCTCCATCGCCACCTTCAACCAGCCGGGCGTCCTGCTGGCGCTGTTCGGCATCGTGCTGCTCGTGGTGCTGCTGATGCTGAACGTCAAGGGGGCCATCCTGATCGAGATCGCCGCGACGACTCTCGTGGGCATCCCGTTCGGGGTGACGAACTTTGCCGGCGCTTCCATCAACCTGAGCACGCTCGGGGCCTCCCTTTCCAAGCTCGGTCTGACCTTCGGCGCGGCGTTCGGGCCCGCCGGCATGGGCTCGCTGTTTGCGGATTCCGGCAAGGTGTTGCTCGTCATCATGACGATCTTCGCGTTCAGCCTTTCCGACACCTTCGACACCATCGGCACGTTCATCGGCACGGGCCGCCGCACCGGAATTTTCAGCGAAGAGGACGAGAAAGCCCTCGAAAGCAGCCACGGCTTCAAGTCCAAAATGGACAGGGCGCTCTTCGCCGACGCCATCGCGACTTCCATCGGCTCGATTTTCGGCACGTCGAACACGACGACTTATGTAGAGAGCGCCGCCGGCATCGGCGCGGGCGGGCGTACCGGCCTCACCAGCGTGACGACGGCCTGCCTGTTCATCCTTTCCACCATCCTGGCGCCCATCGCGGGATGTATCCCGACCGCGGCCACGGCACCGGCCCTCGTAATCGTCGGCGTGATGATGATGAGCTCGTTCAAAGAGGTCAACTGGCCCGACCTGGAAGAGGCGATCCCCGCGTTCGGCGCAGGTATTTTCATGGCGCTGTGCTACAGCATCTCCTACGGCATCGCGGCCGGGTTCATCTTCTACTGCATCGTCAAGATCGTGAAGGGCAAATTCAAAGAGATCCATCCCATCCTCCTGGTCTCCGCGATCCTGTTCATCCTGAATTTCATCGTCCTGGCCATTCTTTAGCGACGGCGGAGTGTGTCCGCTCGCAAGCCCCGCCGCGGGGTTCGGAAAAAACTTAAAGTTTTTAGCCTGGCGGGAGAGTAAGAAGAACCTCCCGCGCAGCAGACAAAAGGAGCGTCCCCTCTCGCAGGGTGGATGCTCCTTTTTGATGCACGGAAGACCGCGGACGCCGCTCTACCGGGGGAAAAGGGAACGGTTAACTCTCCCGGGCATAAAATGCCTTACACGCCCACGGCGACCGCGACCGCGGTGCAAGCTGAGAATAAGCGTACCCTTCGCACGGGGTACGCTTGCCCGCGGCGGCACGCCGTCTGCCTACTGGGCCGTGAAGGACACGTCGTCCACCGTCAGGGTCTCCCCGCGGCCCGCGGCGGTCTCGAAGAAGATCTCGGCGGCGACCGTGTTGGCCGGGGCGAGCACCGTCACGGCGCGGTAGAAACCGAATCCCGAGCAGGGGACATCCGCCCGCCTGACCGAGACGGAAGCGGCGGTGTTTTCGCCCAGGTTGCGGTTGGAAAACAGGACCGAAGCGGTAAAGGCCGCGTCGCCCCGCGCGAAGAAACTGAGCGTGTAATAGCGCAGCGGAACCAGATGCCTCACGGTCTGCCCCAGGATGGCGCCGTTCGACAGGCTGACCGCCGAAGAGCCGGAATGCACCTTGCCCCCGGCCGTCTGCCGCCGCACGGTGTTCGGCACCGCCGATTCCCACCCCTGCGGCACGTCTCCGGAAAAGAGCTCCATCCCCCCGTTGCGGAGGAGTTCGCCCGACTGCGAGCCGGGGCCTGCAGGCCCCGCCGGCCCCCGGGGTCCCACCGGACCGCGCTCCCCGGTCAGCCCCCGGAAACCCATCGGACCCCTGGGCCCCGGGGGGCCCTGCAGGGAGCTGTTCCTGTTTGCGGATTCTCTGTTCCAGCTCATGATTTCCGTTTCACCCCCTGAAACACAGGTAAATTTCCAGAATCATACTATGCAGGCACTTTAAATTTCGTTATCGGTAATTTAAAAATCAAACTGCGGCTGCGCTTATTTGGGGAGGTTGCGGAAAAACCCAGTACATCGCCCGATCCTTTGCATATTATGGCGTGAAGGGAGTCCCTTCAATCTGAATTACAGGAGGGTTAGTATGAGCTGTGATCCAAGCCTGAGTGCATATGCAGCCGATCATGGGCTGTCCTGTTATAGCGCCGGGTCGTCGACGCCGGCGCCTTACCGTTGCGGATGCACCGATGTTTCGGCCGAGAGCAGCAGGGAGAAAGAGTGCCGGAAGCCCGTCGTCTGCGGGCGGCAGGTCGCGCTGAACGCCAACAGCGGCAGCGTGGGACCGCTTCCGATTCTCACCACGACTCTTTCTGCCCCGCTCAATGTGGTCTCCACGTCGATCGACACGCGCGGGATGGGAACGACGAACAACCTGCTCAACTTCACCAGCGCCGTGGCTCTGCCCGTCGGCGTCGTCGTGACGCTGAATTTCGAGATCGCCCGCACCGCGGCGGACGGCAGCACCACGAACGTGGGCTCGACCTATACGTTTTCCACGATCGTCACGGTCCTGGAATCGGAGGCGTTCAGCTTCCAGTTCTTCGACACCGACGTTGCGCCCGGTTCCTACACCTACAGCGTGCGGCTGTCGACCAACACCATCATCAGCGTTACGCCAGGCGTCACCATCAACAACGCCGTGCTCGGTGTCCTCGCGGTTTCCAACGGCACAAACAGCGGCTCCAGATGCTGAAAGGCATTCCGCGCATGCGCGAAAAGGACCCGAAACTCCGCCGCAAAGCGGATTCCGGGCCCTCTTCGTTTCCGGAAAAGACGGTTTTCCCCGCCGGGATCATGCTATAATAAGGGAGAAACCGGCTTCACGGAATTTTATAAGCGGAGGAACGTGCGATGAAAAAGGCGCTGGTGACGGGGGCGTCCCGGGGGATCGGCAGGGCGGCGGCAAAGGCCCTGACGGACGGCGGGTTCTTTGTGGTCGTCAACTATCTGCATTCCCGGGAGGATGCGGAATCCCTTCTGAGCGAACTGAACGCGGGGGCGAAGGCGCCGCGCGCGGCGCTCTGCCGCGCCGACGTTTCCGACCGGGCGCAGGTGGAGGAGATGTTCCGCTTTGCCGGAAACGTGGACGTGCTGGTGAACAACGCCGGCGTCGCCCGGCAGAAGCTGTTCACCGACGTCACGGAGCGGGAGTGGGAAGCCCTGTTTTCCGTCGATGTCGGCGGGGTCTTCCGGTGCTGCCAGTGCGCGCTGCCCGGCATGATCCGTCGGAAAAGCGGAAAGATCATCAACATCTCCTCCATGTGGGGGCAGGTGGGCGCCTCCTGCGAGGTGCCCTATTCCGCTGCCAAGGCGGCGGTGATCGGCCTGACGAAGGCGCTGGCCAAAGAGGTCGGCCCGTCGAACATCCAGGTCAACTGCGTCGCGCCGGGCGTGATCGACACGCGCATGAACGCGGGGCTCGACGCCGGGGCCCTGCGGGAGCTGAAAGAAGAGACGCCGCTCGGCCGCATCGGCGCCCCGGCCGACGTGGCGCGGGCGGTCGCCTTTCTCGCTTCGCCGGCGGCGGATTTCATCACGGGACAGGTCCTCGGCGTGAACGGCGGAATGGTAATTTAGAGATTAGAGGTTGGAGGTTAGAGTGTTAGAAAGGGCAAAGGTCCCCCTTACGAAGCCGATGACTTGCCAACCGCTAATCCACTACTTCACACGAAGGTCCACAGCAGGCGGCAGTCGCCTTTGACCACATAGTCTCCGTACCCGGCGGGGACGAAGACGCTGTCCCCCTTGCGGATGGAGAGGACAGGCTGCCCGCTCCGGAGGAAAAGGGCGTCGCCGTCGAGGCAGATGAGGGAGTGGAAGCTCTTTTCGTCCGCGGTCAGCTTCGCTTCGCCCGCCTGAAGCCAGTAGACGGTGAAGATGTCGCACCGCGCGAGAAGCTGCCGCAGGGATCCGCCGATGCTTTCGCGCATACCTTCCGGGCGCGCGGGTTTTTCCGGCGGGGCGGTGCGGGTCACGTCGAGGGCCTGCCGGATGTGCAGCGGGCGCGGCTTGCCGTCGTTGCCGAGGCGCCCGTAGTCGTAGATGCGGTAGGTGTAGTTCGAGTTCTGCTGGATCTCCGCGATCAGGATGCCGGCGCCGATGGCGTGCAGCGTGCCGGCCGTGATGAAAAAGACGTCGCCGGGGTGGACGGGCACCCGGTTCAGCACCTCTTCCAGCGTGTTGTCGGCGATCCTGCGGCGGAACTCCTCTTTCCCGATGGCGCGGCTGAATCCGTAGTACAGCCCGGCGCCCGGTTCGCAGTCGACGACGTACCACATCTCCGTCTTGCCGAAGCCGCCCCCGTGCGCGGCGGCGTAGGCGTCGTCCGGATGCACCTGGATGGAGAGGCGGTCCTTCGCGTCGATCAGCTTGATGAGCAGGGGAAAGTCCGGGAACTTCCGGCAGTCCGCGCCGAGCGCGTCCGTCCCCGCAAGCCTGAGATACTCGGGCAGCGGCGTGCCGGCGTACGGCCCTTCCGCGATCGTGCTGGGGCCGTCCGGGTGGCACGAGAGAAGCCAGCTTTCTGCTATTTTCGGCGCGTCGCTTTTCTGGTTGAATTCCGTGCGCAGGCGCGTTCCGCCCCAGATATAATCCTTGCAAGCGGCTTTTAAAAGCTGCGGTTGTGTGAATCCCATTGAAAAAACCTCCTTGCGGGAACCGGGTATCACCCCGCCGGACCCCGGTGTTTTTCCGGCCGGTCCGGCCTTATACTCCCCATCATCTTACGCTTTTCCGGAGTAGAACGCAAGCTAGGTACAGGCCCGGGAGCTGCCCTCGACTCTCCCGCCGGTCACAATCCGGAATTTTTCCCCGGGCTAAACGGCGGGGCTCGGCTGCGGCGACACGCCGCACTTTCTATTTTGTGCGGGCGAGTATATAATATAACATATAACAAGAATATAACAAGCGTTTTGCGTCTCTTCCGGGCGGCGCGGAACAAAAAGGAGGTGTCTGCAATGTCGGACGTGATCATACTGGGGTGCGGCCCCGCCGGCATCTCGGCGGCTCTGTACACCGCGAGGGCGGGCCTTCGCACCCTGGTCGTCGGCGAGAGGAGCGGGTCGCTCCTGAAGACGGACAGAATTCAGAACTATTACGGCTTCCCGGAGCCGGTCTCCGGCAAAACGCTTTTTGAAAACGGGATCGCCCAGGCGCGGCGCGTGGGCGCGCAGTTCCTTTGGGGCGAGGTGCTGGGGGTGTCGTACGACGGCGGGTTCGCGGTCACGACGTCCGCCGGCGAAGGATCGGCGCCGTTCGCGGTGCTCGCGACGGGAGCGGCGCGCAGATCCCCGAACATCCCCGGCCTGGCGGAATTCGAGGGGCGTGGGGTGAGCTACTGCGCCGTCTGCGACGCGTTTTTCTACCGGAAAAAGGAGGTCGCGGTGCTGGGGGCCGGCGACTATGCCCTGCACGAGGCCCGCGAGCTCCTGCCCGTCGCGGCCAAAGTCACGGTCCTCACGGACGGGGCGAAGCCCTCCGCGCCGTTCCCGCCGGAGATGGAGGTCAGAACGGAAAAGATCGTTTCCCTGTTCGGGGAAAAGGCCCTGCGGGGCGTCCGGTTCGCCGGCGGCGGCACGCTCGGGACGGCCGGCCTGTTCGTCGCGATCGGCGTGGCTGGCAGCGTCGACCTGGCGCGCAAGCTCGGCGCGCAGATCCGGGACGGCAGCGTCGCGGTGGACGAGAGCCGCCGCACGAACGTGCCGGGCCTGTACGCGGCGGGCGACTGCACGGGGGGCCTGCTGCAGATCGCGAAGGCCGTGTGCGACGGCGCCGTGGCCGGCACTTCCGTGGTCAAGGAGTTCCGCGGGCAGGCGGAGGCGAAAAGCTGACGCGCCGCATGGATTTTTCACAGATCGTGGAGCCGCTGCTCGCGTGGTACGGGAAGAACGCCCGCGTGCTGCCCTGGCGGAACGACCCGACCCCGTACCGGGTCTGGGTGTCGGAGATCATGCTGCAGCAGACGCGCGTGGAAACCGTGAAGCCGTATTTCGAGCGTTTCGTGCGCGAGGTGCCGGACGTCGCCGCGCTGGCCGCCCTGCCGGAAGACAGGCTCCTCAAACTCTGGGAGGGCCTCGGCTACTACAGCCGCGCGCGCAACCTGCAAAAGGCCGCGCGGGCCGTCGTGGAGCGGTATGGCGGCAGATTGCCCGCCGACGCGGCGGAGCTGCGCAAACTGCCCGGCATCGGGGACTACACCGCGGGCGCCGTCGCATCCATCGGATTCGGCCTGCCGGAACCGGCGGTGGACGGCAACGTGCTCCGCGTGGCCGCGCGCCTTTCCGCGTCGCACCGGGACGTCTCCGCGCCCGCGGTGAAGCGGGAGCTCGCCGCCCGGCTGCGTGAGATCTATCCGCGTGGCCGGGCGGGCGCGTTCACCCAGGCGCTGATGGAGCTCGGCGCCACGGTCTGCCTGCCGAACGGCGCCCCCCGGTGCGAAGCGTGCCCGCTTTTTTCGCTCTGCGAGGGGCGAAAGGCCGGCGAAGCGGCTTTGCTCCCCGTGCTGGCGCCGAAGCCCGCGCGCAGAACGGAGGAGCGCACCGTTTTCCTCCTGCTGTGCGGCGGCGCCGTGGCGGTGCGGAAAAGACCGGAGACGGGGCTGCTCGCCGGATTGTGGGAGTTCCCGTGCGCGCCGGGGCTGCTCTCGCCGCAGCAGGCCGCGGAGCGGATCGCCGCATGGGGCCTCTCCGCATCGGAGCTCGAGGCCCTGCCGGACGCGAAACACGTTTTCACGCATCTGGAGTGGCACATGAGCGGATTTCTCGCGCGCGTGCCGAAGCGAAACGGGGCGTTCGTCTGGCCGCAGAGGGAGCGGATCTTCCGGGATTACGCGATTCCGTCGGCCTACCGGGTCTATCTCGGCTGCCTGCGGCGTTTCGCCGGCGGCGCGCCGTAGGCGCGAGACTTTTTGCACCCCCGGACAGGCTTTAAGGAACCGCTCCCGCGGGCACTACGCCGGTTCCGCTGCTTTATCGAAAGATTCGACTGATTTTCAACACAAAACACAGGAGGGATTCGTCATGTCATTCAAAACGAGAAAGATCGTCGTGATCGGCGCCGGCCACGTCGGCTCGCACTGCGGGTACAGCCTTGCCGCCCACGGCGTGTGCGACGAACTGGTGTTCCTCGACACCGACCGTAAGAAGGCCGAGGGCCAGGCGCTCGACATCGCGGACGCCGTCGCGTACCTGCCGCACAGCCTGATCTCCCGGGCGGGGGATTACGGCGACCTGGGGGACGCCGACCTCGCCGTGATGAGCGCGGGGCCGCTGCCCGACGGCACGCAGACCAGAATGGAGATGCTGGGCGAGACGGTGCGGATGATCAGGACCATCGTACCGCGGATCAAAGATTCCGGATTTTCCGGCGTGCTGGTCAGCATCTCGAATCCGGCGGATGTCATCGCCCATTACCTGCAGAAAAACACCGGTCTTCCGGCCAGGCGCGTGATCTCGACGAGCACCTCCCTCGATTCCGCGCGGCTGCGCCGGGTCGTTTCGGAGCACACGGGCGTCGACCGGCAGTCCGTCCAGGCTTATGTCCTCGGCGAACACGGCGAGTCGCAGACCGCGGCGTGGTCGAACGTCACCGTGGCGGGCAAGCCGATTTTCCGCTGGATGGAGCAGTACCCCGAGACGTGGGGCAAGCTCGACCTTTCCGCCATGGCGGAGGAGGCGCGGGCCGGCGGATGGGTGGTCCTGCACGGCAAGAAATCGACGGAGTTCGGCATCGGCGCGACCCTGTGCGAGATCGCGAAGGCCATCCTCCACGACGAGCACCGCGTGATGCCGGTTTCCGTGCTGCTCGAAGGGCAGTACGGCCAGCGGGACGTGTACGCGAGCGTGCCGGCCGTGCTGGGCAAAGACGGTGTCGAGCAGATCGTCGAGCTGGACCTTGCGCCCGAAGAAAAGAAGGCGTTCGACGCCTCCTGCGACGTGATGCGCAAAAATTTTGCGCTGACGGAGGGTATGTAAGTCGAAAGAGAGCTTCCCCGAGTTTTCAGTCCGCCAATCGAGTGCGGACCCAAGGCAAAAAGCAGGAGGCCGTATTGCTGGAAGCCATAGTTGTGGCCCGCCGTAGGCGCGGCCGGCGCTTTGCGCCCGCTTGTAAAATGCGGGCGGCGGCGCTATAATAAATTCCAGATCAGGTGAATTTTGTCGGAGGAGGAAGGGACACCGGCATGGCAAAAGTGATCTCCGTTTCAAACCAGAAAGGCGGCGTCGGCAAGACGACGACGACCTGCGCGGTGGCGGCGGGGCTTAAAAAGCGGGGCTACCGGGTTTTGGCGGTGGATCTCGACCCGCAGGGCAGTCTCGGATTCAGCGTGGGGGCGGATACGGAGACCAGCGCGACGATCTACGACGTGCTCAAGGGCGAAGTGAAGGTGCAGTTCGCCATTCAGAAGACGGACGCCATGGACCTCATCATCTCGAGCATCCTGTTGAGCGGCATCGAGCTGGAATTCACGAAGACCGGCCGGGAATATCTGCTGAAAGAGGCCCTGAAGCCGATGCAGGACCGGTACGACTACATCCTGCTCGACACGCCCCCCGCGCTGGGGATCCTGACCATCAACGCATTCACCGCCTCGGACTTCATCATCGTCCCCATGCTTCCGGATATTTTCAGCCTGCAGGGCATCGCGCAACTGGATGAAACGGTGGAGCGCGTGAAAAAATACTGCAACCCGAACATCTCCATCGCCGGCATCCTGCTCACGAAGTACAACCCGCGCACGCTTCTGGGCCGCGAGATCCGCGGCACGGTCGAGCTCATCGCGCGGGACCTGAACATCCGGGTCTTCGACTCCTTCATCCGGAACAGCGTGGCGGCGAGCGAAGCGCAGTCCGTGCAGAAGAACATCTTCGACTATTCGCCGCGCAGCACCGTCGCCCGCGACTACGGAAAGTTTCTGGACGAACTGCTTGCAAAGGGGGTATGACGGCAGATGGCGAGGACCAAAAAGGAAATCGACAAGGAACTGATGTATAAGAAGCTGATGCCGTCCGGCCCGAGGGGCGCGCGGGCCCTTTCGGAGGAAGCCGCCCGGGAGCCGGCGCCGCCGGGCGGGCAGGGGCTGCCGGCCGGGCAGGGCGTTCCGCCCGCGCCGCATCAGAAGCCGGTCGGCCGCGAGGTGAAGGTGCCGGCTCTCGACAACAGGCAGATGGTCGTTGTCAACGTGATGGAGAGCGCCGTGCTTGGCAAGCTGGATTCCGTGCTGGAACGCTTCACCTGCTGCCGGTGCGACCGCTGCAAAAAGGATATTGTCGCGCTGGCGCTCAACAAGCTGCCGCCGAAGTATATGGTCCTGCCCGCCAGCCTGCCGCCGCCGGACCTCAACCCGCAGGCGAACGCGCAGGTCGTCACGGCGATGATCCAGGCCGTTCTGAAGGTCCGCCAGTTCCCCCGCCACTGAGACGTTAATTAGAGCGTTAGCGGATAGGAGTTAGAGGGCGTATTCTCTGCAAACCGGCGGCGGGGCCTGACATTCTGACTTGCGGATTCTCCAATCCGCTGATTTGGTTCCAGGGCCTTGCCCTTTCTAAACATCCAACATCTAATCTCTAACCTCCAAAGGAGGATTCTAAAATGTACGAACAGATCGCCGAGCAGGCGAAAAAAGCCGTCACGGAGCTGCTGAAAGTGGCGAAGCTGAAAGAGGACGATGTCTTCGTCGTCGGATGCTCGTCGAGCGAGATCGGCGGGCACAACATCGGCTCGTTCTCCAACGTGGAGGTCGCCGAGGCCGTGTTCGACGCCATCTATCCCGTGCTGCGGGAACGCCGGCTGTTTCTGGCGGCGCAGTGCTGCGAGCACCTGAACCGCGCGCTGATCGTGGAGCGCGAGGCCGCGGAGAAATACCGGGCCCCCATCGTGAACGCCGTGCCCCAGCCGAAGGCGGGCGGCTCGTTCGCCACGGCCGCCTACCGTGCGTTCGAGCACCCGGTCGCGGTCGAAGAGATCGGCGCGAAGGCCGGCCTCGACATCGGCGACACGCTCATCGGCATGCACCTCGTGCCCGTGGTCGTGCCGGTGCGCATCTCCCTCAAGAAGATCGGCGAGGCCAACCTCGTCTGCGCGCGCACCAGGCCGAAGTATATCGGCGGCGAACGCGCCCACTACGACGAATTGCTTCGATAACGCGGTGTCCGCAGACAAAAATCCCGTCCTGCCCGGGAGTTTCCTTTCACTCCCCGTCAGGACGGGCTTCTTTTTTTCGCTGAACCAAACGACGGGGCTTGGTTGCGGCGACACGCCGCTATTTCAGCGCTTCGATCAGAAGGGGGACGATCTCGTACAGATCGCCCACGATGCCGTAGTCGGCGTTCGGGAAGATGGGGGCCTGCGGGTCGCTGTTGACGGCGATGATCGTGCCTGCTCCGGCAATGCCCCGCAGATGCTGGATTTTCCCTGAGATGCCGAGGGCCAGGTAGAGGGAGCCTTTGAACTTCTGCCCGGAGATCCCGACAAAACGGTCGAGCGGGAACCAGCCCCTGCCTTCCGCCACGGGCCTGCTGCAGCCGACGACCGCGCCCATTTCGCCGGCGAGGGTCCGGATCATCTCCAGATCCCCTTCCTCTTTCAGCCCGCGCCCGACGCTCACCGCGCGGTCCGCCTCCGAGATCGCCGTATCGGCTTTGGGGGGCTGTCCGCGCAGCTTTTCGGCGGGGAAGCGGCGGAGCAGCTCGGCCACTTTTTCGGCCGCGGAGCCCGCACTGATGACGATTCCGAGGCGCTTTCCGGTTTGCCCGGCCACTGTCGGCTGCGAAGGCGCGGGAGCGGCGGGCTTTTCCTCTTTTTTGCGCGGCTTGCCCAGGATCGCGCTCGAGATGATCAGACGCTGGATTTCGTTCGTGCCTTCGTAGATGGTGCAGATTTTTGCGTCGCGGTACATGCGCTCCACGTCGAAGCCCTTGATGAAGCCGCTGCCGCCGTAGATCTGGACCGCGTCGTTCACCACCTCGAGGCAGATGTCGGAAGCGTACTGCTTCGCCATGGAGGCGTCGATCCCGTACGGCTCGTGGCGGTCCTTCAGTCCGGCCGCGTGATAGACCATCAGGCGCGCGGCCTGGATCTTGGTCGCCATGTCCGCCAGTTTGAACGCGACGGCCTGCTGCGCGCCGATCGGCTTTCCGAACTGGACGCGCTCCTTGGCGTAGTGGAGCGCCTTTTCGTACGCGCCCTGCGCGATGCCGAGGGCCTGCGCCGCGATGCCGATGCGCCCGCCCTCGAGGGTCTGCATGGCGATGCGGAAGCCCTGCCCCTCTGCCCCGAGCAGGTTTTCCCGCGGGACCATCACGTCGTGGAACTGCAGTTCCGCCGTGGCGGACGAGCGGATCCCCATTTTTTTGTAATGGGTGCCGAACGTAAAGCCTTTCCAGCCCTTTTCCACGATGAACGCGCTGATGCCCTTTGTGCCGATGCCGGGGGCCGTCACGGCGAACACCACGTAAAAGTCGGCGCGGTCGGCGTTCGTGATGAAGATTTTGGCGCCGTTGAGGATGTAGTGGTCGCCGTCCAGCACGGCGGTCGTTTCCGTCTTTCCGGCGTCGCTGCCGGCGTTTTCTTCCGTCAGCCCGAACGCGCCGAGGGACTGGCCCGACGCCAGGGGCTTCAGGTATTTCTGCTTCTGCGCTTCGGTCCCGAAGGCAAAGATCGGCCAGCTCCCCAGGGAGACATGGGCCGACAGAATGGTGCCGGTGCCGCCGTCTACGCGCGAGAGCTCCTCTACCGCGAGGATATAGCTCAGCGTATCCAGGCCGGCCCCGCCGTATTCCTTCGGGAACGGAAGGCCGAAAACGCCCTGCGCGGCGAGATCGCGGACGATCTGCTCCGGAAATTCGTTGTCTTCATCCAGCTTGAAAGCGATCGGCGCGAGCTTTTCTTCCGCGTAAGCGCGGATCTTCCGTCTCAGCTCCTCCTGCTGCCGGGATAATGTCACTCCCATATTTCTTCCTCCTTTTAATTTTGAGATTTTAAAACTGATGCACCGAGGTCGAATCCGACTTTAATTTTACTTGCCTCCGGTGCGAAATGCAAGTTTTTTCCCCCTCCCGGCGGCATGCCGGCCCGATGCGTGCTTTTGCGGGAAGGCGCGCTTTTCGCCCGCGGAACGGGCGGTTCGGCGCGTTCCCTGTTTTTCCCTGCGCGGCGGCGCACGCCCGCCCCGCGGGAAGCCTTGTTTCGCGCTCAAAAGCATGTTATACTATAGGGAAAGCGGAGTCCGGAAGCTGATTTTTTGATGGGGGAGGCAGCCTGCGCGTGAAGGACATCTTTCACTCCACGGGATTCAAAATTTTTCTGGCGGCCGTGTTCGTCATGTTCGCCATGATGCTCTACACGGCCGGCACGGGCAGTTCGTTCACGGCCCGGGTGATGGGCCTTCTGACGGTGCCGATGCAGAAGATCAGCACCGTCGTGACCAACAACGCCTCCGTCTCCGCGGAGTCGACGACGCAGTCGAAAGAGCAGCTCATCGCGGAGAACAAACAGCTCAGGCAGCAGGTGGACGACCTGAACCGGAAGCTCGTCAACTACTACACCTATCAGCAGGAAAACGCGCAGCTGCGCAAGTTCCTCGAGCTCAAGAGCGAGAACGAGGACTTCAAGCCCGTCGCCGCCGCCGTCATCGGGCGCGACCCCAACGATCTGTTCGGCGGCTTCACGCTCGACCAGGGCACGCAGTCCGGCGTCAAGGTGAACGATCCGGTCGTCACCGAGGCCGGCGTGGTCGGGTGGGTCTCCTCCGTCAACGCGGGCTACAGCAAGGTGACGAGCGTTCTTTCGCCGGAAACTAAAATCAGCGCGATCGACAAGGTCAGCCGCGACACGGGCGTGGTCGGCTGCGACGAGAAGATGGCGGACGACGGCATCGTGGCGCTGCAGTACCTCTCCGCCGGCACGAAGGTCAAGGCCGGCGACCTCGTCGTCACGAACGGCATCGGCGGGGTCTACCCGCGCAACCTGCTCATCGGCACCGTGAAGGACGTGAAGAACAGCGCGACCGACGTTTCGCTCTATGCCGAGGTCACGCCAGCCGTGGACGTGCGGAACGTGCGCGACGTGCTGGTCATCACCTCGTTCCAGGGGCAGGGCCAGGCGATGGAGGGGCTCTCGTCGGGGACTTCGTCGTCTTCGTCCCCCGTTTCTTCCGGGGTGAAATAAGATGGGGAAATACCGGGTCGTCCGCTATGTCGCCTATGCGATCGAGACCGTGGCGCTGTTCGTCCTGCAGGAGACGCCCGGCCTGATTCCGGAGCTTTTCGGCGCGCGCCCGCTGCTGCTGATCCCGGTCGCGCTTTCCATCGCCATGTTCGAGGAGGAGGTCCCGGCCCTGTGCTTCGGCCTTGCGGCCGGCCTGTTCCTCGATTTCGGGGCCGGCGGCACGCTGGGCTTCTACGGCCTGTTGCTCGGGTCCGTCTGCTACGTGGTGTCGCTGATGGCGGCGAACCTGTTCCGCACGAATTTTCTGACCGCCATGCTGGTCTCCGCCGTCTCCTCCGCCGTGATCCTCGCGTTGCGGTGGGTCTTTTTCTTCGTGCTTTTCGGCTACGCGTACCCGGCGTACGCGCTGACGGCGCACTACCTGCCCATGTTCGTCTACACCGCGGCGATCATGCCGCTCACGTACTATTTCAACCGCGCCCTCGCGTTGCAGATCCGCTCGAAGGAGGAATGACCTGTGGAGGAAGAGGAAAAGGCCCCGAAGGCCAGGGGCCGCTATCTTTTTGCGGGGCTGCTGCTCTTCGCGGCGGCGGCCGCTTTTGTGCTCCGCCTGGCCGACTGGCAGATTCTCCACCACGACCAGTGGCTGAAGGCGGCGGACAAGAGCGCCTCCGTGACCGTGCCGATGGATGCGACGCGCGGCGAGATCCTCGATTCGAAAGGCAACGGCCTCGCCGTGAACAAGACGGGCTACGCCGTCCAGTTCAACGCCGCCTACATGGACGACGCCTCCAAAAACAAGACGATCCTCGCGATGATCCGCCTGCTGAACGCCCGTGGGGAGAAATGGGTGGACGAGCTTCCCATCACCGTCGATTCCGCGGGGAAGTATCAGTTCGTCTCCGGCCGGGAAAAGGACGTCGCGGCGCTCAAGTCCCGCAGTTTCCTCAACATGGAGTCGTACGCCACCGCGGACCAGTGCATGCAGCACCTCATCAGCAAATATGAATGCACGGGTTACTCCGTCAAGGATACGCGCGACATCGTCTCCGTGCGCTACAACATGACGAAGACGGGCTTTTCCATCGCGATGCCCTATACCTTCGCCGAGGACGTGAGCCAGGACACCGTCGCCATCATGAGCGAAAATTCCGCTTCGCTGCCCGGCACGCAGGCCAAGATCACCACGCTGCGCCAGTACCCGGACGGCACGCTGCTGCCGCATATCCTAGGCACCGTCGGGGCCATTTCGCAGGAGGAATACGACGAGCTGCACAAAACGAAGGGATACGCCCTGAACGACCGCATCGGCAAGAGCGGCATCGAGCAGGCGTTCGAGAGTCAGCTCCGCGGCAAGACCGGGCAGGAGGTCGTGAATCTGACCCAGCAGGGCAACGTCGCCTCCGAGACGGTGACCTCGACGCCGAAGGCCGGAAACACGGTCTACCTGACCCTCGACAGCAACCTGCAGAAGGTGCTGAACGCTTCGCTCGCCAAGAACGTGCAGGCGGCGCGCGCGCACGGCCTCGCGCTGGATTCCGCGGGCTATCAGGGCTCCTCCCTCCACCACGGCGAGGACTGCGTGGCCGGCGCCGCCGTGGTGCTGCGCGTCAGCGATTTCGCGGTGCTCGCGGCCTCCACCTACCCTTCCTACGACCAGAACGAGTACCTGAAGGACGCGAGCTATTACAACAGCCTGGTGAAAAGCGCGGCAAAGCCGCTCATCAACCGGGCGTTCAACGGCATCTTCACGCCGGGCTCCATCGTCAAGCCCTACGTGGCGCTCTCGGCCCTGCAGGAGGGTTCCATCACCACTTCGACGGAACTGCTCGGCAACAGCAAATACATGCGCTTCGCGGATACCGGCCTCATCCTCGGCAGCATCGGCAACTACGGCATGATCAGGGCGAACTACGCCATCGAAAAATCCAGCAACTGCTTTTTCTACGAGGTCGGCTACCGCACCGGCATCAAGGCCCTGAACCTGTACGCGCCGCGGTTCGGTCTCGGCGTGAAGACCGGCGTCGAGCTGAGCGAGAGTTCGGGCGTGCTGGCCGGGCCGACGGAGAAAAAGGCCGCCGGCGGCTCCTGGTGGGACGCCGACACCTGCGAGGCCGCTGTGGGCCAGAGCGACAACCAGTTCACCCCGCTGCAGCTCGCGACCTACGCCGCGACCATCGCGAACAACGGCACGCGCATGAAGACCCATCTCGTCGACAAGATCACCGACTACACCCGCAAGACCGTCGTTTCGCAGACGAAGCCCCAGACCGTGGACAGCATCGGCGTCTCCCAGTCCTACATCGACTACGTCAAGTCGGCCATGCGCAGCGTGGCCACGGGCGGCACGGCCTCCTCCATGTTCGCGAACTACGGCGTCCCCATCGCGGCCAAGACCGGCACGGCGGAGCAGAAGCCGGCCCATTCGGACAACGTGACGTTCATCGCGTTCGCCCCCTACGACCACCCGCAGATCGCTCTGGCCGTCGTGCTGGAACACGGCGCGACCAGTTTGTACTCCAATTCCGTCGCGAAGGACATCCTCGACGCGTATTTCTACGGCAAGACGGTCGATGCGGGCGGCAACCTCGTGACGCCCTCCGCGTCGTCTCAGGCCGCGTCGCGGGCGTCGTCTTCCGCAGGGTAAGGACCGGGGCGGGGTTTCGGGTAAATTTTTGCCGAAAATAAACAACCAAACCGCTTTACTAGTAAAAAATATTGTGGTAATATAATAACTATGGGGGCTTTCATGGATTCCGTAACTGTCATCACGTCCGGAAAGGGCGGAGCCGGCAAGTCCACCGTCACGGCGGGCTTGGGGTGTGCCCTCGCGGCGCGGGGGAGACGCGTGCTTCTGATCGACGGGGACGCCGGGCTCGGCTGCCTCGATCACATGCTCGGCGTCGCGGAGCGCCGCGTGTTCGACATCGCCGACGTCGTGTCCGGAGCTGCGGAGCCCGGCAAGGCTGTCTATGCCTGCCCTTTTTCGGCCAATCTTTTCCTGTTGCCCGCCCCTCAGACCGAGGAGGATGTGGTCAGCCCGGACATCATGCGGGAGCTCGTTTCCATTTTTTCCCGTTATTACGATCATGTGCTGATCGACAGCCCCGCCGGGGTGGGACAGGGATTCCTGAGCGCCGCGGCCGCTGCGAAACGCGCCCTGCTGGTTGCGACGCCGGACCCCGTGTGTCTGCGCGACACCGCGCAGACGCGGCTGCGCCTTCTGGAGGCGGGCCTTTCCCAGCAGAGGCTGGTCATCAATCGCTTCAGCGGCGCGCGTTTCCGGGCACAGGGATATTTTTCGGATCTCGACTCCGTGATCGACGCGGCCGGCGTGCGGCTGATTGCCGTGATCCCGGACGACGCGCCTCTTGCGGCCGCGGCGGCGAATGCGCGGCCCGCTCCGGAACGCTCGCCCGGGGCGATGGCGATCGCGAGGCTGGCCGCCCGGCTGGAAGGTGAAAATGTTCCCCTGCCTTCTCTGCAAAAATTCTGATATTTCGGAAAAAACTGTTGGATGTTCTTACCATGTCTTTTTTCTTTTCCAGCATCCAATTTCCAACATTCAACCTCTAATTGGAGGGGAATTTATGAATATCGCACTGATTGCCCATGATGCAAAGAAAGAACTGATGGTCCAGTTCTGCATCGCCTACTGCGGCGTGTTGAGCCGCCACAACCTGTGCGCCACGGCCACGACGGGGAAGATGGTCGCGGAGGCCACGGGCCTCGAAATCCAGCGTTTTCTCGGCGGCTCGCAGGGCGGCGACCAGCAGATCGCGGCGCGCATCGCCTGCAACGAGGTCGACCTGCTGCTGTTTTTCCGCGACCCGTTGGACCCCAAGCCGCACGAGCCGAACGACATGAACCTGCTGCGCC
>DAINSB010000033.1:0-17913 GCA_036741535.1 Caproicibacter sp. | reverse complement strand
TGTCCGTTTCGCCTTCGGTCCCGGGGTTGTCGCACAGGTCGCTGACTTTCGGCGGGAAAAAGTCGGCCGTGGGGAATTCGATGCGGCGGAACATTTCGCGCGGGCTGTCGGAAGTCGGCGGGCATTCTTTTTCCGGGATGCAGAACTCGTAGGTCGGGATCAGCAGGGGAACGACGCGCACGAGCTGGACGATGGTGAAAACACCGATGGTCACATAGACGGAGTGCGCGTTGCTGTAGTCGAACTCATCGCCATAAAGCGTGCCGATGCTGTCCGGGATCCTGCTGCACAGCTCGCAGCCCTGGGGCGGACGGTCGCAGATCTTTGCGGAAAGGCCGATGGGGTCCGACACCATGCAGGTGGCCTTCGGCAGGACCTTGCCGGTCGAGGGCTCCACGTCCGGGCATTCGCTGCTGCCGGAGGTGAACATTTTTACGTTGCCCTCGCTGCCGAACAGAATGACGCGCTTGTTCGCCGTGCACACGCCGTGCACCACGGTCGGGCAGGGGGACTGCGATTTGAAGATGTCAAGGCAGACGTCGAAGAAGAAATTCAGGTCCACTGAGTAAAACCCCTGGTTGAAGGGGACCGGTTCCAGGCGCAGGAACACTTTAATGACTTCGACGCTGCGCAGGCGCACGCTGTTCGCCTGTTCGATCAGTTCATGCTTGTCGGGGGTAAAATAAACCCGAAGATCCTCGAGGTATTCTTTTGAACTGCAGGAATCATACACACGCGGGGCGTTAATGCAGACAGCTTCCTTGATATTCCCAGGATTGCTGGCCTCGGCGCTGTTTTTATCCATAAAATCATCCTCCTAACACGTTCAGTGGAACTTGTTTCTCCCTAACATTTTATGGGAGCCGCTTGATTGTGTTACAGAATTCTCTTATGGTAAAACCTCGTTTCGACGGAAGACCGCCGCTTTCGCCCCGCTTACCCGATGAATCCCGTGTTTCCCTGTTCCAGGCTGTCCACGGCGGTGTGGATGCGGTTCTTCGCTTCCGCGCCGGTCTGGGAAGCCTCGATGTAGCGCACGACGGATTTCTGCTTTTCGTCGGGGAGAAGGCTGAAATTCCGCATGGCCTTCCGGTTCATGGCCAGCGACATCATCAGGCCGATGGGCATCTCGGTCGCGTCCGATTTTTTCTTTTTCATGGTTTCACTTCCTCTCCGTTTTCCTTATTATTGCCTGCCCGCGGGGCGGCATACGCCGCGCCGCCGACAAATCGGGCGCCCGCAGGCTTCGGCGGGGCGGGCCGCGCAAACCGTTCTGCCCGAAATGATTGATTCCGCGTTTTGAATTTGCTATAATATATGCAATTGTGCAGAGAGGGAGAGGGAAAATGGCAAATGTCACTCTGATCGCCCATACGCCGGAACCGGAAAAAGTGGTCGCCGCGGCGGCGAAGCTGTGCTATTCCAAAGCCGGCATCGGGCAGATCACCGAGGGCCTGACCGAGCGGAAGGCCGCCGATTTTGTGGACATGCTCTCCGAAATCGGGCATGAAAGCCCGATCGAGCACGCCGTCTTCACGTTCGGCATCGAGGGCGTCTCTCGTTCCCTGCTCGCCCAGATCACGCGGCACCGCATCGCCTCCTACAGCGTGAAAAGCCAGCGTTATGTCGCGGAGCTGCACTTCGAGTATGTCGTGCCGCCGGCGATCGAGGCCATCCCCGAGGCGAAGGAGGAGTTTTTGCGCGCGATGGAGGAGGACCAGCGCCATTACGACCGGCTCCGCGCCCTTCTTGTGGAAAAGCATGTGAAAGAACTGACGGCGCAGGGCCGGGACGAGGAGTCCGCGCGCAGCGCCGCCCGCAAAATGGCGAACGAGGACGCGCGGTTCGTGCTTCCGAACGCGTGCGAGACGAAGCTGATCTGTACGCTCAACGCGCGCGAGCTTCTGCACTTCTTTTCGCTCCGGTGCTGCAACCGCGCCCAGTGGGAGATCCGTGCCGTCGCAGAACAGATGCTGCGCCTGGTGAAGGGCGTCGCGCCGCATCTGTTCCGTTTCGCGGGGCCGCCGTGTTTAAGGGGCGCCTGCACGGAAGGGAAGATGTCCTGCGGGCGCGCCAAAGAAGTCCGCGCGCATTTTCTGGGAAGGGAAGAGAGCACATGAAGGGCGCCCTGGTCACGCTGGAAGGGCTCGACGGAAGCGGAAAGGCCACGCAGGCGGGGCTTCTGGAGCGCGGGTTTTCGGCGAAGGGGATCGCGCTGCGCCGGGTCTCCTTCCCGGAATACGGCGAAGAGTCGTCCGCGCTGGCGCGCATGTACCTCAATGGGGCGTTCGGCGACAAACCGGAGGATGTCAACGCCTATGCCGCGTCCACGTTTTTTGCGGTGGACCGGTACGCGAGCTTCCGCAGGCGCTGGGGCGCCGATTATGCGGCCGGCAGGCTGATCCTCACGGACCGGTATGCGACTTCCAACATCGTCTACCAGATGCCGAAGCTCCCCCGCGGCGAATGGGATGCCTTCATCGCGTGGGTCGAGGACTTTGAATACGTCCGCCTCGGCATCCCGCGGCCGGATCTGACCATCTACCTCGATATGCCCACCGGGATTTCCCAGGAGCTGCTCCGGCGGCGCTACAGCCGGGACGGCGGCAGGCGCGACGTTCACGAGCGGGACCTCCGCTATCTGGAATCCTGCGGGGAAAGCGCCGCCTACGCCGCGCAAAAGCTGGGCTGGAAGGTCATCCCCTGCGCGGAGAACGGGAGGCCGCGCAGCGTGGAGGCCATCCACGGGGAACTGGCCCGTCTGGTCGTCGGGAAATTTTTCCTTTCGGCCGGGGAGACGGGGGCGGACTGACCATGGTTGAGTTTGCGAAATGGGAGATGCGCCGCCGGCTTGCGGATCTGTGGCAGGCGTCTTTCGGCGACCCGCGCCGTTGCCCGCTTTTTCTTCTCAACAATTCCTTTTTCCCCCGGAACTGCCTGGTCTACCGCGTGGGGGACGAGATCGCCGCGGCGGTCTACCTGCTGCCGGCGTCCGTGCTGGCGGGGCGGGAAGATCTGCAGGCGCATTACGTCTACGCCGCCGCCACGTTGCCGCGGTTCCGCTCGCGGGGATATATGTCTTCCCTGCTCGCCTACGCCGCTATCGCCGGGGCGGACCGGGGCGACCGCTTTTCCGCGGTGCTTCCGGCGGACGAGGGGCTTTACCGGTTCTATGAAAAATTCGGCTACCGGCCCTTTTTCGAGGCGCGGACTCTCGCGGTCGCCGCCGGGCGGATGCGCGCGGCGGCCGCGCCGGTGCGCGGCAGGGCGCTGGCGGATTTCAGGCGCCTGAACACGCTGCGCGGGGCGTGCCTCGCCCAGTGCGCCGGCTCCGTTTTATGGAGCGACCGCATGTTCCGTTTCGCCGCCGGGCTGAGCGCCGTTTACGGCGACCGGCTGATTTGCGCCGATTCCGGCGGAAGCGCCTACGCGCTGTGCCGGAGGGAGGGAAACGCCTGCACGGTCCTCGAGGCGATGGCCGCGGAAAAGAGTTTTCCGCTTCTTGCCGGCGCCCTGCTCGAGCAGATGCCGGCGGAGGAATACCGTTTCCGCCTTCCGGCGCAGGCGGGCCCTTTCGCAGGCGAGGGAGAGACGCGGCCGTTCGGGATGATCCGCCCCATCGGCGGCACGCTGCCGGAGGACCTGACCCCCCGCGGCCCGTATCTCGGCATGGCGATGGACTGATGCCGCATCGCTGTTCCCGGGGCGCGTTTCCCGCTTCCGTGCGGCCGCGCGTGTAGTCAGGCGGAAATGGGAAGCTGACTTTGCCCGGACGGTTTTGGGACGGCTCCCGGAGACAAAGACATCCGGGAATTTCCAAGGACTCTCGCGCCGGCTGCGGCCCGGAATTTTATGCGGCTGAACGGCGCGGTTTGGCTGCGGCGACACGCCGCAAGGAGGTTTCTACAATGATTTATCTGTTTCTTGCAGAGGGTTTTGAAGAAGTGGAGGCGGTCACCCCCGTCGATCTGCTGCGGCGCGCGGGCGCCGAGGTCCGCACCGTCGGCGTCGGCGGCAGGCGCGTGACGGGCTCCCATCATATTGAAGTCGCCGCCGACCTGACGGAAAATGAGGTCTCGCTCGAAGAGATGGAAATGATGATTCTGCCGGGGGGGATGCCGGGCACGAAAAACCTGGAAAAATCGCCGATGGTCCGCGCGTGCCTCAATTACTGCGCGCAGAACGGCAAATGGATCGCGGCCATCTGCGCCGCCCCGTCCATCCTCGGGCATTTCGGGCTTTTGAAAGGGCATAAGGCCGTCTGCTTCCCTGGCTTTGAGAAAGAGCTGGGTGCGGCGGAGGTCCTGAAGGACCCGGTCTGCGTCAGCGGAAAGATCGTCACCGCGCGCGGTGCGGGGGTCGCGGTGAAATTCGGCCTCACCCTCGTCGAAGAGCTGTTCGGCGGCGAGCGGTCGCGGAAGATCCGGGAAAGCATTCAATGTATATAAAGAATATCCGGGAGATGAAGAAGAATCTGCGGGCGCAGAGCCGCAGGTTCCGGGAACGGCTGGAGCCGGAACGGAAGTCCGCGATGGATGAGAAGATCGGCGCGCGTTTTGCCGCCCTGAAGGAGTACTCGGGCGCGCCCGTCCTTTACATCTATGTCAGCAAGCCGCTGGAGGTGGACACCCTGCGGCTGATCAAAAGAGCCTTTGCCGACGGCAAGCGCGTCGCCGTGCCGCGCTGCTTTCCGAAGACGATGGGGATGGAGTTCTACGAGATCGCTTCGGCCGGGGACCTTGTGCCGGGCTGCTACGGCGTGCTGGAGCCGGTCGCGGAAAGATGCCGCCCGGCCCGCTCTTGCACCGGCGCGCTCTGCATCGTGCCGGGCCTGAGCTTCGACTCGCAGGGATACCGGCTCGGCTACGGAAAGGGATACTACGACCGCTTCCTTGCGGGTTTTACGGGCATCACCGTGGGGCTCTGCTACAGCGGATGCACCCGCTGGAACCTTCCGCACGGATATTACGACCGCCCGGTCGATATTTTGGTCACGGAGAGATATATCCGGCGCATGCCGGAAAAGCCGGCCGAACACTGAGAGGAAAGAAGGCGAGCGCGGATGAACGACGGACATCAGCCGGAAGAACGGCGCCGCGGCGGAAAATTCGAGGTCCATATCGGCGACGCCGGCCCCGAATCCCCGGCGGAATATCCCGACACCGTCATCAGTAGCTACAGCGACCCGGCCGAAGTGCAGAGGCGTTCCGGGACGCGGGACGGCATGTCTCCCGCCCGGCGGGCAAAACTCGCGCACGAACTGCGCAGCAGGGAAAAGGGAAGGAAAAACAGGCGCTTTTTCCGCCTCATGTGGCTTTCCATGGTGCTCCTGACCTCCGCTCTTCTCGCAAAATACGCGGTGTCCGGCCTAGAGGACATGCTGGCCGTCGGCAGGCAGAACGTCTCCGTGACGGTCGAGATCCCGAAGAACGCGTCGTCCGACCAGGTCGCGCGGCTGCTTTACAGCGCGGGCGCGATCCGCGACGCCGATTTCTTCCGGCTGTACGCGCAACTGACGAAAGCCCCGAAGACCTACGGCGGCGGCAGCTATCAGATCACCACGGGCATGGATTACCTCGCCCTCATCAATTCCATCCAGTCCGCCAAGAACCGCGTGGACACCGTGAAGCTCACCTTCCCGGAGGGCTCGACGGTCCTGGAGATCGCCGACAAGCTGGGGAAGAACGGCGTGTGCACGACGCAGGCGGCGGTCGCGGCGATGAGCGGCACGCAGCTTGACGGGAACTTTTCCATGCTGCAGGCCGTCACCGATTCCTCCGAACGGTACTACAGGCTGGAGGGCTATCTCTTCCCGGATACCTACGAGTTTTTCAAAAACGAGAACCCCGTGCAGGCGGTCGAAAAGATGGTCAGCAACTGCAACGGCAAGCTGACCAAACAGATCCGCGACAGGGCCGCACAGGAGGAGATGTCGGTCGACCGGCTCCTCACGCTCGCCTCCATGATCCAGTCGGAAGCGGCCGACAAGGACGACATGTACAAGGTCTCGTCCGTGTTCCACAACCGTCTGAACAGCAGCAAAGCGGTCCTGCGGCACCTCGATTCCGACCCGACCCTCTGTTACCCGTACCGCACGCAGGCGCTCGTCCCCGCCGCGATCCGCAGCACCTACAAGAGCCGCTACGACACCTACGCCATCGAAGGGCTTCCGCCCGGACCAATCTGCAACCCCGGCATCGAGGCGGTCGATGCGGCGCTGAACCCCGCTTCGACCGGCTATTACTATTTCTGCCACGACAAGAACGGAAAGGCCTATTACGCCTCGACGGCGGTGCAGCATCAGGCGAACCTCAGAAAAGCGGGGCTGCGCCCATGACGCCGTTTTGTGCGGATGCCGCGCTTCCGGAGCTGCTGTCCCCGGCGGGCGACCGGGAAAGGCTGGAGGCGGCCGTGCGGTTCGGGGCCGACGCGGTCTACCTCGGCGGGAAGGCGTTCGGCATGCGCGGTTCGCCGCCGAATTTCACGGCTCAGGAGCTCGCGGACGCGGTCGGCTACGCGCATGCGCGGGGCGTGCGCGTGTATCTGACCTGCAACACCGTCGTGCGCAACGAAGAATGCGCCGGCCTTCCGGAATTTCTGGAGCAGGCCGGGCAGGCGGGGGTCGACGGGCTGATCGTGACGGACCTCGGGGTGATGCGCATGGCGCAGCACTATGCGCCGGGCGTGGAGATCCATATTTCCACCCAGGCGGGCGTCGCCAACTTCGCCACGGCGCGCGCCCTTTTCGAGCTCGGCGCGAAGCGCGTCATTTTGGCGCGCGAGCTGACGCTTTCGGAGATCGCGGAGATCCGCGCGAAGACGCCGAAGGAGCTCACGCTCGAAGCCTTCGTCCACGGGGCGATGTGCGTGTCTTTTTCCGGCCGGTGCCTGCTCTCCAATTACTTCACGGGGCGGGACGCGAACCGCGGCGAGTGCGCGCAGCCGTGCCGCTGGAAATACGCGCTTGTGGAGGAGACGAGGCCGGGGCGCCCCATGCCGGTCTTCGAGGGGGACGGCGGCTCGTACATCCTGAATTCCAGGGATCTGTGCATGATCTCTCACGTGCCGGAGCTCGTGGCGGCGGGCGTGGGCAGCTTCAAAATCGAAGGGCGGGCAAAATCCGCCTATTACGCCGCCGTCACGACGAATGCGTACCGCTGGGCGCTGGACGAATATGCCCGCTGCCCGGACGCCCCTCTGCCCGGCTGGATCCTGGAGGAGCCGGGCAAGGTCAGCCACCGGGAATACTGCACCGGCTTCTATTTCGGCGGCGGGGCGGGGCAGGTCTACGAAAACGGCGGCTACGTACGCGCCTGGGAGCAGATCGCCGTCTGTTGCGGCATGCGGGGCGGGTGCGCCGTGCTCTCGCAGAGAAACCGCTTCTTCCGCGGCGACGAGGCGGAGGTGCTGCAGCCCGGCCGGCCGCCCTACCGGCTGAAAATGGACGGCATCGCGGACGAAGACGGCGTCCCCGTCGAGTCGGCCAACCATGCGCAGATGACCGTCCTGCTGCCCGTGGAAACGCCCGTGCCGCCGGGCGCGATCTTCCGCAGGAAAATCTCCGATGTTTAAAATTTTTTTCCCCGGCAATGATAACCGCCGGGGGGATTTTTATGTGGAAACGGACGGTGGCCCTGTTTGCGATGGTGGTCGTCGGGTTTTATTTTTCCATTCTCAGCCTCTATCATCTTTCCAGCGGGACGCAGCTGGCTCAGGCCGCCGCGCAGCAGCAGACCGATAAGGTCAACGTGTTTTCCACGCGCGGCACGATCTACGACTGCCACCTGAACCCCCTGACGGGGAACGGGCGGCAGGTCGTCGCGTCGATCGTCCCGAGCATCGGGGTCACGCAGGAACTGAACCGGGTTTTCCCCGCGGCCAAAATGCAGGAGCTCTACCCCCTGCTGACGGCGAACAAGCCGTTCGCCCTGAAACTGCCCCGGAAAATCTCTTCGCCCGACGCCGACGTGTTCACCGTTTCCGCCCGGTATTCCGCCCGGCAGCCCGCCGTGCACATCCTCGGCTATCTCAACGGGGCGGGGGAGGGCGCGGCCGGCGTGGAGAAGGCGTTCAACAGCCAGCTGACCAAAAATCAGGGCAGAATCACCGTATCCTATCCGGTGGACGCCATGAACCGGGTCCTTTCCGGCGAGCAGAAGACGGTGGAGGACACCTCCTATCTGCAGAGGAGCGGCGTCGTCCTCACGCTGGACCGGCGCGTGCAGGCCCTTGCGGAAGAAGCGGCGGACCAGTACGTCGGGAAAGGGGCCGTCGTGGTCTTGGAAGTGCCTTCCGGCAAGATCCGCGCAATGGCCAGCCGCCCGTCCTATTCCCCCGACGATGTCGCGTCGGTGCTGAGCAGCAAGGATTCGCCCCTGCTGAACCGCGCGCTTTCTTCGTACAGCGTGGGCTCCGTGTTCAAGCTGGTCGCGGCCGCGGCCGCTCTGGAGGACGGCATTTCCCCCCAGACGACATACACCTGCACCGGTTCCATCACGGTGGACGGCAACGCGTTCCACTGCTTTAATTCGGAGAGCCACGGGACTGAAAACATGCAGCAGGCCATCGCGAATTCCTGCAATACCTATTTTGTCAATCTGATGCAGAAGGTACCGCCCGCCGATTTTCTCTCGATGGCGGAGAAACTCGGCTTCGGCCGGTCGTTTTCTCTGGCGCCGGGGCTTTCCTCCGACTCCGGCGTGCTGCCGACGGCGAAGGAGCTGTCCATTCCGCGCGCGCTGGCCAATTTCTCGTTCGGGCAGGGCGACCTGACGGCGAACCCGCTGCAGATCGCCGCCATGGTCAATGCCGTCGCCTCCGGGGGAACGTACACACAGCCGAGCCTGTACGAAGGCCTGGTGAACGCCGGGATGAAGATTACGCAGAGAGCGGCGCAGCCGAAAGGGGAACCGGTGATCTCCACCCGGACGGCCGCGCTGCTGCGCGGGTTTATGAAATCCTCCATCGACGAGGGGACCAGCAACAAGGGCAAGCCGCTGTTCCTCGAGGCGGGGGCGAAGACCGCGACGGCCCAGACCGGCCACTACGTCAACGGAGTGGAAATGGTGGAATCCTGGTTCGCGGGATTCTATCCGTATGACGATCCCAAATACGTCGTCGTGGTTTTCGTGGAGGGCGGCAGCGGCGGCGGCGCGTCCTGCGGGCCCGCGTTCCGCGACATCGCGGACGGCCTCTACGGCCTCGGCGTCGTGTCGACGCAGGCGAGCCCCGCCGGGTAGCCCGCTGGAAAAGACAAACCCTTTCCGGCGGGAGGGTTTAGGGAAACTCCCGGCGGCGAAGTTTTCACCTTTGTAAGTTGGCTTGGACCGTCCGGGTCCCGACCCGACCGTAAATTTCAGCAAAGCGGCGGGAGTAATTCCCTAGACCATTCCGCCAAAAACAATTTGATTTTTGCATTGAACAAAATGGCGGGCCGAAACCGGCTGTGCCGGTTGACTTTTCCATGCGACCGGTTTATACTGAGACAGTATTTGGAATATTCGACAGGCATGGATGGGCAAAAGGACACGGTCTCCCCGGAAAAGAGAGGGAACCCCCCGCTGAAAGGTTCCCGCGGGTCTGCAGCGTTCCGGCCGGCCCGGAGCCCCGCGCGACGAAGCGCGGCGTTTTTTCCGCGTTAAGGGATTTTGAGCGGCGCCGGATGCGGCGCAATTTGGGTGGTACCACGGATTTTTCCGTCCCATACGGGCGGGAAAACCCTATTTTTTTGCAGACTGCGTCTGCATGCACGCCGCGCCGTGAAGCGCGGCGAAAATGGAACGGCTGATTTTGGCGGGAGAGTCAGAGGCAACTCCCGCAGGGAAGCAGCCGGGCCGGGGCCGAACATATTTTTGGAATGGGGTAGAAACGAAAATGAAATGGACGGGGCTTAACGAACTGCGCGAGATGTTTTTGTCTTTCTTCGAGTCGAAGGGCCATCTGCGGCTGCCGAGCTTTTCGCTCATCCCGAAGGACGACAACAGCCTGCTGCTCATCAATTCCGGCATGGCGCCGATGAAGAAGTATTTCACGGGCGAGATCACGCCGCCGCGCAAGCGCGTGACGACCTGCCAGAAATGCATCCGCACGCCCGACATCGACCGCGTGGGCATCACCGCGCGGCACGGCACGTTCTTCGAGATGCTCGGCAACTTCTCGTTCGGGGATTACTTCAAGCGCGAGGCCACGGCCTGGGCGTGGGAGTTCTGCACGAAAGTCCTCGAGCTCCCGGTCGACAAGCTCTGGGTCACGATCTATCAGGACGACGACGAGGCGTTCGACATCTGGACGAAAGAGGTCGGCGTCGCGCCGGAGCGGATCGTGCGTCTCGGCAAAGAGGACAATTTCTGGGAGCACGGTTCCGGCCCGTGCGGTCCCTGCTCGGAGATCTACTTCGACCGGGGCGAAAAATACGGCTGCGGCAAACCGACCTGCGGCGTCGGGTGCGACTGCGACCGCTATGTGGAGTTCTGGAACGTCGTGTTCTCGCAGTTCGACTCCGACGGCAAGGGCCATTATCCGCCGATGAAGCATCCGAACATCGACACCGGCATGGGCCTCGAGCGCCTGGCCTGCATCCTGCAGGGCGTGGACAACCTGTTCCTCGTCGACACCATCCAGAACATCATGAAGCGCGTCGTCGAACTGACCGGCGTGCCGTACGGCGAAGAGGAAAAGAAGGATATTTCCCTGCGCGTCATCACGGACCACATCCGCAGCGCCACGTTCCTGATCGGCGACGGCGTCATGCCCTCGAACGAAGGGCGCGGCTACGTCCTGCGCCGCCTGCTGCGCCGCGCCGCGCGCCACGGGCGCCTGCTCGGCGTGCGCGAGGCTTTCCTCTACAAGGTCGCCGACACCGTGATCCACGAGAACCGGGCCGCCTATCCGGAGCTTGCCGAAAAGCGCGACACGATCGTCAAGCTGATCCGCGTGGAAGAGGAGAACTTCTCCCGCACCATTGACCAGGGGCTGCAGCTCCTGGGCAGTTATGTCGACGAGACGGCCGCCGCGGGCTCGAAAATCCTCTCCGGCGCAAACGCGTTCCGCCTGAGCGACACCTACGGCTTTCCGATCGACCTCACGAAGGAGATCGTCGCGGAGCGCGGCCTGACCGTCGACACGGACGGATTTGACCGTCTGATGGGCGAGCAGCGCGAGCGCGCGCGCGCCGCGCGTAAAAACGCGGGCGCCGACGCGTGGGAAGGCGAAAAATCCGTGCTGGAAGGCGTGCCTGCGACCTCGTTCCTCGGCTACGAGGCGATGGGCTGCTCCGCGAAGGTGCTGGCCATTTTGAAAGACGGCGGGCGCGTGGAGTCCGTGACCGCCGGGGACGAGGTCGCCGTCGTGCTCGACCGGACCGTGTTCTACGCGCAGAGCGGCGGCCAGGTCGGCGACACCGGCACCTTGGAGTCGGACGACGCCGTGCTGACCGTTTCGGACACCACGAAGAACCAGGCGAAGAATTTTCTGCATCACGCGCGGGTCACGGCGGGCGGGATCCGCGTGGGCGAATCGGTGCGGGCGCTGGTCGACACGCAGCGCCGCCTTGCGATCATGCGCAACCACACTTCGGCGCATCTGCTTCAGGCCGCCCTTCGGCAGGTCCTCGGCACGCATGTCGAGCAGGCGGGCCAGCTGGTCGACGAAAAGCGCGTCCGCTTCGACTTCACCCATTTCGCGGCCCTCACAAAAGAAGAACTGAAGAAGGTCGAGCGGACCGTCAACGGCGTCGTTCTGAAGGGGCTGCCGGTCGAGTACCGCGAAATGCCGATCGACGAGGCGAAAAAGCTCGGCGCCATGGCGCTGTTCGGGGAAAAGTACGGCAAGATCGTCCGCGTGGTTTCCGCCGGCGATTTCTCAAAGGAATTCTGCGGTGGGACGCACGTGGGCAACACCGCCCAGATCGGCCTGTTCAAGATCGTCTCCGAAAGCTCCGTCGCCGCGGGCGTGCGCCGCATCGAGGCCGTGACGGGCACGAACGTGCTGGAGTTTCTGGACGGCGCGCTCGCGGAGCTGGACGGGGCCGCGGCGGCGTTGAAGCTCGGCGACAGGAGCGGGCTCGCGCGCCGCGCGGAGCAGCTTTCCGCGGAACTGAAGGAAAAGGACCGCGAGATCGAATCGCTGACCTCGAAACTGGCGGCGGTGCGCGTCGAATCGCTGTTCGATTCGGCACGGGAGACCGGCGGCGTGAAGATCGTCACCGGCCGGTTCGACGGCTCGGAGCCGGCCGCCCTGCGCGTGATGTGCGACCGGATTCTGGAGCGTTCCCGGGACTGCGTCGCCGTGCTGGGCGCCGTGACGGGCGGGAAGGTGTCCCTCGCGGCCTGCGCCGGCAAAGGCGCGCAGGCGAAGGGCGCGCACGCGGGCAAGATCGTGCGCGAAGTCGCGGCGGTCGCGGGCGGCAGCGGCGGCGGCCGCCCCGACAGCGCGATGGCGGGGGCGAAGGACCCTTCCAAACTGGATGAGGCGCTCGCTTCCGCGCAAAAAATCATTGCCGGTTTTCTGAAATAAGATTATAATAAAAGGAGGATTTTGAAATGGATTGCCTGTTCTGCAAGATCGTCAGCGGGGAGGTTCCCGCCAAAAAAGCGTACGAAGACGACACCGTTCTCGCCTTTTACGACATCCATCCGGCGGCTCCGGTGCATATCCTCGTCGTCCCGAAACAGCATATCCCCTCGGCGGCGGCCGTCACGCCCGAAAACAGCGCGGTCGTGGCCCATATCTTTGAAGTGATCGCAAAACTCGCCGCGAAGAACCGCCTCGACTCCGGATTCCGCGTCATCAGCAACGTCGGGCCGGACGCGGGCCAGACCGTCCCGCATCTGCATTTCCACCTTCTGGGCGGACGCCCGATGGGCGCCGGCCTGATTCCCCCTGCGCAATAAAATTTGAAAGGTCGAACTGATAACGATGAGCGGCAAATGCAACTATTATAAGATGACAATCGCCGGCTGCGAGCGGCAGCTTCCCATCTGCCCGATCGACGAGCATCTCGACATCGCGGGGTTCATCATGCTGGGCGACGTGGAGTTGACCGAAAAGGCGGCGACGGCGCTGCTTGCCGTCTGCCCGGAGCACGATGTCGTCGTCACGGCGGAGACGAAGGGCATTCCGCTCTGCTACGAAATGGCGCGGCAGGGATGCGGCCGGTATGTCGTCGCCCGCAAGAGCGTGAAGGCGTACATGCGCAACCCCATCCACGTGGAGGTGAAGTCCATCACCACGGACCATGTGCAGAATCTGTTCCTGTCGGAGGAGGATGAAAAGACTTTGCGCGGCAGGCGCATCCTGATCGTGGACGACGTCATCAGCACGGGCGAGTCGCTCGCGGCCATGGAAAAACTGGTGGACCGGTACGGCGGGAACATTGTGGGCCGCGCGTGCGTGCTCGCGGAAGGCGACGCCAAGGACCGCAAGGACATCATCTTTCTCGAGCCGCTGCCGCTCTTTTTCAAATGACGTTCGGATTCGGGGGAAGCTGAGATGAAACGGCCGCTCGTGCTGGTGGGGATCTGCTACCTGCTGACGCAGGCGGCCGCCGTCTTTTTCGGGGCCGGCGTTTTGAAAATCCTGTTTTTCGTGTGCGCCGGCGGCTTCGCCGTGACCTTCGTCTACTGGCGCACGCGCCGGGCGCGGGTGTTTCCCGTAGCCTTTTTGGCCGCCGCCGTCGCGTTCGGCAGCTTCTGTCTTTACACCCGTTTCGCCGTGGAGCCGTCCCGCGCGCTGGACGGCCGCGACGAGACCGTGACGGCGACCGTCTGCGAGCTCCCGGTCAATCAGTACGGGCGGTGGTACTACGTCCTGCAGATCGACAGCGTGGACGACAAAACCGCCCCGCAGCGTTTCAGAATACGGCTCTCGTCGCAGCGGGCTTTGTCGGTGGAGCCCTACTCGCGGATCCGGGGCAAGATCCACCTGTTCCTGCCGCAGGGCGGCGATGGGTATTCCTCCCGCGGGTAATACGAGTCCAAGAGGATTTCGATGTTCGCCTATCTCTATGGATACGACGGCGTCCGGGTCCTTCCGGCGGATTCGCATCCCCCGTACTATTACGCCCTCAGGCTCCGCAGTGCGCTGATCGCCTCGGTGGACGACGTCCTCCCCCCGCGGGAGGCGTCGCTGGTCAACGCGATCCTCCTCGGGGACGTGTCGAAACTCGACAGCGGCCTCTCTTCGGATTTCCGCACGGACGGCGTCTCGCACATCCTGTCCGTCTCGGGCCTTCACATGGCGACTATCGCGGAACTGCTGATGTTTCTTTTCCTCTTCCTGCGCCTCGGCAAAAGGGCCGCCTCCGTGCTGACGGCGGCGGGCGTTCTGTCGTTCATGGCCGTCACGTGCTTCGTGCCGCCCGTGACCCGCAGCGGCCTGATGTGCCTGCTGTACCTGGCGGCGCCGGTCGTCTCCCGCCGGGCCGACCCGCTCAATTCGCTCTGCGCGGCGGCGCTGCTGATCTGCCTGCCCAATCCGTACGCCGCGGCGGACGTCGGGTTCCTGCTCTCGTTTTCGGCGACGCTCGGCCTGATTCTGGCGTCCGGCCCGATCGCCGCGTTCCTCAACGGCCGGTTCGACAGGATCCGCCCGCTGCGGCCCCTGGTGCAGGGGGTGAACGGAACGCTCGCGACGTCCGCCGCCGCGACCCTCTTTACCCTGCCAATCATCCTGCTGAACTTCGGCACGGTCTCGATCGTCTCTCCGCTTGCCAACCTGATGGAACTGGTGCCCTCCACGCTGCTCATCGGCTTCGGGGCGGGGGCGGCCGTGCTGAATTTGCTGCTCCCGCATTCGTACCTGGCGATGCCGTTCGCGCTGATCGCCGGCCTGCTCGCCAGGTACATGCGATTGAGCGCGGCCTGGCTGGCCCGGATCCCGCTCGCGAGCGTTTCCGCTTCGCAGGGGTTCGTCGTCCTTTGGCTCGCCGGAACGGTGCTCCTGCTCGCCGCCGCGTACGGCATGGGGAAGGGAAAGCGCCTTTTCCCGCAGGCGGCCTGCCTTTCCGTTATCGTGCTGCTGACGGGCATCCTCTCGTTCCAGATCTGCCGGCGCAACGTGACGCGCGTCGCGGTGCTGGACACCGGCTCGTCGCTCTCCGTCGTCCTGACGGCAGGCACCCGTGCCGCCGTGGTCGGCTGCGACACGTTCAATTCGGGCCAGGTCGTCTCGTGGCTGAACCATGAGAACGTCGCGCGGGTCGATTACATGGAACTGCTGACGCAGGGCCACGACGAGCTTTCCGCCGCGCCGGAGATCTCCGGCCGGTATCCGCCCCGGCTGCTCCTCGCCCCGCAGGCGGTCGGCGTGGACGGCTACGTCCGCAAAGCGATGGGCGGCTCGGCGAAGAGCGTCCTGTACCGCTCCGACGCGCACGCGTCGTTCTGGAACGGGGTGACGGTGGACACCGTCTCGTCCGGAAAGACGGCTGCCGCGATGATCCGCGCGGACGGCGTCAGCATTCTGCTCTGTCCGTCCGGGACGGAAGTTTCCTCCTTGCCGGAAGCGTGGAGGCGCTGCGACTTTCTTGTGACGGATGCCGCCCCCTCGGAGCAGGAGGGGCCGGATGCCGCCGTCTCCGTCTTCGCGATGGACGAAAGCGACCTCGCCAAGTCCCTGCGCGCGGTGGCCGCGCGCAGGAGCGTCTGGACGGGCGGGCGCGGGAATCTCGTCTTTCAACTGACCGGGAACCGGACTCTTTCGATCGGGAGGGAAAAATAATGCCGGGAATCACGGAATCGGAACTGAAAAAACAGATTGAAAAATCCGAATTCGCGCGCCTGTATTTTCTTTACGGAGAAGAGAAATACATGATCCGCACGTATGCGAAAAAACTCGTCTCAAAGGCGTACGCGGGGGGCCCGCGGGATTTCAACCTCCAGAAGATCGACGGCGCCGAAGCCGACGTGCAGCAGATCGCGTCGGCGGTCGAAGCCATGCCCGTTCTGGCGGAGCGGAAATGCGTGGAGGTCTCCGATCTCGACGCGGGGGCGCTGCGGGCGGCGGAGGCGGAAAAACTCTGGGAGCTGTTCGGCAGCCTGCCGGAGTCCTGCGTGCTCGTCATGGACCTCCCCACGCTTTCGGCAAACGTCGCGAAGGACAGGACCTGGAAAAAATTTCTCGAAAAGGCGAACAAAGCGGGCGCGACGGTCCAGGTGCCGCTCCGGTCCCGGACGCAGATGAGCAGGCTTCTGCGCGCGGCCGCACAGAAGCGCGGCTGCTCCATGGACGAAAAAACGGCATCTTACATGATTTCCCAGTGCGGCGGCGGTCTGCAGAACGCGCTGAACGAGATGGAAAAGCTCTGCGCGTATACGGGCCCGGGTGAAATCACGAGACAGACGGTCGACGCGCTGACCACGAAGAACCTGGAGACAAAGGTGTTCGACCTCTCCCGGGCGCTGCTGGCCGGCTCCTGCGACAAAGCCTATTCCATTCTGAACCAGCTGTTTTATCAGAACGAAGAGCCCGTGGCGATCCTGAGCGTCCTCTCCGGGGCGTATCTCGACCTGTACCGGGTCAAGGCCTCGGTGCAGAGCGGCTTTTCTGTCATGGAGCCGGCCAAGCATTTCGACTATGCCCGCAAGGAGTTCCGCCTCGGCAACGCGGAGCGGAATGCCGGGAATTTTTCCGTCCCGGCCCTGCGGCGGAGCCTCGACGCGCTCTGCCGGGCGGACCTCGCGCTGAAGAGCGCGAGAGGCGACCGCAGGCTCGTGCTCGAAAAGCTGCTGGCGCAACTGATCTGGATTTCCGAAAGCGGGGGAGAAGCTTGATCCGCGTGAAGGAAGCCGTCATTGTGGAGGGAAAATACGACAAAGCCAGGCTTTCCCGGCTGATCGACGGGCTGATCCTCGAGACGGACGGCTTCCGGATCTTCCGGGACAAAGAGCAGATGGCGCTTTTGCGCAAACTGGCGCGGACGCGCGGTCTGCTCGTCCTGACCGACAGCGATTCCGCGGGCTTCCTGATCCGGCACTACCTTTCCGGGTCCATTCCGGCGGGGGAGATCCGGCACGTTTATATCCCGGATGTTTTTGGCAAGGAAAAGCGCAAGCGGAAACCTTCCAAAGAGGGAAAACTCGGGGTGGAAGGTCTGCCGGACGACGTCATTCTGGAGGCGCTGAAGCGGGCGGGGGTCGCCGCGCAGGCCTCCGCCCCGCCCGCCGGGAAAAAGATCACGAAGAGCGATCTGTATTTTCTGGGGCTCTCCGGCGGCGAGCACAGCGCCGAAAAGCGCCGCGTCCTGCTGCGCAGGCTCGGTCTGCCGGAGCATCTTTCCGCCTCCTCCCTGCCAGGGGTGCTGGATTCTCTGGTGACGTACGAGGAGTTGGCACAGCTCGCGCGGGAGCTGTAAAAAATGTTGTTTTCCGGTTGACAAGGGAGTGCGCGCAATGCTATAATACCCTTGTTGTCTTTGCGTTTCTGGCAGATTTGAGTTCATGCGCGAGTGCTGGAACTGGCAGACAGGCACGTTTGAGGGGCGTGTGAGATTTCTCATATGGGTTCAAGTCCCATCTCGCGCACCATTCCGGGTGTTCTTACAGCATTTGAAAATGCCGTAAGAACACCCGGACTTTTTGTTTCCGCTTAAAACGGATATGGGTTATGGCGGCTGATTTCCAACCCTTCCGTGATACAGAGCAGCGTTACTTTGTGTTCATTCAAAAAGTCGATATATTCCTGCACCAAGCCCCATTCGTGTCCGATACGCGCGAGATTCTTCACCAGAACTACATCAGCATTGCCTTCATAAACGGCCTTTGTGACTTCGGATAGGGCCTTATACCTGCTTGCGAATTTTGTCAGTCTGCGGATTTCGCCCAGCACAACCTGTTCCAGAAAGTCCACGCGGATGTAGTGGGTTGGAGTGATATAACAAAAGCGTACACCCAACCGTGATAAAATAAAGGAGAGGTG
>DAINSB010000032.1:0-18408 GCA_036741535.1 Caproicibacter sp. | reverse complement strand
CGTCGTCCGGAATGAAGTCGCCGAGGTGGCTGTCCTCCTCCTCGCCGATCGGCGTCTCGAGCGAAACCGGCTCCTGCGCGACGCGCACGATCTCCCGCACCTTCTCGACCGGCATGTCGAGTTCGGCGGAGATCTCGTCGGCCGTTGGCTCGTGGCCGTTCGTGTGGAGAAGCTGGCTCGAGACCTTTTTCACTTTGTTGATGGTCTCCACCATATGCACCGGGATGCGGATGGTGCGGGCCTGGTCCGCGATGGCTCTCGTGATGGCCTGGCGGATCCACCAGGTCGCGTAAGTGGAAAATTTGAATCCCTTTGTATAGTCGAATTTTTCGACGGCCTTGATCAGGCCGAGGTTTCCTTCCTGAATCAGGTCCAGAAACTGCATGCCGCGGCCAAGGTAGCGTTTGGCGATGCTGACGACAAGGCGCAGATTCGCTTCGGAAAGGCGCTTTTTCGCAATCTCGTCCCCGTTTTTGATGCGGATCGCAAGGTCGATCTCCTCGTCCGGCGTCAGCAGCGGCACCCGGCCGATCTCCTTTAAATAGACCTTGACCGGGTCGTCGATGGCGATGCCCTCCGTGCTCAGCTCCGTCTCGAGGTTTTCCGTCTCGTCGCCCTTTTGGTTGAGATCTTCGTCTTCCCCAAAATTCTCGACGATTTCGACCCCCTGCGCCTCCAGCGTATCATAAAATTTCTCGATCTGTTCCGGATCGAAATCCAGCTCGCCCAGCGCGTCGAGGATCTCTTTCGTGGAAAGCTGGCCCTTCGCTTTACCCTGCTCGATCAGTTCCCTGATCACCGTTTTCTTGTCAGGCACCGGCATAATCTGCGTCCTCCTATTTTCTCTGCTGCTTCTGCTGTCTGAGAGCCTTGAGATAATCCTCTATCTTTTCCGGCTCGGCCGAAGCCGCATCTCCCAATCCCTTTTTTTCATTTTCCTGCTGAATCGCACCGATATATTCCTCCGCGTCGCTCCAACCGGCGGACACTCCGTCAAATTTCGCAAAAATCCTCGCAATGGAAGATATTTCCTCGAGGGAGAAACCGTCGTTAAAATCCGTGAGACTGACCGGTTTTTCTGCATTCATTCTGCCCATAATTCTTTCATATACACGGCGGTTAAATGCGGTGACGAATTTTTCGGGCGGAAGGATCCGCAAAATCCGACCCGCGTCGCCCGGATTCCGCACAAGATACGCGATCAGCGCCTCTTCCGCACTGGCCGCGCGCAGGTGCGCGGCTTTTTCCGGGTTGACGCGGTCGCCGTACCCGGCCGCTTCCCTGCGGATTCCGCGGATTTCTCTCTTCTGTTTCGTCTTCGCGGCCCTTCTGCCCTCCGTTTCCACCTGGTTTAAGAGCGTCGCGGTCGCGACGCCGGTCTCCGAGGCAACCTTGGCGGTGTAGACCTCCCGCTCCACGCGGTTATCCAGCGACGAGAGCACCTTCGTAGCACCGTTCAGGTAGGCGATGCGCCCGTCCGCGGTCTGAAGGTTGCAGCCGGCCCTCGCCTTTCCGAGGCGGTACTCGACGTCGTTCCCGCAGGACTCGAGCATCTGTTTGAAGCGGACCGGGCCGTAGGCCTTGATGGCTTCGTCGGGGTCTTTGCCGCCCTCGATCGCGAGCACCCGGACCTGCAGCCCGGCTTCGCGCAGCAGCGGGATCGCCCGCGCGGCGGCTTTCTGGCCGGCCTCGTCCGCATCGTAGGAGACGACGACCTCCTTCGCATACCGCGACATCAGCCGCGCCTGCGAAGGGGTGAGAGCCGTGCCAAGCGTGGCAACCGCCTCCGTGAATCCGGCCTGGTGCATTGAGATCACGTCCATGTATCCTTCGCAGAGGATCAGCCTGCCGCTCCCCGCATTCTTGGCGAAATTGAGGGCGAAAAGCATGTCCCCTTTGCTGAAGACGGGCGTCTCCGAAGAATTGAGATACTTCGGTTTGTCGTCGCCCAGCGTGCGCCCCCCGAAGGCGACGACATTGCCCCGCAGGTCGATGATGGGGAACATGACCCTGCCGTAAAACCGGTCCACGGCCCTGCCGCTCCGGCTTTTGAACGCGACGTTCGCGAGGACCATCTCCTCCTGCCCGAAGCCCTTGCCCGCAAGGGTATCGACAAGAGAAAACCGGCCGGGCGGCGAATAGCCGAGCCCGAAATGCCGAACCGTCCCCGGCCGCAGCGCGCGCTTCGCGAAGTAGTCCCTGCCCGCGGCGCCGGCCTCCGACATGAGGACGGAATAATAAAACCGGGCCGTCTCACGGTTGATCGCGAGGATGCGCGTCCGCAGCTTCGACATGCCGTCGTCCGCCTGGTTCTCCGGCACCGTCATGCCCGCGCGCTGCGCGAGGAAGCGGACCGCCTCTATGTAGTCGAGATTCTCGATGCGGCGGACGAACGTGATCACGTCTCCCCCCACGCCGCACCCGAAGCAGTAAAACGATCCGTTCGCAGGGTAGATGTTGAACGAAGGCGTCTTTTCGCTGTGGAACGGGCAGAGCCCCACCAGGTTCCTCCCGCTCCGTTTCAGCGTGACATACGAGGAAGCGATCTCCACAAGGTCGCTCCGGGCTTTCAGTTCCTGTATGAAGCTGTCGGGCAGCGGCATGCCGCCATCCCCTTTCTTCCGCGGCGGACCGCACGGGGTGGCCCGTTGTCAAAGCTTCCAGGATTTCGGGACGTAGATGGTCTGGAAAAGCTGCACGGCGTAATGATCGGTCATGCCGGCGATAAAATCGCACGCGGCACGCTCGTTGCCGTCCTGCTCGGCGATCCGGCGCATATCCTCCGGAAGGTGGTCCGGATTCTTCAGATAATCGTAGAGCGCCGCGATGAGCCTGGGGACTTTTTTCTCTTCCGATTTCGCGTACGGATTGCGGTAGACCCGCTCATCCATGAACGCGCCCAGCTCGTCGAACGCTTTCTGCACGTCCTCCGAGAGGTGCATTCGGCCCCCGGCGCTGTTCCCGACGGCCGAATGCACCAGGGTGTCGATCCGTTTGGATTTGCGGTGGCCGAGCACCCCGGTGATGCTCTCCGGGATGTCCTCCTCCTTGAGGACGCCCGCCCGCTCCGCGTCGTCGATGTCGTGGTTGAGGAACGCGATGCGGTCGGCGAGCCGCACGACCCTCCCCTCGGCCGTGAACGCCTCGCGCCCCCTGGTGTGGCACACGATGCCGTCGCGCACCTCGCGGGTCAGATTCAGCCCTTTCCCGCCCTTTTCCAGACGCTCGACCACCCGCAGGCTCTGCTCGTAGTGGCGGAACCCGCCGGGAACAATCCCGTCCAGCGCGCGCTCGCCGGCATGGCCGAACGGCGTATGCCCCAGGTCGTGCCCGAGGGAGATCGCCTCCGTCAGGTCCTCGTTCAGAAACAGGGCGCGCGATATGGTGCGGGCGATCTGCGAAACCTCCAGCGTATGGGTCAGCCGGGTGCGGTAATGGTCCCCTTCCGGCGAAAGGAAGACCTGCGTTTTGTGCTTGAGACGCCGGAACGATTTGCAGTGGATGATCCGGTCCCTGTCGCGCTGGAAGGGCGTGCGCAGGTCGGACTCCTCCTCCGGGACCTCCCGCCCGAGCGTCCGGGAGGAAAGCGCGGCCTCCGGAGACAGGATCTGCTCCTCCAACTGCTGGATACGTTCTCTGACTGTCAATTCCACCCCTCCTGCGAAGATGCTCCGTCTATTTGTATATATACGCAAACCGCATCTCTTTTTCCTGCAAGAACTTCAAATTTTCACGCGGAGGGATAATACTTTTTTCCTTCCGGCTCCAGCCGCACGCCCCCGCCCGTCGCATCGGCCAGCGCAGACCGGAACGCGGCGACGCCCCCGCACGGCAGATGAAACGACAGCGTCACCTGCTCGGCGAAAGTCTCGCCGTCGACCGCGCCGCCGAATCGCTCGACCAGCGGGGCCACCCTGCCGTAGCGGTCGTAGGGGCAGCGGAGCGACGCCGTGAGGCAGGCGGCCATCACCGTTCTGCCCGCGGCTTCCACGGCCAGCGACGCGGCGCGGGAATAGGCGCGCACCAGGCCGCCCGCCCCGAGAAGGACGCCGCCGAAATAGCGCGTCACCACCACGGCCGCGTCCGCGATTCCGCCTTTCAGCAGAACTTCGAGAACCGGGACGCCCGCCGTCCCCTGCGGCTCCCCGTCGTCGGAATACCGCCGCGCCTGCCCCGCCCGCAGCACGTACGCGTAGACGTTGTGGGACGCTTCACGGTTTCTTGCGCGGACGCCCCGGATGAATTCCGCCGCTTCCCCCTCGGAAACGACAGGTTTCGCGGAACCGATAAAACGGGACCGCTTCTCGGCGAATTCTTCCCGCGCTTCCCCGCGTATCGTGCAGTACGTATCGTCCATCAAAGCCCTCCGGAAAAAGAAAGACGGCGCCAAAAAAGCGCCGCCCCAGCGGATGAAAAAAACAGAATCACTTATCCAGCCCGTAACGCTTTTTGAACATGTCCACGCGCCCGCTCGTATCGACGAGTTTCTGCTTGCCGGTGAAGAACGGATGGCACTTGGAGCAGATCTCAACGTGGATGTCTTTTTTCGTCGACCTTGTATGGATCACATTGCCGCAGGCGCATGTAATGGTCGCGTCCTGATATTTCGGATGGATTTTCTCTTTCATAACCGATGTCACCTCTTTACACGATCTTGCCATACTCATAGTGTTATTTAGTATATCATATCGCGCCGGGGAATACAAGTATTATATCGTCAGATCAGCGCAAAAAGATATTTGAAGGCAAAGCGTCTCGCCGGCGGCAGGCTCTTCGCCACGTCGGCGGCAAGCGACAGCGCAGAAGAGCGCATCGCCTCCCTCTCCTCCCCCGTGACGGGGCCCCGGCCGAACCGAGCCTTCAGGGCGATCCGCTCCGCTTCCGGGCTCATCTCCCCGCCGAACGGCACGAGCTTCTTCAGATAGGCGTAGATGCACAGGACCGCGCGGTCCGGGTCGCTCTGCGCAAACCGTTTTCCGCGGAGCACGAGCGCGGCCTTTCTCCTTGCGAGAAGGCCGAGGGCCAGCAGGAACGCCGCAAGCAGGAGAAAGAGGGCGGGCCGCGCCGCGAAGTCTCGGTCGCCCCGCGTCCCCGCGCCGGGCGCGGCGGACGAGGCCTCCGTTTCCGCCCCGGCGGGCGAGGAGGACGGCGCGGCGCTCGACGCGGAGCTGCTCGAAACGGCCGAACCCGACTGCGGCGAGCTGGAAGCGGGCGGCTGATCCTGCGTCTCGGTCCCCTGCGTCCGGCTCTCTTCCGCATTGAAGCCCGGCGTCATCTCGACGGGCTCCCAGCCGGCGCCCGGGACATAGATCTCCACCCAGGAATGCGCGCGGCTGTCCGGGATATTGACCCATCCGTCGCTCCCGGCCGTCCCATAGTCGTCGGGCGTGACGAGATACCCTTCCGCGTAGCGCGCCGGGACGCCCAGGGCCCGGAGCAGGACCGCGGCGGCCGTGGCAAAGTGCACGCAGTATCCCTTCCGGCTCTGCGTCAGGAAATAAAGCGCGAAGTCCCGGTCCCTCGGGGTCGCGCCCGGGGAGAGCGTGTACTCGTAATTGCGGGCGAGATAGTCCTTGACCGCGTTCACGATCTGATACGGGTTGGAATATCCCCTCAAATTCCGCAGGAAGTATGCTCCGCTGCCGGAATCCTCCCCTCCGGCGGGACTTCCGGAACCGCCGGACCCCCGGCCCTCGAGAAAGCTGCGGAACCTCGCGTCCTGCGTCAGCAGTTTCAGAGCCGCCGACCGGGTCGCCGCCGGGAGCTGGGTGTATTTGTCGTACAGGAAGGCGCGGTACGCCTGCTCCTGTTTTATGAACGCCAGCCGGGACGGGTTCGCGATCCGGTCCAGCAGGCTCTGCGGCGCGGCGGCCTTATAATACCCGGCGATATTCCCGAAATTCAGCGGGGAGGCGGAAGGCCGGTAGCCCCGCAGATACTCTTCCAGCGCGCCCTGCCCCCCGCCGGCCATCAGGAAAGAGAGCGGCACGCTCTCGGGGGCGGTCCGAAGGTCGTCCGAGGAGACGCCATAGGCGTAAAAGCTGTAGGAGCCGGTGCCGAACAGCGACCCGGACCGGATGAAGCCGTCGCCGACGAATCTGACCCCCGTGATGTCCGCGGGGCCGGTGATCAGGTTGTAGGGGGCATAGATGCACTGTTTCGCCGCGGTGACATCCTTCACCTGAAGATAATACGGCTTGAGCGCCGCCTCGTTCTGCCGGCCGAGCAGGACTTCAAAGGTGTGCAGCATGTTCTGCACGCTCAGGCCGCCGAGTTGCCGGTCGATGTCCTGATAATCGGACTCCGGATACAACTGCCAGCCGGAGCCGGTATAAAGACCGGCTGCGAAATTTTTTAGGTAGAGGGGATACCGGCCGTCCGATTTCACCTGCAGCGCCGTCTCGCCGGTGAAATGGACGCCGTTCGCGTTGCGCAGGTCCGCGCGGACCGTATTCCCGGCCAGCGATTTGGAACCGCCGAAAAAGGACTCCTGCGTCAGCGAATCCGTCAGGCCGGCCCGCAGACTGTCGGCAAAGCCGGACCGCCGGTAGCCGCCCTGCGGAAAAACGGCGAGCAGCAGCGCGAGGCACAGCGCCACGAACGGCATCAGCAGAAGGCCCGCCCGGGCGGCGGAAGACCCGTTTTTCGCCCGGCAAAGGCCGCGCCGGCGCACAAAGCCCTTCTTCCCGCGCCCCTGCAGGCGGGTCATGCCCAGCGTCGTCCAGCAGAGGAGCAGCATCAGCACCGACGCAAAAGCCGGCGTGATGGTGATCACAAAGGCGAAAAGCAGGAACGGGGCCGTGAAAAAGAGGGTAAGCCAGAAGCTCCTGCGCCGGAAAACGGCCCACCCCACCAGGCCGCAGAGCAGAAAAAGACAGAACAGCAGGAACATCGTACACAGCCACGGCTGCTCCGAAGCCTTCGCCTCCACGGGGAACTTCCGCATCATGTAATTCAACCGGTCGGAATAGACCGCAAGGATCCGGTTCGCCGTGATCTCGAACCCCTGCGCGACGCTTTGCTGCTCCCGCCCCAGAGCGATGCCGTACAGGGCCGCATAGGCGGGCAGAAGCGCGTACCCGGCCTTCCGGAACGTGAAAGCCGCGGCGAAGGCAAGGAGAAAAATGCCCAGATAAAGGGAAAGGGTCAGCGGCAGCACGTCCAGCGAAAAGGAGGAAACGAAAGCCCACGCCGTGCCGAAGACGCCCAGGAACGTCACAAGAAGGCTCAGGGCGAAGTCCCACGCGCCGGAGGCCTTCCCCGCCGCGTAGCGGGGGACCTCCGTGCGCAGGCCGGTGGCTTCGGGCTGCTTCCCGGCGGTTCGCATCGTCTTCCTCCTTTCTGCTCAGAGGGTGAGCCCGGAAAGGCTTTCCCCGATCTCTCCGACGCGGACCGGCACCACTTCCGCCCCGGCCGCGGCCAGCGCCCCGGTCAGCTCCTTCCCGGCCGGCCGCCCGCCTTCGCAGGCATACAGCACAGCCGCGCCGCCCGTCCGCTCGCAGAGGGACGCCGTCTCCCGCGTCAGGTCGCCCGTGACGCAAATCAGGCGGGACCCGGAGCGGGCCGTCTCCCGGCTCCCGCGGCAGACGCTCGCGTACGGGCGGTCGCGGTATCCGCCGGCCGACAGGATCTCCGCAAACGCCGCGGCGAACGCGTCGTCGTCTGCGACCGGCTCGCTGCGGTATTCCCGGCGCCGGGCGTCGTACCACTCGATGCGGTGGGGGACCCGGTTCTCCACCAGAAAATGCGAGACGGAGGCCGCCGTCTCCAGAACCGTTTCCAGTACGTCCGGCCCGGGGGCCAGCAGCTCCAGCAGAAGCACGACGGCGCAGTCCAGCGGAAGGCCGAACTCGCGGACCATCAGTTCCCCGAGCCGCGCGCTGAGCTTCCAGTGGACGCTGCGCAGCCGGTCCCCCTCGCGGTAGGGGCGGACATCGAATACCTCAGAGGGGTCGTCGCCCGGTTTGACCGCGGAATAGGTCCGGCCGTCCGGGGCGTTTTCCACGGGGCGCAGCCGGATGTCGAGCGGAAAGACGGAAGGCGGGACAAAGGTTTCCGCCCTGCCGTCGAGCTTCTTCGCAAAAGAAAAAATGCCGAGAAAATCATAGTACCGAACGTCCGTAAGCGAAACCGAGATCTTTCCCGCATACCGGGAGCGGAGACGGTACTCGACGGCGGCGTCCGCGCGGGCGTCCACCGGGAACATCAGCGTCTCCCGAAGCGGTTCGCCGCACAGCGAATTCACGCTGCACAGCCGCACCTTCGCGCACGGGACCGGGAGGAAAAAACGGTTGCGCAGCAGGATGCGGAACACGGCCTCCCCTCCCTTCTCCGGGCAGGCCGCCGGGGGCCGGAGGCGGATCTCCGTCCTCCCGACCGCCGGCACGGTCAGGGCGAGGGAGAGCAGCGGCAGCAGAAGCAGAAAAGCCAGAAGGAAAAACGACAGATACCCGACGAAAAAAATGTGGAACAGAACGGCGCAGGCGAGCAGGACGCAGTACCCCAAACGGTTTCGCAGCATCTTTCTACCGCCTCAGGATGGCGGGGGCCGGCGTTTCGCGCAGCGCCGCCTTCAGCACGCTCTGCAGGCTCTGCCCGCTGATCTTCGCCTGCGGGCTCAGAAGGATGCGGTGCCCGATCACGTCGGCGAAAACGCCCTGCACGTCGCCGGGGACCACGTAGTCCCTGCCGTCCAGATAGGCGGACGCCTGCGCCATGCGCGCCAGCGCGATGGAGCCGCGCGGGCTGGCGCCGAGGCGGACCATCCGGTTCCCGCGCGTGGAAGCCGTCAGCCGCGCGATGTAGGAGTAGATGTCGTCCGCGAGGAAGACGTTCGAGGAATCCGCCTGCATGGCAAGCACGTCCCGCGCCCCGGCGACGGGCCGCACCGTCGCGAGGGGGTCCTCCTCCCCCTGCTTGCGCCGGAGGATCTCGATCTCGTCCTCGAGGTCCGGATACCCCATCGAAAGCCGCACCATGAAGCGGTCGAGCTGGGATTCCGGCAGAAGCTGGGTCCCGGCGGAGCCGACCGGATTCTGCGTGGCGATCACGAGGAACGGCTTCGGCGTCGGATGCGAGATCCCGTCGACGGTGACGCGCCGCTCCTCCATCACCTCGAGCAGGGCCGACTGCGTCTTGCTGGAGGTGCGGTTGATCTCGTCGGCGAGGAACAGATTGCACAGCACCGCCCCGGGCTGATATTTCAGGCCTCCGCTCGCCCGGTCGTACACCGAAAAGCCGGTCACGTCCGCCGGCATCACGTCCGGCGTGAACTGCATGCGCCGGTAGTCGAGCGACATCGCCTTTGAAAAAGCGAGCGCCAGCGTTGTCTTGCCGACGCCCGGAATGTCTTCCAGGAGGATGTGGCCCTGCGCCAGGACGACCATCAGCACCTTGCGGATGACCTCGTCCTTCCCCACCACGCATTTTTTCACTTCGTTCATGATCTGCAACGCTGCGCCCTGCATGTTTTTATCCCCGCAATCTGCAAACCGGCGGGCAGACGCCCGCACACTTTCCGCGCTTCTGAACCATTATAAGACGAAACGGCACCTTTATGCAAACGGAAATTTCCCGCCGCCGGATGCAAAAAGCGCCCGCGGGCACGGCATGTCCTAAATCACATGCTTTTCCTTCCACTTTCCGCCGCGAAAGCGGAAGAGGAAGACCACCATGCGCACGACCCAGTCGATATACATGGCATACCACACGCCCTGTACGCCCAGCCCGAAAACGCCCGTCAGAATATAGCTGAACCCGATGCGGAACACCCACATGGAGATCGTCGAGGTCAGCATGGTGAAACGAACGTCACCCGCCGCCCGCAGAGAGTTGGGCAACGCAAAGGCAAGGGTCCATATGGTCGCGTTGCACAGGGAAAACACATACAGGATCTGCCGGGCGCTTGCCGCCGCAACCGAGTCGAGGCCGAACGCCCCGACGAGCGGGCCGGTCAGAACGAACAGCGACACATTGAGGACGCCCATGGCGAGATAGGAGATCACGAGCAGGCGCTTGGTGTAGAAGACGGCCTGCCGGTAATCCCCGGCGCCGACGCACTGCCCCACGACGGTGATCAGGGCGAGGCTGACGGCGTTCCCGGGGATGTTGGAGGCGTTCGAGATGCTGTTGGCAACGGCGTTCGCGGCGATGGCGGAGGTCCCGAGCGCCGTGATCAGGCGCTGGACGATCAGCTTGCCGATCTGGAACATCCCGTTTTCAAAGCCGTTCGGCAGGCCGATGTTCAGGATCCGCCTGACCATGGACACGGCGAGCTCCGGGTGGAACGGCCGGTCGATGAAGATGACGTTGTCCTTCCGGCACACCAGAAGCAGCATGGCCGCCGCCGCGAGAATCCGCGCGAGGAGCGTTGCGGCGCCGGCGCCCGCGGAACCCCATCCGCACCCGTAGATCAGAAAGGCGTCGCCGCCGATATGCACGATGTTGTCGATCAGGGAAACCAGCATGGAGATCTTGCTGTTGCCCATCGCGCGGAAGATCGCCGCCCCGGCGCTGTACACGCCGAGAAACGGATACGACAGCGCGGTCAGCAAAAAATAGATGTCGGCGTTCTGCATGACATCGGCGCTGATGGCGCCGAAGACGAAATTCAGGATCTGGATGCGGAAGACGAGGCAGACCGACATGATGATGAGCGACAGCACCGTGATGGCGTAAAGCAGCTGTTTCGCCGCGGCGCAGGCGTTTTTGCGGTCCTCCCTGCCGAGATACTGCGCCGCCACGACGGCGCCCCCCGTCGCCAGGGCGGAAAAGACCTGGATCAGCAGCACGTTGATGGAATCCACCAGAGAGATCCCAGAGACGGCCGCCTCGCTCACGCTCGACACCATGAAGGTGTCGGAAAGCCCGATGGTGACCGCCAGGAACTGCTCCCCCACCAGCGGCAGGATCAGGCGCAGCAGATCGCGCCGGGAAAACATTTTGTCGTCATAAACGTCAGAATGCGTATGGCATCTCTTTTCTGAAACAAAATAAAAACGGCGCGTGGAGCCGGCCCGACCCGTCCGTCAGGGCCGGGTCTGCTGCCCCAGGTAGGTGACATATCCCTCCAGACTCATCGAAAATTCCCGCATTTTCAGGGCGTTTTCCGTGCCGACATAGCGGAAATGGGAAGGGTCGAACGACACGCCCGTCGTGGAGGCCTGATCCTCTGGATACCGGAGGACGAAGCCGTACTCCACGCTGTTCCGGTTCAGCCACCGGTACTGGGCCGTGGAAGCGAAGCTCTCGCCGCTTTTCATCCCCTCCGCGGAAAAAATCACGGCGAGCCCCGTCTGTCGCTCGCTGTATCCGCCGCGCCCGACGGTGGACTGCGCCTGATTCTCCGCCAGGACCTGAGAGAGCTTCTGCTGGGCCATCAGCCGTTTGACCTCCGCCTGGAACATCTGATTCTGCCGGGCGGAATCGAGATAGCCGCCCGTGAGCTTCAGCGGGCAGCCCGCCGCCTCGGCGTCCCGCATCATTTTTTCGAGGGCCGGGACGATCCTCCCCTCCACCTGCACGCCCGCGCACTCCTGCAAAACGGGAGCGTACCCGGAAGGGAGCGCATGCGAGGAATTCACGAGCAGCAGCGAAAAGGAATTGTCGTAGACGGGAAGGCTCTCCTCCCCGCTGGAAGCGGGGGCCGCGGAAGACGACTGGCGCTGCCGCGCCTGCTCCGCGGCGCTCTTCACCTGCAGCCACGCGAGAACGGCGCCGGCGGCGACGGAGATGCAGAGGATGACCGCGACCACGGTCATCAGCATGCGGATTTTCCGGACCTGGTTGTATTTCTGCCAGTTATCGCGGCTTTTCACGATCTTTTCCTTCTGCTTACGCACGTGTCGCCCGGTCCTTTCGTTTGGAATGTTTTTATTCTATCGCTTATCGGAATCGATTGCAAGGCGCGGAAAAATTTCAGTTTTAAGGCAAATTTTACTTGGCCGTTTGATTTATCGGCCAAACGGTAGTATGATTTTATACTGGGATAAATTTTAACTATTTTAGATGCAGATACGTTTGCAACGTGAAACGAGGTAATGACATGAGAAAAACAAAAATCGTATGTACGATCGGACCCGCCTCCGGAAGCGAAGAGGTAATCCGCCAGCTGATGCTGGCCGGCATGAATGTTGCGCGCTTAAATTTTTCCCACGGCACCCATGAACAGCAAAAAGGCTTCGCCGACACCATCAAAAAAGTCCGCGAAGAATTGAATCTTCCCGTCGCGCTGATGCTCGACACCAAAGGCCCCGAGATCAGAACGGGAATTTTTGAACGCCCCGCCACCTTGAAAGAGGGCAGCGGCTTTACGCTGACCACGCGCGACGTTCCCGGAAGCGAATCCATCTGCTCCGTATCTTTCTGCAGACTGCCGAAAGAGGTGATCCCCGGCGCGAAAATCCTGATCGACGACGGGCTGATCGAGCTGAAGGTCAACTCTTCGACCGAGACCGAAATCTTCTGCACCGTGGTGAACGGCGGCGAGGTCTCTTCCCAGAAAAGCATCAACGTGCCGGGGCTGCACCTCTCCCTTCCCTTCATCAGCGAGAAGGACCGCTCCGACATCGCGTTCGCCGTGAAGGAGGACTTCGACTTCATCGCCGCCTCTTTCACCCGCAGCGCGCAGGACATCATCGACCTGCGCTCGGAGCTGGAAAAGCACGACAGCCACAAGATCCGTATCATCGCCAAGATCGAGAACTCCGACGGCGTCAGGAACATTGACGATATCATCCGCGTCTCCGACGGCGTCATGGTCGCAAGAGGCGACCTCGGCGTCGAAATCCCCCTCGAGGAGATCCCCAGCATCCAGAAACAGTTCATCAGGAAAACGTCCGAAGCCGGCGGGCAGGTCATCACCGCCACGCAGATGCTGGACTCCATGATCAAGAACCCGCGGCCGACGCGCGCGGAGGTCACGGACGTGGCAAACGCGATCTACGACGGAACCAGCGCCATCATGCTCTCGGGGGAGACGGCCAACGGGGCCTATCCGGTCCTGGCCGTGAAGGCCATGGCAAAAATCGCCGAGCGGGCCGAGCGCGACATCGACTATGTCAAGCGCCTGAGGCTGCGCAGCGTGGACGGCGACCAGTCGAACGAGCGGCCGAACGTGACCGCGGCGATCTCGCACGCCACCTGCACCACGGCGCACGACCTGAACGCCAAGGCCATCATCACCGTGACGAAATCGGGCCGCACGGCGCGCATGATCTCGAGATACCGGCCCAACTGCCCGATCATCAGCGGCACCACCGACCGCACGGTACTGCACCAGATGAACCTCTCGTGGGGCGTCGTCCCCATCATGATCGACGAGCAGAGCAACACGGACGACCTGTTCGACCACGTCATCCGCAAGGCGAAGGAACACGGCCTCGTGCAGGACGGCGACCTCGTGGTCATCACGGGGGGCGTCCCGCTCGGCATGTCCGGCACGACGAACCTGCTGAAGGTTCAGCTGGTGGGCAACATCCTGCTCTCCGGCATGAGCGCCACAAAAGGCGCCGTGTGCGGCAACGTCTGCGTCTGCGGCAGCATGGAGGAGGTCCGGGACAACCTGAAGGAGGGCGACATCCTGGTCATTTCGGAGACGACGAACGAGCTGATGCCCTACCTGAGGAGGGCCGGCGCGATCGTGACCGAGCGGGAAGGCAAGAACTCCCACGCCGCCATCACCGGGATGGCGCTCGACAAGCCCGTGGTCGTCGGAGCCCAGAACGCGACGAAGATCCTCAAAAACGGCACCACGGTCACGGTGGACGCCACGCGCGGCATCGTCTACAGCGGAAACGAAGCGATCAGCGTGGAGGGCTGAGCAGGCTCAGCCTGTACGCGAGCCGAGCCACACGCCCGGCCGTGCGTACATGCTCAGCCTGCACTTTTTTTCATCAGCAGGAGCGCGGTCAGGTAAAGGCAGAGCAGCAGCAGGGAAAAATTCCATCCCGAGCGGATCAGGACCAGGAATCCCGCCGTGAAAAGGGGCACCATGACAAAAAAAGAAACGGTCCTGACGATTTTCAGAGCCTTTTCCGCGGGAAGGCGCAGGCACAGAAGATCCTGCATCGCCTGGCCGCCGTCCAGCGGCTCGACGGGCAGGAGGTTCAGCGCGAAAAGGAGGAGATTGCCCGCCTGAAACAGAAAAAAGCGCCTGCCGAAGAAAACGGCGCAAAGAAAAAAAGCCGCGAGGTTCGCCGCCGGCCCCGAAAGGGAAATCAGCGCCTCGACAAGATAGCCGCGGTCGGTCCCGCAGTCCTTTTTGACAATATCGACGCCGAACGGCGTGAGGCGTATTTCCCGCAGCCTGCAGGCGCCGCAGCGCATGGCGGCGAGGTGTGCGCCCTCGTGGATCGCCGCGCACAGCAGGCCGACGGCGGCCATGCCGCTGCGGTCGAACGCGAGGAAGAGGGCGAGCACGGCGAGGAAAAAGAACTCGACCGTTACGCGGCATTTCCCCACCGTAAACGTCACGGAGAAGACGGCGCCCCCTTCCCCGCCGCGCCGGAAGCGTTATTGCCGGCCGCATTGTTCTGCTTTGCCGCCGGACCGGCCGAAGAGGCCGGAGCCAGCGAAGAAGCCGGGGCCTGAGAGGAGGCCGCCTGAGAGGACGCAAGGGAGCCCGCCGCCCCGGAGGACGACGGCTGCTGCGGTCCCGCGCTCGAGATGGTCGTCCAAAGGCCGATCACCGTGCGGCGGGCCCGGTCCATCTGCTCCTGCGCAATGACGGAATCATTCGCCGCCGATGTATACCACGAGCGGAAATCCGCATAGGTTTTTCCCCCGGTCATCTTGAGGGCCAACACGGCGGCAAGGACGGCACAGCAGCCCAGAATCTGAATCGCGGTCAGAAGGCTGACGGAGGAACGCTTTTTCTCTTTGCCCGGCTTTTCATCCGCCGGTTCCTCATATTCTTCTTCGTCCTCCGCATCGTCCCGCCAGTCGTCTTCTTCGTAATCTTCCTCCTGAACGGGGCGCCGGGCCTGTTCGGGATGTCCGCTTTTGCCACGCGCCGCGCGGCCGCTCCGGTACGTGCCGGCATCGGCGCGGCGGTTCCCCTGCCATTCGCCGTACTGATTTCCGTACCATCCGCTTTCCTGTCTGTTCCCGTCTTTCATGATGTGCCTCCTGCCGTCTCTGATCCGTCTTTCCCGGTATCATCATATGTGCCGGCAGTCCGTAACAGAACAGGACAAGACGGGGAAATCCCCCGAAAAAAATTTTCCGGGGGATTCTTCAGCACACTCTTTTTTTCGTATACCGCAATCTAAACGGCGGGGCTCGGCCGCGGCGACACGCCGCCTTTGACGTACCGGTCGATGGAGCGCGCGGCGTCCTTGCCACCGCCCATGGCCAGGATCACCGTCGCCGCGCCGCTCACGGCGTCGCCCGCGGCGTAGACGCCTTCGCGCGTCGTCTGCATCGAGCCGTCGTCCTTCACGACGATGCAGCCGCGGCCGTTCGCCTCAAGCCCCTCGGTCGTCGTGCGGATCAGCGGGTTCGGCGAATTGCCGATCGCCATCACGACGCAGTCGACCGGGAGGGTGAAGTTCGAGCCCTCCACCGGCACCGGCCTGCTGCGCCCGGAGGAATCCGCCGCCCCGAGCTCCATGCGGACGCACTCGATGGCGGCCACCCGGCCCTTATCGTCCCCGCGGATGGCGACCGGGTTGCACAGCAGGCTGAACGCCACGCCCTCCTCTTTCGCGTGGTGCACCTCTTCGCGGCGGGCGGGCATCTGTTCTTCCGCACGGCGGTACACGACGTGCACCTTCCGCGCCCCGAGGCGAAGCGCCGTGCGTGCCGCGTCCATCGCCACGTTGCCGCCGCCGACCACGGCCACGTTTTTCGGGCGGATCATCGGCGTATCGTACTCCGGCTTATAGGCCTTCATCAGGTTGACGCGGGTGAGGAATTCGTTGGCGGAGTAGACGCCCACCAGTTCTTCGCCCGGGATGTTCATAAAGCGCGGCAGGCCGGCGCCGGTGCCGATGAAGACGGCCTCGTACCCGTCCGCGAACAGGTCGTCCACGGACAGCACCTTGCCGATGACCATATCCGTCTCGATTTTCACGCCCTCCGCGCGCAGGGCGTCGATTTCCTTCTGTACGATCTCCTTCGGCAGACGGAACGGCGGGATGCCGTACATCAGCACACCGCCCGCCGTGTGCAGCGCCTCGAACACCGTCACCGAATACCCGAGGGCCGCGAGGTCGCCCGCACAGGTCAGGCCCGCCGGTCCGGCGCCGACGACCGCGATTTTATGGCCGTTCGGCGCAACGCCCGTCTCTTCCCCGCCGCCGTGCCGCAGGTGCCAGTCCGCGGCAAAACGCTCCAGCCGGCCGATGCCGACCGGCTCGCCTTTGATGCCCCGCACGCACGCGCTCTCGCACTGGTTCTCCTGCGGGCAGACCCGCCCGCAGACCGCCGGCAGGGAATTCGTCAGCTTGATGGTGCGGTACGCGTCCTCCATATCGCCGTCCGCAATGGAGCGGATGAAATCCGGGATATGCACCCCCACCGGGCACCCCTTGACGCAGGGCTGATTTTTGCAGTGCAGGCAGCGCGCGGCTTCGCCCTTCGCCATCCGCTCGGTGTACCCCAGGGCCACCTCGTCGAAATTGTTCCGGCGCACGGCGGGGTCCTGCTCCGGCATCGCCGTTTTCTTCGGGTTCCCGTCAGGCATGCTCCGCACCTCCCATCAGTTTGCACCGGAAGTCCCGGGCTTCTTCGCGCTCCATTTCGGAATACGTCCGGGAGCGCCGGATCGCCTCATCGAAATCCACTTCATGTCCGTCGAAATCCGGGCCGTCCACACAGGCAAACTTCGTTCTTCCCCCGACGGTCAGGCGGCAACCGCCGCACATCCCCGTCCCGTCGATCATGATCGGGTTCATGCTGATGATCGTCTTGATGCCGTACTCTTTCGTCAGGCGGCAGACGGCGCGCATCATCATGAGCGGGCCGATGGCCACCACGAGGTCATACCCTGCTCCCTCTTCGATGTTCTTTTTGAGCGCGTCCGTCACAAAACCTTTGTTTCCGTTCGAGCCGTCGTCCGTCATGACGGTCAGCCGGTCGCTCACGGCGCGCATCTCGTTTTCCAGGATCGTCAGGCCGGCGTTGCGGAACCCGGCGATGACGTCCACCTTCGCGCCCCGCGCGTGCAGCGCCTTCGCCTGCGGGTACGCGATGGCGCAGCCCGCCCCGCCGCCGACGACCGCGGCCCTTTTGTATCCGTCGAGCTCCGACGCTTTTCCGAGCGGCCCCGTGAAGTCCTCGATCCCGTCGCCCTCGTTCAGCGTATCCAGCAGCAGGGTCGTTTTGCCCACCACCTGATAGATGATGGTCACCGTCCCTTTTTCTCGGTCGTAGTCCGCGATGGTCAGCGGAATCCGCTCCCCGCGTTCGTTCACCCGCAGAATGATGAACTGCCCCGCTTTCGCTTTCTTCGCGATATAGGGCGCGTCTATCTCCATGAGCGTCATGGAGTCGTTCAGCTTCCGCTTCTTACAAATTAAAAACATAGTTTCACTCCTGTCGCGTTTTCCAAAATCCGACGTTAAAGCTTATTATTGCATATTCCCGATTTGATTGCAAGGGCCGCGCGGCGCTTCCGGCTTTCCCGCGCGTTTTTGCCGGAATTTGCATTATATCTCGCAATTGCCTTCAAAATATGATATAGTAAATTGGTGAAGTTTCATCTACAGTCTGCGCGCCGTTTTTCGGGTCGGGAGCAGCCCAGAACTCTCCCGCCAGAGCAGGCTTGTTGTTTCTGCCGGGTAAAACGGCGGGGCCCGGCCGCGGCGGCACGCCGCTTATAATCGAGATTGCAAAAGGGGTTTTGCGCAAATGAACTCAGTCAACCAATACCGGACGCATACGTGCGGGGAAGTCGGCGAAAAGGACATCGGGAAGGAGGTCCGCGTCGCGGGATGGGTGGAAAACATCCGCGACCACGGCGGCGTCAAATTTCTCGACCTGCGCGACCACTACGGCGTGGTGCAGATCGTCATCCACGACGAATCCCTGCTCGAAAACGTCGGCAAGGAATGCACCGTGACGGCAAAGGGAAAAGTCGTGCTGCGCGACGAGGACACGATCAACCCGAAAATCCCGACCGGAACGGTGGAGATCCGCGCGACCGAGCTGACCGTGCTCGGCGAAGTGACGGCGGCCCTTCCGTTCGAGGTGGTTTCCTCGCTGGAAACCAAAGAAGACGTGCGCCTCAAATACCGGTATCTCGATCTGCGAAACCCCAAGGTCCACAAAAATATCGTGCTGCGCTCGAAGGTGCTTTCTTTTCTGCGGCAGAAGATGACCGAGCTCGGCTTTCTCGAGATTCAGACGCCCATCCTCTCCGCCTCTTCGCCCGAGGGCGCGCGCGACTACCTGATCCCGAGCCGCCGG
>DAINSB010000031.1:0-18690 GCA_036741535.1 Caproicibacter sp. | reverse complement strand
CCGCGTGGATTGAGCTTTATTACAATACTGAACGCCGCTACACTGCCAACGAGGGCAATCTTCCCCCTTTGAAAAAGAGAGCATTGTTCTTTTCCCTGGCGGCTTAAGGGGATGAGTATTCATGCCGAAGGAGTTCATCGCCGACCGGGCCGTCAACGCCTATATCAATGCCCACGGCCAGGAAGGCTTGCCCGCCGTTACGGTGGACGGCGAAACACGCGGACGGTAAATTTGCACTGATTGCGTGGAGCGCCGGGGAAATCAAGGGCGACCGCCTGTTGGCGCTTTAAGGAAGGCAGGAGCAGGATATGATAAAAGTCGCGTTTATCTGCACCCACAATTCCTGCCGCAGCCAGATCGCTGAGGCGCTGAGTACCGGATCGTCAGGAAAGCATATACCGCCGTCAGCACGATGGGGACGAAGAACCGCAGCTGTGTCAGTGCAGGAAGCGAGATCAGAAGGCCGACGCCGATGATCCCGATATCTCTCAGCTGCCACAACCACAGCGTCGCTTTGGATTTCAGGTTGTCCGGGTAGATATACATGGAGGTCACTCCTGTTCCTGTTTGAAGATTCGCAGAAAATAAGCAATCCCGCAGAGCACATGTTCCACGCACGGGATCGCCACGCTGTTGCCGAGGGCCTTATACCGGGCACTGTCCGAAGCGCCGGGGATGTCCGTCCAGTGGTCCGGGAAACCCTGCAGCCGCTCACATTCGAGAGGCGTCAGGCGCCTGATGATTCGTCCGGTCCGGATGGGAGGGGAGGATATCTCTTTTGCCAAAAATCGCGATATTCATTGAATTATTCTGTAAAATGATGTACTATTGAGTAAAATGTATCTTAGGATGTGTACCACATGAAGCGACTTGGTGAAAATGATCCTGTATTGATAAAAGCTTTGGAAGACATTGTTCAAGCGAGCCTCAGCGAAGCACTGCCGCAAAAGCCGGTATATACGCTTCGTGAGATACTGCCGCATAAAACCGCGGTGGACTTGAAAGGTCTGGCAAAGGCAAGTCAGGTGACGGGCTACAGCAAAATGAAAAAAGCTGAACTTGTGGACGCATTGTGCGATTCGCTGCCAAATCCGGACAACATTGAAATCGCGCTGAACTGTTTGGAACGGCAGGAATGGGAATTTTTCAAAAAGGTAGCGAAACGGAAACAGCTTGCCGATAATCTTGCTTTTGCAGACAGTTTCGTGACAACGCAAAGTTTTGGCTTTTTACAGGCGTTCTTTAATGACGGCAACATGATTTTTGTGGTTCCGGAAGAAATCCGCACCGTTTTTGCCGATATGGTCCGTAATGGTACCGCAGACAGGATCGAACGCTCCGTTCTGCTTGATTGTTACGCGCGGGCTGCGGTCAATTTATACGGTATTATCCCGCTTGACGAGCTGGCGGAATTGTTCAATGGACAAAACGAAGAAAAGGCAACGGAGGATGAGTTGTTTTCCACGCTCCTGCGCCACATTCACGAAGAATCGGTCTACTGCTTTTGGGAAGAGTATCTGGTTCATACGGATTTTGAAAAGGACGACTTTAGCGGCGTTGCCGCGCTGAAAGAGGCCATTCGCGGAAAGAAGCGTTATATCCCGCCCAAGGAAGAATTTTTGAAATATGCCGATGATGGCTATTACGAGCAAACGCCGCAGGTGGAAAAGCTTGAAGGGTTTATCCTTGAGAACTTGACGCAGGACCGTATGGATGCGATGGAAATGGCAGATGAGATCGTACTCACCTGTATGGCGGAAGCACGGATGAAAGATGTCATGGGCGTGTTTGAAAAGCATGGAATCGTGTTCCATAGCAAAGAGCAAGTTGAAAGACTGATGCCGATTCTTACGGATGTTTGGAACAATGTCCGAATCTGGTCGAATAAAGGCCACACTCCCAATGAGATGACAGACAATTTTGGACGTCCGGTGCTGAGGGTGTTGCCGGGCGTCGGTAAAAAGCCCGGTCGTAATGACCCCTGTCCATGTGGCAGCGGGAAAAAGTACAAGAAATGCTGCGGCCGCAACGATTAAGCAGCAGTGTGGCCTGCCGCTTTATTACAAGAATATTATGAAAAGCGTATAGTTCCACCGGAACAGTGGTAAACAGCCCAACCGCCAGGAGTCCTTTTATGGCATTCAGCGCGGTGTCCCGGATACTGCCCCTGCCAATGTTAGCCGTGATCGTGCCCCATTTTGTATTGACCTTTGCCGATGACCTCGGCGGCGACCGCCACGGCGTTTCTGTCGAAATGGTTGTCCCGCTCGCGGATCAGGTAAAAGTGGATTTCATCTTCCGGGTATTGCGTGAGATGCTGGAGAGCGACTCATGTTCCGCGTTATAATGTTGGCTGCCCGGCAGCCGGCATCAGGGCCTGTGGACCAGGCCGAAATAGAGCAGGACCAGTGCCCCCAGGGCGATGCGGTACCAGCCGAACGCCTTGAAATCGTTTTTCTTGATATATCCGAGCAGGAACCGGATGGCGACGATGGAAACGACGAACGCCGTCAGTATGCCGGCGGCGAGCACGGCCGCCTCCTCGCCGGTGAAATGAAAGCCGAACTTCGCCATTTTCAGCGCGCTCGCGCCGAACATGACCGGAATGGCAAGGAAAAACGAAAATTCCGACGCCACTTCGCGGCTGGTGCCGAGCAGGATGCCGCCCAGGATGGTCGCGCCGGAGCGCGAGGTGCCGGGGATCAGCGAAAGGAGCTGGAACCCGCCGACGGCGAGCGCCTGACGGTAGGAAAAATGGGAAAAATCGCGGACGGAAGGGCGTCTGTGCCGGTTGTAGTTCTCCACGACGATAAACAGGACGCCGTAGACGATCAGCGTGACGGCGACGGTCCCGTAGTTATAAAAGAGCGCGTTGATCTGGTCGTTGAACAGCAGGCCGATCACGCCGGCCGGAACGCAGGCGGCAAAGACCTTGAGCCAGAGAACGGCGGTCTCGTGCCGCGCGGACGCCGATTTTCTGCGGGAAAAAGGGTTCAGCCTGTGAAAATAAAGGACCACGACGGCCAGGATCGCCCCGAACTGGATGACGACGAGAAACATCTCCTTAAAGGCGTCGCTGAGGTTCAGCTTGACAAATTCGTCCACAAGAATCATATGGCCCGTGCTGCTGATCGGCAGCCATTCGGTCAGCCCTTCGACCGCGCCGAGCAGGATGGCTTTCAGGATCTCCAAAATCATGGCGTGTTCTCCCGTCTCTCTTCTGTTGTGATGTCAATTTTCTATTATAGGGGGCGCCCGCGCAAAAATCAAGGCGCATTCCGCCGCCTCAGGCATTCCACCGAAAAATCGCGGCCGTTATGATGGAATGGAGCGTACGCCGAAGTCAAACAGCCGGTCCCCGCGTTTTGCGGAGACCGGCTGTCGTTTTCTTGTTTCGTCCGGACATCAGTACGCCTTGCCCCAGCAGACCAGCTTGTCGGCCGGTTTTCCGCAGCAGGCGCAAACGCCGGCGCGCCCCTGCAGATCGAACGGGATGCAGCGGGAGGAAAGCCCGGCGACCTCCCGGATCTTCTTTTCGCACGCCGCGTCGCCGCACCACATGGCTTTGACGAAGCCCGGCTTCGCGTCGGCGATTTGCTTCATTTCGTCGAGCGTCTCCGCCTCGTAGGTCATGCTTTCGCGGCGTTCGAGCGCGCGGTCGTACATGGTTTTCCGCACGGTCTCGAGCTGCTCTTCCACGGCCTGTTCCAGCCCTTCGAGCGGGACAAAGAGCTTTTCGCGGTCGGTGCGGCGCACCAGCACGCACTGGCCCTTTTCGATGTCGCGCGGGCCGATCTCAAGGCGAAGCGGCACGCCTTTCATCTCGTACTGGGCAAACTTCCAGCCCGGCGTCTGGTCGCTCTCGTCGAGCTTCACGCGGAACCGCTTTTTGAGCCGCCCCGCAAGCTCCCGCGCCTTTTCCGTCACGCCCGGCTTGTGCATGGCCACGGGGACGATGACGACCTGGACCGGCGCGACGGCGGGCGGCAGGATGAGGCCGTCGTTGTCGCCGTGCGTCATGATGATGCCGCCGATGATACGGGTGCTGAACCCCCACGAGGTCTGGAACGGGTGGCACAGGGAATTGTCCCTGCCCTGGAACGTCACGTCGAACGCCTTCGCGAAGCCGTCACCGAAATAATGGCTCGTGCCGGACTGCAACGCCTTGCCGTCGTGCATCATCGCCTCGATGGTGTATGTCGCCTCGGCCCCGGCGAATTTCTCGCTCTCCGTCTTCCGACCGCGGATCACCGGCATGGCGAGCTGGTTTTCGCAGAAATCCGCGTAGACGTTCAGCATGCGCAGCGTCTCCGCCTTCGCTTCCTCGGCGGTCTCGTGCATGGTATGGCCCTCCTGCCAATGGAACTCGACCGAGCGCAGGAACGGGCGGGTCGTCTTCTCCCACCGGACGACGGAACACCACTGGTTGTAGAGCTTCGGCAGGTCGCGCCACGAGTGGATGACCCGCGCGTAATGCTCGCAGAATAACGTCTCGGAGGTCGGGCGCACGCAGAGGCGCTCCGGCAGCTTCTCTTCGCCGCCCATCGTCACCCACGCCACCTCCGGCGCGAAGCCTTTCACGTGGTCCTTCTCCCTGTTGAGCAGGCTCTCCGGGATGAAGAGCGGCATGGAGACGTTCACGTGCCCGAGCTCCTTGAACCTTTTGTCGAGAAAGTCGCGGATGTTCTCCCACAAGGCCCAGCCGTACGGCTCAATCGCCATGCAGCCGCGCACGCTGGTGTAGTCCATCAGCTCCGCTTTTTTGACGATGTCCGTGTACCACTGGGCGAAATCCTCCTCCATGGGAGTGATCGCCTCGACCATTTTCTGCCGGTCCGCCATTGTTTTAATCCCCCCGCCGCGCCGTCACCGGCCGTCTTTTCCGGTCGTGCGGTTCAAAATATAGGTCAAAAGATAGATCAGCGCCATCACGATGAAAATGCCCAGCATGCCTTTCCCCATCAGCCCGAGCGCCGTGAGAACATCCGCGCTGCTGACCGGGCCGGCCGGGCCCGCGTACGCCGCGAGAAAGCCGAACATCCCGCGCCCCCCTTACAGGCCCATGCCGTGCGCGAGCGAAAGGATGATGCCGCCCGCCACGACCGAGCCGATCTGCCCCGCCACGTTCGCGCCGATCGCGTGCATCAGCAGGTGGTTTTGGTTGTCCTCCTGAAGGCCCATCTTCTGGATCACCCGGGCCGACATCGGGAACGCCGAGATCCCCGCGGCGCCGACCATCGGGTTGATCTTCTTCCCCGCCGGCAGAAAGACGTTCATCAGCTTTGCGAACAGCACGCCGCCGACCGTGTCGAAGACGAACGCCACAAAGCCCAGCGCCATCACGAGCAGCGTGTCCCACCTCACGAACGCGTCCGCGCGCATCTGGAACGAGATCGTAATGCCGAGGAAGATGGTGATGAGGTTCGCGAGCGGCCCCTGTGCCGTCTTGGAAAGGCCCTCGAGCCGGCCGCACTCGCGGATCAGGTTGCCAAACATCAGCATCCCCACGAGCGCGATGGAATCCGGCGCGATCAGCCCCGCGATGATCGTCACGAAGATCGGGAACAGGATCTTCGTCCGCTGCGAAACCTCGTCCGGCCGGTACGGCATGCGGATGGAACGCTCCTTTTTCGTCGTGACCGCCCGGATGGCCACCGGCTGGATGACCGGGACCAGCGCCATGTACGAGTAGGCCGCCACGGCGATGGCGCCCTTGTAGTGGCTGTCGAGCACCTGCGAAACCAGGATGGAGGTCGGGCCGTCCGCCGCGCCGATCACGCCGATCGGCATGGCGTCCCTCATCGGGAAGCCGAGCAGGGTCGCCAGCAGCACCGTGAAGAAGATGCCGAACTGCGCCGCGCCGCCGAACAGCAGCATGCGCGGGTTCGAGAGCAGCGGGCCGAAGTCGATCATGGCGCCGATGCCGACGAACAGCAGCAGCGGCAGCGCCTCCGAGGCGGCGATGCCCTTCTGGAACAGCCACTGGATGATGCCGCTGTCCCCCAGCACGCCGGTGTAGGGCAGGTTGACCAGGATGGCGCCGAACCCCATCGGGAGCAGCAGCGACGGCTCGAAATCCTTTTTGACCGCAAGCCAGATCAGCAGGCCGCCGACGGCCCACATGACCAGCATCTTCCACGTGACGCCGGCGACGCCGCCGACTAAAAAGGCAAATCCATTCAAAAGCTGCAACGCTCCTTTGCGCGTAATGCCCCCGCGATGGCCACATATGGCCACATAGTTTTATTATAGAGACAACCTCTCCGGTTTGCAAGGGGCAAAGCTGAGCCTGCGCGCAATTTTAATACACAGCCGACCGGCAGGCAAAAACACACGGGAGCGTCCCATGACTCTCCCGCCAAAGAAGGCTTTATTTTTTTCGCCGGACCCAACGGCGGGGCCTGACCGCGCGGGCACCGCGCCGCTCAGACGTGCTCTTCGATGTACTTGACCAGCTCGCCGACCGTCTTGATGTTCTCCACCTCGTCGTCGGGGATCTCGATCTCGAATTCGTCCTCGATCGACATCAGCAGATCCACCACATCCAGCGAATCGGCGCCAAGATCGTCGGCAATGTTCGTGTCGGGGGTGATGGTATCCTCCTCCACGTCAAACTGTTCGCTCAGGATCGCCTTAACCTTTTCCAGAATCATGTGTTATCCTCCTTCAAATACTGGTGCATGCCACACCGAAAATATAGCGTCCCCCTGTGGACAAAGCAATCCGCCCCGTGTTACAATTGCCACAAAGAGAACTTTCCCTGCGGTCTTCCTGGGTATCCGAATGCCTTATCCACATATTATTAGCAAAGAACTGCTTTGTCAATATTTTTTTAATGTTTTTAAAAGGAGTCTGCCATGAACGGTACCAATTTCGGGCTGATCGGCCATCCGGTGGGGCACACCATGTCCCCGTTCCTGCATTCGCGCCTTTTCGCGCTCTGCGGAAAACGGGCGTCCTACCGGGCGGAGGACATCCCGCCGGAAAAGCTCGCTGAATCGCTGCCCCGCCTGCGCCTTTTCGACGGTTTCAACCTCACCATTCCCCATAAACAGGCGATTATTCCGCTGCTCGACGGCCTCGACGAAAAAGCCGCTCGGTTCGGCTCGGTCAACACGGTGAAGACGGAAAGCGGCCGCATGACCGGCTACACGACGGACGGCGAGGGGTTCCGCCGCGCGCTGGAAGCGGCCGGCGCGCCCCTTTCCGGGAAGATCGCCGTGCTGGGGGCCGGCGGCGCGGCGCGCGCCATCGTGTTCGAGGCCGCGCTCGCCGGCGGCGGGACACCCGCGGGCTGCGAGATCACGGTTGCGACGCGCGAACACAGCGTGCCCGCCGCGGAAAAGCTCTGCGCGGACATCCGGCGCGAGCTGCCCGCCTGCCGCATCGGCCGCTGCCTGATTTCCGAGCTGCGCGGCGAACGCGACCTGCTGGTCAACGCGACGCCGCTCGGCATGTTCCCGCACCCGGAGGGCTGCGCCGTCGGCGAAGACGCAGTCAGCGGCTCCGCCTGCGTGTTCGACGCCGTCTACAACCCCGCCCGGACGGCGCTGCTGCGCCTCGCGGAGCGCCTCGGCAAAAAAGCCGTGGGCGGCATGGGGATGCTGGTGTTCCAGGCCGCGGCCGCCGAGGAGATCTGGCAAGGCTCCGGATTTTCGGACGCCGACCTGCTGAAGCTCTGCCGGGAAGCGGAATTCGAGCGCAGGAAAAAATTCGGCAGCGCGGTGCTGTGCGGGTTCATGGGCAGCGGCAAGACGACGGTCGGCCGGCTGCTCGCGGAGCGCACCGGCCGCCGGTTCGTGGACATGGACCGATGGATCGAGGAAAGGCAGGGCAGGCCGGTCGCCCGCATCTTCGCGGAAGACGGCGAGCCGAAAAAAACGCCGCGAAGGAGCTTGCGGCGCAGGCGGGACTGGTGATCGCGGCTGGCGGAGGGGCCCTGCTGGACCGGGAGAACGTCGCCGCCCTGCGGGCCAACGGGATCGTGATTTTCCTCGACGCGTCGCTGCCGGCGGTCGAAAGCAGGCTGCGGGGGGATTCTTCGCGCCCGCTGCTGCGCGGAGAAAACCGGGACGGCCTGCGGAGGCTGTACGAATCCCGCCGGGAGACGTATCGCAGGGTCTCGGACCTGACGGTGCCGGCGGACGGCGCGCCGCTTGCCGTCGCGCAGGCGGCGGAAGAACTGCTTGCCCCCGGCGGCGTGCCGCCGGCAGGCTGAGCCTGCACGCACAGCCCGCCGTTCAGCACGGCCTAAAGTCTTCGCTATGTTTGGCGGGACAGTCTTAAGACCAGGCTCCCGGACGTAAAATGCCGCGCACCTACGGTGACCACGGAAGCCTTTCTTCCCTGCGTGGGGTACGCCCTTTCCGGGCTGTTCTGCAAATTGAAGCAGCTCCCCGGCCCTTGCCGGGAGTTTCCCAAAACTCTCGCGCCGGTAGCGGCCCGGAATTTTCACTTCGCTCCAACGGCGCGGCGCGGAAGCGGCGACACGCCGCTCAATATTTGCCGCCGTTGTGCGCGAGGGCCTCGATGCCCTCCACGTAGACGCGGAACGAGTTTTTGCCGCTGTTCTTGGCCGCGTAGAGGGCGTTGTCCGCCCGGCGGAAAAGGTCTTCGTAGGTCCTTCCGTCCAGCGGGGCCAGCGCGACGCCGAGGCTGCCGGAGACGGGGATCGTCCCTTCCTCCCCCGCGGTCAGCTTGCTGCAGATCCGCAGGATCCGCTCGGCCTTGCGGAGCACGGCCTGCGAATTCACGTCTCTCAGGAAGATCACGAACTCGTCGCCGCCGACCCGCCCGACGATGTCGCCCTCCCGGAACTGCCCGCGCAGCAGGGAGGCCGTCTGAACAATCATCCGGTCGCCCGCCAGATGGCCGAGATGGTCGTTCACCTCCTTGAAATTGTCGATGTCCACCACAAAAAGCGCATGCCGCTCGCCCGGCTCGCTTTTCGCCAGCGCGTCGTCGATGAGCGACATGGCCGTCATGCGGTTGTAAAGGCCGGTGAGCAGGTCGTGCTCCGCCTTCTGCCGCAGCACCAGGGTCTCGCGCTTCTGCCTGTCGATGTCCGAGATCAGCACGATGGCCCTCGAGGGGGCACCCTGCCCGTCCCGGAACACGGTCGGATGGACGCTGCACCAGATGTATTTCCCGTCTTCCCGCCGCATGCGGCATTCCCAGTCGGGCACGCGCGCGCCCTTCATGAGCCGTTGCATGCCGTCGCGGAATTTTCGCCTGTCCGCTTCCAAAACGAGCGGGCATTCGCTGAAGATTCTGTCGACGGCTCCGGATTGCCCGTACTGCGCGCAGAAGGCGGAGCCGAATTTCTTCACGAACGCCGGGGAAAAATAGATGCTCCCCGACTGGAAGTTGAGGTCGCAGATCGGGTCGGTCACATGCTCCAGGATCAGCCGGTAGCGTTCCTCGCTGGCCGCAAGCTCCTCCTCCGCCTTTTTGTTGGCCGTCACGTCCATCAGCACGCAGTACAGAAAGATGCGGCCGCTGTAGTCGGCGATCCGCCGGGCGCGGTCGAAGATCCACAGGACCCTGCCGTCTTTGCAGAGCAGCCGGTACGTGACGCCCGTTTCACGGCTGCGCCGCAGGCCCTCCGGCGTACGCCGCATCAGCAGAGGGCGGTCTTCCTCCTCGACCATCAGCAGATAGCGGTCGCGGAACCTCTCCCCCAGCTCCTCCCGCCGGTAGCCGGTCAGGGCGCAGAAGCCCTCGCTGACGAAATCCATGGTCAGGCTTTCGTCGTCGCGGCAGCGCAGAACGCCGCAGGGCACATTCGCCGTGAGCGCCCGCAGTTCCTCCGCCTGCTCCCGCTGCATGCGCAACGAACGGTGCCGGAGCGTGATGTCGTGCGCGATGCCGCGGAAGCATCCCGTTCCGTCTTCTTCCGAATAGCCGGCGCGAAAATCCGCCCAGATGTGATGGCCGTCCTTTTTGATCAGCCTGAGCTCCGATCTGGAATAGCCGTTCGCGGCGATCTCCTGTCGGACGCGGTCCCAGTCGATCGGCGGGTCGTTCCTCAGCACCGGCTCCGGGCCGGGCGCACGCAGCACGGAAAGCTCGCCTTCCCGATAGCCGAGCATCCGGTAGAACGACCGGCTCGCATAGGCGATCGTCAGCAGATCGTCATCCCGAAGATACAACACGCTGTACCCCAGGGACTCCATCAGGCTTTCCATATCGGCTTTGGCAGCGCCAACCATACTCGCAACGTCCTCTTTGTCTTCCCGGAGGTGAAATTCGTTCCTCCCCTCCGCCCCCATCAGGAAAGGAAACGGCGGCCGGCAATGGAGTTTCTCTCCAAAATTTCAAATTAAGAAAATAAAATAAAAGTTACCACTATAATTTTATCAATTTTTTTGCGTTATTGCAATAGTAAACGATAAATAATTGTTCAAATTAACAGTGCCGTCTCCGCGCTGGAACGGCCCGCCCGGCCGGCCGCGGGAGGGACGCGGGAAAATTTATCTTGACAGGACGGCGGGGTTTGTACTATGATGTTCAAAACGGCAGAAAGGGAGATTCGGGCATGAAACAGTCGATCTGCGCTGCGCGATTTAGCGGTTCCCGCTACCCCCGCTTCTATTTTGAGGCAGAGGGTTTTTCGGCGTGCGCACAAACTGACTGTAAGCTCATCTTCCGCAGGGCGGGGGCCGCAGCTTGCGACCCCATATGACATCCGGTCCAAATCGCGGCGGAGCTGGCAGCAGCTCCGCCGCTTTTTTATGCGCAGGCTGAGCCTGCACGCACGGCCGGGCGTGCGGCCCGGTGAAAATCAAAAGCCTTCTTTGCCCGGACAGTCTAAAACACGGCTCCCGCAACCAAAAGTCCAACCAGGGGCGTTCCCGGGACAAGGAGTAAGAAGCCGCGCTTGAGTTCACCGTATCTGGTCGGGCGCGCCCCAGCACGAGAGATAAAGCCGTATCTTTGCCGCCAAAAAAATCGTCCCCGCGCCAAACGGCGGGGATCGGCAGCGGCGACACGCCGCACGCCGTGAAGGGAGAATCATGATCATCGTATTGAAACCGGGGTGTTCCCCCGAACAGGCCAGGGACTTCTCGCATTCTCTGGAGCAGGAATTCAGCAAGATCAAGGTCAACATCTGGTTCGGCACGGGAAGCACCGTTCTCGGCCTGATCGGCGACACCTCTTCGATCGACATCGACGAGATCGCCGCCCAGGACTGCGTAGAGAGCGTGAAGCGCGTGCAGGAGCCGTACAAAAAAGCCAACCGCAAATTCCACCCGGACGACACGGTCATCACCCTGCCCGGCGGGCAGAAGATCGGGGGCGGCGGCTTCGCCCTGATGGCGGGGCCGTGCAGCGTGGAGACACACGACCAGATCTGCTGCGTCGCGGAGCGGGTCAAGGCGGCCGGCGCGCAGTTCCTGCGGGGCGGCGCGTTCAAGCCGCGCACCTCGCCCTACTCGTTTCAGGGCCTGCGGGCCGAGGGGCTCGACCTTCTGGCCGAGGCGAAGGCGCAGACCGGCCTTCCCATCGTGACCGAAATCATGAGCGAAACCTACATCGACCTCTTCCTGAAAAAGGGCGTCGACATCTTCCAGGTCGGCGCGCGCAATATGCAGAACTTCGAGCTCCTCAAGGAGCTCGGAAAGCTGCGGAAGCCCGTCCTGCTCAAGCGCGGGCTCTCGAACACCATCGAAGAGCTGCTGATGAGCGCGGAGTACATCATGTCCGGCGGCAACGACCAGGTCATCCTGTGCGAACGCGGCATCCGGACCTTCGAGCCGTACACGCGCAACACGCTCGACATCTCCGCCGTTCCCATCCTCAAAAAGCTGTCGCACCTGCCCGTCATCGTGGACCCGAGCCACGCCTGCGGCCTTTCTTGGCTCGTGCCGCCGCTCGCCCTCGCCGCCGTGGCGGCCGGCGCCGACGGCCTTCTCATCGAGGTCCACAACAACCCGGCCAAGGCGCTCTCCGACGGGGCGCAGTCGCTGACGCCGGACCAGTTCGACCACACGGCCGCGCGGATCTTCGCCGCCGCAAAAGCATTCGGAAAATCCGTGGTATAGTCGTCTCTTTTCTGCTATAATGGGGTAAAATGCAAAAGCGGAGGAGACGCCATGAAACGGAACATCGTGATCGCCGGCCTGGGGCTGATCGGCGGATCGCTGGCCAAAGCCTTCCGGAAGTACACGGATTTTTCCGTCGCCGGAATCGACCGCGACCCGGCGGTGCTCCGCGCCGCGCTCGACTGCGGGGCCATCCGGAAAGCGGGGGACGAGCGCGACATCGCGAAAGCGGACATCCTGTTCCTGTGCCTGTACCCGCAGGCGTGCCTCGATTTCGTGCGGGAGCACCTCTCGGGCATCCGCCCGGGAAGCCTCGTGACGGACACCTGCGGCATCAAGTCGTACCTCTGCCCGCGCCTGCGACGGGCGGCGGCGGAGCACGGGTTCCGGTTCGTGGGCGGCCACCCGATGGCGGGGAAGGAAAAACGCGGATTCGGGGAGAGCGACGCGGACCTGTTTCTCGGCGCGAGCTACCTTGTGGTGCCGTGCGGCGCCGCGCCGGAGGACGTGGAGCTGCTGAAAAGCGTCGTCGCTCCGCTCGGCATCGCGCGCACGGTAATGACCACCCCGGAGGAGCACGACCGGATGATCGCCTTTACGAGCCAGCTGCCGCACGTGCTCGCGTGCGGGTACGTCATGAGCCCCCAGTGCCCGGACCACGAAGGGTTTTCGGCGGGGAGCTACCGCGACGTGTCGCGCGTGGCGAACATCAACGAGGCCATGTGGTCGGAGCTCTTTCTCGAAAACCGCGCGTTCCTCGTGAAAGAGCTCGACACCCTGCTGCTGCACATCGGAGAAATACGGGACGCGATCGACGCCGGGGACAGGCCGGCCCTGCAGGCGCTGCTGCAAAAGGGCCGGCTGATTAAGGAAGGACTTGGAGAATAAATGGAACTGACCGTTCATACCGCAGTCCCCTACCGGATTCTGATCGAGCGCGGATGCCTCTCGCGCACGGGGGAGGAAGTGAAGAAGCTGTTCCGCCCGGGCGGCCGCACGGTCATCGTCACCGACTCGAACGTGATGCCGCTGTATGCGGAGCAGGTGGCCCGCTCTCTGGAAGAGGCCGGCTTTCACACGGCGAGGTTCGTCTTCCCCGCGGGCGAGGAAAGCAAACGCCTCGACACTGTTTTTTCCATGTACGAGACCTTCTCCCAGAGCCGGCTGACGCGGAGCGATTTCGTCGTGGCGCTCGGCGGCGGCGTCACGGGCGACACGGCCGGGTTCGCCGCGGCGACCTGGCTGCGCGGCATCCCGTTCGTGCAGATCCCCACCACGCTCCTTTCCCAGATTGACTCCTCCGTCGGCGGGAAGACCGGCGTGGACCTGCCGTTCGGCAAGAACCTCGTGGGGGCGTTCCACCAGCCGGCGCTCGTGCTGATCGACCCCGACACGCTTTCGACGCTGTCGCCGCATTTCTTCTCGGACGGGATGGGCGAAGCCATCAAGCACGGGTGCATCAAGAGCCGCCCGCTGTTCGACCGCATCCGCGACACCGACGTGAAGGCCGACATGGAGGGCCTCATCGGGGAAAACCTGAAGATTAAGCGCGCCGCCGTGGAACAGGACGAATTCGACAACGGCGAGCGGATGCTCCTGAACTTCGGGCACACGTTCGGCCACGTTCTCGAAAAGCTGCACGGGTACCGGGACCTTTCCCACGGAGAGGCGGTCGGCATCGGCATGGTGATGATGACGAAATGCGGCGAGAAAGCCGGCCTTACCAAGCCCGGCACGGCGGACGAGATCGTCGGCGCGCTGAAAAAATTCGACATGCCCGTCTCGGACGAGGCGTCCCCCGTGCAGCTCGTCAATGCCGCCATGTCGGATAAAAAGGCCCGCGGCGACAGGCTGAACCTCGTGATGCTCAAAGAGATCGGCGAGAGCTTCCTGTACCCGGTGGACCGCTCCCGCTTGGCGGAGCTGGCGGAGGCCCTGCAATGAGCGAAGCGCGCATCCTGCCGTCGCGCCTGTGCGGGCGCCTGCGCGTGCCGCTCTCGAAAAGCGCGGCGCACCGGGCCGTGATCTGCGCGGCGCTCGCGGGCGGGAACGACCCGCTGCCCGCCGGGGAGGCCGTGAGCGAAGACATCGCCGCCACGCGGAGCGCCGTGGCCGCGCTTCTCGCCGCGCGCGGCGCCCGTGCGGCGGCTGAAAGCCCCGTGCGCCTCGACTGCGGGGAGTCCGGCTCGACGCTGCGCTTCCTGATCCCCGTCGCCGCGGCGCTGGGCGTGCCGGCCGTCTTCACCGGTCGGGGGCGGCTTCCGCGGAGGCCCGTCGGGGTCTACCTCGACTGCCTGCCGAGCCACGGCGTGACCTGCGAAACGAAGGGCGGCCGGAGCCCGGCTGGCGGCCGGAACCCGGCTGGCGGCCTGCCGCTCGTGATCCGGGGCAGGCTCGAACCGGGCCGCTTCGAGCTGCCGGGCGGCGTGAGCTCCCAGTTCGTCACGGGCCTGCTGCTCGCGCTGCCGCTGCTCGGCGGAGACAGCGAGATCGTCCTGACTTCGCCGCTCCAGTCCGCGCCGTACGTGGACATGACGGCGGAAACCATGCGGGCGTACGGCGTTTCCGTCGCGCGCACGGCGTCCGGCTGGCAGGTCGGCGGCGGGCAGGCCTACCGCCCGAACCCCGCCTACCGCGTGGAGCGCGACTGGTCGCAGGCGGCGTTCTTCCTCGCGGCGGGGATGCTCGGCGGCGACGTGGCGCTCAAGGGCATGAACCCGTCTTCGCCGCAGGGCGACCGGGCGTGCGTCGATCTTTTCCGGCGCATGGGCGCGCGCATCGAATGGGAAAACGGCCTGCTCCGCGCGCGGGCTGGCGCGCCGGGCGGAAGCCGCCTGCCGGGCGGAAGCCGCCTGCCGGGCGCAGATCCGGAGCCCATCCGCATCGACGCTTCGCAGATCCCGGACCTCGTGCCCGTCCTCGCGGCGGCGGCCGCGCTGCTGCCCGGAAGGACGACTGCGCTTTCGCACGCACAGCGCCTGCGCCTGAAAGAGAGCGACCGCCTCGCCGCCATGGCGGACGGGATTAACGCCCTCGGCGGGGACGCGCGGCAGACGCCGGACGGGCTCGAGATCCGCGGCGTCCGGTGCCTGCGCGGCGGCAGGGCCGAGGGCCGGAACGACCACCGCGTGGTGATGGCGCTCGCCGTCGCGGCGCTCACGGCCGAAAGGGAAACCGTCCTGACCGACGCGCAGAGCGTGCGCAAAAGCTACCCGGATTTTTTCCGGGACTACAACCGTCTGGGGGGAAAAGCATATGACGTGGGGGAACCGTCTGCGCCTGACCGTTTTCGGTGAAAGCCACGGCCCGGCGATCGGCGCCGTTCTGGAAGGGCTGCCCGCGGGCGAGGAAATCGACCTGCAGGAGGTTCAAAAGCAGATGGCCCGGCGCGCGCCGGGGCGCGACCGCTCCGCGACGCAGCGCAGAGAAAACGACGAGCCGGAGATCCTTTCCGGGACACTGGACGGGCGCACCACGGGCGCGCCGCTGTGCGCCGTGATCCGGAACACGGACATCCGCTCTTCCGACTACGACGCCATGCGGAACATCCCGCGCCCGGGCCACGCGGACTACCCGGCCTTCGTGCGCTACGGCGGCTTCAACGACGTGCGCGGCGGCGGGCGTTTTTCCGGCAGGCTGACCGCCCCGCTCGTGTTCGCGGGCGCGGTCTGCCGGCAGATCCTCTCGCGGCGCGGCGTGACGATCGGCGCGCACGTGTTCGCCGTCCACGGCGTGGAGGATTCCCCGTTCGACCCGGTGGACCTCCCCGCCGCGCTGCTCGAGGACCTGTCGGCCCGGTATTTCCCGACCATCGACCGCGGCGCGAAAGCGGCCATGCGCGTACAGATCGAGAAAGCGCGCAAAGGCCTCGACAGCGTCGGCGGCATCGTGGAGTGTGCCGCGGTCGGCCTGCCCGCCGGGGCGGGAGGGCCGCTGTCGGAAGGCGTCGAATCCTCGCTCTCTTCCCTGCTGTTCGCCATCCCCGCCTGTAAAGGCGTGGAATTCGGCGCCGGATTCCGCGCCGCCGGGATGCTCGGCAGCGCGGACAACGACCCGTTCTATTACGACGGCGACCGCGTAAAAACCAGGACCAATCACGCGGGGGGCATCCTCGGCGGCATCACCACGGGCATGCCGCTCGTCTTCCGCGCGGCGTTCAAGCCGACGCCCTCCATCGGCCTCGAGCAGGACAGCGTGGACCTCGGCCTTCATCAAAACGCCAGGCTGGCCGTGCGCGGCCGCCACGACCCGTGCATCGTTCCGCGCGCCGTGCCGGCCGTGGAGGCGGCTGCCGCCGTGGCGCTTCTCGACTTATTGCAGGCCGAGCCTGCTGGCACGGCCCGTTTCGGCCCGCCGCATGGAACGTAGAAAGTGGGCCTGCGATTGGCGGGGCGGCCTCAGGATAAGGCTCTGAACTCTCCCGCCAGGACAAATCTATTTTTTCGTCGTGCCGAACGGCGGGGATTGACAGCGGGGGCACCCCGCGGAGGTTTTGCAATGACTTTAGACGAGATCCGGGCCGAGATCGACGGGATCGACCGGCAGATCCTGCCGCTTTTTCTCCGCCGCATGGACTGCGCGAAACAGGTGGCGGCGATCAAGGGCAGGTCCGGCCTGCCGGTGTTCAACGACGCCCGGGAACGGCAGATCCTCGACGGGGTCGCGCGCCGGGCGGGCGGCTACGCCGGGGAAGCGCGCATTCTTTTTTCAAATCTGATGGCCATGAGCCGCTCGGTGCAGCACGCCATGCTCGGGAGCGGGGCGCCTCTGCGCGAAGCGGTGCGCGGCGCCTCCCGCGAAGCGCCGCGGGCCGAGCGCGTCGCCTGTCTGGGGCAGGCGGGTTCTTTTTCGCACGAGGCGCTGATGAAGCTGTATCCGAACGCGCAGCCTCTTTTCCGCGAGGATTTCGCCTCCATTTTCTCCGCCGTGCGGACGGAGGAGGCCGACCTCGGCGTGCTGCCCGTCGAGAACTCCTCCGCCGGTTCCGTCGGCGAAGTCTACGACCTGATGCTGAAATACCGCTTTTCCATCGTGGGGGCGATCCGCCTGCCCGTGGCGCATTGCCTCGCCTCTTCGGAATCCGGGCTCGGCGCGATCCGGACGGTGTATTCGCATCCGCAGGCGCTTCGCCAGTGCTCGGAGTTTCTGAAAAAAAACGGGCTCAAAACGGAAAAATCCTCCAGCACGGCGGCGGCCGCGCAGCAGGCCGGGAAGCCCGGCGCCGCGGCCGTCTGCTCGGAATACGCGGCGCGCCAGTACGGGCTGAACGTGCTCGCGCGCGGGATCCAGGACAGCACGGCCAACCGGACGCGCTTCATCGCGATCGGCCGCGGGCTCTACCTGCCGGAGAACGCGACGAAGATCAGCGTCTGTTTCTCCGTGCCGCACCGCACCGGCACGCTCTACGCCGTGCTGGCGCGCTTCGCCGCGGCGGGGCTGAACCTGACGAAGATCGAATCGCGCCCGATCCCGGACCGGGATTTCGAGTACGATTTCTACCTCGATTTTACCGGGAACCTGCGCGACGGCAAAACGCTGGACCTGCTGTGCGCGCTGTACGACGAGCTGCCGCGCTTCTCGTTCCTCGGCAACTACGCGGAGGCGGACGGCGGGCCGCGCCCGTGAAAATTTCGGGCTTCTCTTGACTTCCCGGCAAAAAGAAGTATAATTTAGTTTGTAGAGCACGAGAAAAAAGAAGTGCAATGCAGAGACAGGCGGTGAGACGCCTGCCTCCTGCATACGGAGCACAACCTCCATACGCAACCGGGTAAACCGGCACATTGCGGGAATATTATACTCCTTTTTCGTTTTTTTCACAAGGGGGAGGAAAGTATTTCGCGAGCGGTGCCTTCTGACGGCGTTGCATATGGATGAAAGTCCATGCGCGGCGCTTTTTTTGTGCCCTGCGGCGGGCGGCGGAAGGGTTCGTTTGACCGCTTTCCGGTCGCCGCCCGCCTGATTTTGTCGGTTGTGAAAAGATTTCATAAAACAAACGCCGCCGGGGAAGGAAATCGGTTCCTTTCCCGGCGGCGCGCGGTGCCCGCGCAGTCAGGCCCCGCCGTCCAGCGCGGTGAAAATGAAACGGCTTATTTCGGCGGGAGAGTCAAAGGCAACTCCCGAAAAAAAAATCCAATCGAGTGCGGGCCGGAAGACGCAAAATCCTCCGGCCCTTCTTTTTATTCTACTTCTCGAGCCTTTTTGATAGAGCGGACATCCTCGATCCGCTCCCCCGCGGGCACCGCGCCGCCGCCGAGACCCAGCCCTTTTCCTCGCGGCGCTCGGTCACCGTGAAGCCGGCGTCCCCGAGCGCGCGCAGCACGTCCGGCTCGCGCTCCGAGATGATACCGCTCACGAGATACACGCCGCCCGGCGCGAGAAATTTTCCGATGTCTTTCGTCAGCTCCACGATCACGTCCGCGACGATGTTCGCCGCCACGACCTGGAACTTCCCCGTCACCTTTTCGGTCAGGCTGCCGCAGATGCCCGTGAAGCGGTCCGCCACCCGGTTGCGCTCCGCGTTCTGCACGGCCGTCTTGACCGCGAGCGGGTCGATGTCCACTCCGACCGCGCTCTCCGCGCCGAGCAGAAGCGCCGCGACGGAGAGGATGCCGCTGCCGCAGCCGATGTCGAGCATCCGACAGCCGGG
>DAINSB010000030.1:0-19148 GCA_036741535.1 Caproicibacter sp. | reverse complement strand
GCTGACCGGCGTGCACGACCTCGAGCGCCTGATGTCCCGCATCGTCTACGGCTCGGCGAACGGCCGGGAACTCCGCAGCCTGTCGGAGACGGCCGCGAAACTCCCGGCGCTCAAAACCATGCTGAAGGATGCGAAGTCCGAGCTGCTCGCGGGCGTCCGCCGCTCGATCGACGAGCTTCCTGACACGCGGGACCTGATCGAGCGGGCGATCGTGGAGGAGCCTCCGTTTTCCCTGCGCGAGGGGGGCATCATCAAACCCGGCTACAGCGAGGAGCTGGACCTGCTCAAAGGGGACATGAGCGACGGCCGGGGCGTCATTGCGAAGATCGAGGCCAAAGAGCGCGAGCGCACAGGCATCCCGAAGCTCAAAGTCGGCTACAACCGCGTGTTCGGCTATTACATAGAGATCAGCAACGCCTACAAGGATCAGGCCCCGCCGGAGTACACGCGCCGGCAGACGCTCACGAACTGCGAACGCTTCATCACGCCGGAGTTAAAGGAACTCGAAGGCCGCATCCTCGGCGCGCACGACAAATCCGTCCAGCTCGAATACGAGCTGTTCCAGGACGTGCGCCGCAAGGTCGCTTCGCAGATGGACCGCGTGCAGGGAACGGCGCAGGCCGTCGCCCTGCTGGACGTGCTGCTTTCCTTCGCGCAGGTCTCCGTCGACCGCAATTACACAAGGCCGGTCATCGGCCTCGACGGCCGCATCGTCCTCAAAAAGAGCCGGCACCCGGTCGTGGAGGCGCTGCTCGACACGCCGTTCGTCCCGAACGACGCGGTGCTCGACAAGGGGGAGAACCGCGTCGCCATCATCACCGGCCCGAACATGGCGGGAAAATCCACTTACATGCGCCAGATCGCGCTGATCGTCATCATGGCGCAGATCGGCTGCTTCGTCCCGGCCGAGAGCGCCGAGATCAGCGTCACTGACGCCGTGTTCACGCGCATCGGCGCGTCGGACGACCTCACGGCCGGGCAGTCCACCTTCATGGTGGAGATGGCGGAGGTCGCGGAGATCGTCAGGAACGCCACGGCCGACAGCCTCCTCATCCTCGACGAGATCGGCCGCGGCACCTCGACGTTCGACGGCATGAGCATCGCCCGCGCGGTGCTGGAATACGTCGCGGACCCGAAGCGCCTCGGCGCGAAGACGCTGTTCGCGACGCACTACCACGAGCTGACCGCCCTCGAGGAGCTGGTCCCCGGCGTCAGGAACTACAACATCGCCGTCAAAAAGCGCGGGGACGACATCACGTTCCTGCGGCGCATCGTGCGCGGCGGCGCGGACGACAGCTACGGGGTCGAGGTGGCGAAGCTCGCGGGCGTGCCGAACAGCATCATCACGCGGGCCAAGCAGATCCTGGCCGAACTGAACGCGGGCAAAAACGTTTCGACCCCGAAGCGCCTGGCGAAAAAGCAAGCCGGGGCCGGCGAAGAGCCGATGCAGCTCGCGCTGACGCCGCCGAACGAAACGGAAATTCTGAAGCGCCTGCGCGCGCTCGACGTGAACACCCTGACGCCGATCGAGTGCATGAACACGCTGTTCGAGCTGTGCAAGCTGGCGAAATAGGGGCGTCCCGGAAGAAGACCGGAGAGGAACGGCGGCGAGAAGTTCGGATTCCGGCCCGTGGGACGCCTGAAAGGCTATTTTCGGGTCGGGGACCGCTATTGCGACGACGTCGTGATGGACCTGTATCTGTAAGCGAAGCCGACGGCGGAAGGAGGAAGAACATGGGCAAAATCAATGTGCTGGACCGGCATGTCGCCGAGCTGATCGCGGCCGGCGAGGTCGTCGAGCGCCCGGCTTCGGCCGCCAAGGAGCTGGCGGAGAACTCCATTGACGCCGGGGCGAAGAACGTGACGGTGGAGGTCCGCGGCGGCGGCGTCTCCTTCCTGCGCGTGACCGACGACGGCTGCGGCATCGGGCGCAGCGACGTTCCGCTCGCGTTCCTCCGCCATGCGACGAGCAAGATCTCGGGGCGCGACGACCTCGACGCCATCGCGACGCTCGGCTTCCGCGGCGAGGCGCTCGCCTCCGTCGCGGCCGTCGCGCACGTGGAGCTTCTGACCCGCACGGCGGACGAGCTCGCGGGCACGCGCTACGGCATCTCCGGCGGGCGGGAGCAGTTCTGCGAGGACGCCGGCTGCGCCGAGGGCACGACCATCGTCGTGCGCGACCTGTTCTACAACACCCCCGCGCGCATGAAGTTCCTCAAAAAGGATTTCACGGAGGGCAACGCCGTCGCGGGCGTCGTCGACAAAGAGGCGCTCGCGCATCCGGAAATCTCGTTCCGCTTCCTGCGCGACGGCAGGGAGACGTTGCACACGCCCGGCGACGGGCAGCTCCGTTCCGCCGTCTACGCCGTGTTCGGCAAAGAGTTCACGGCGGGCCTGATCCCCGTGAAGTACGAGCTGGGCGGCATCGGGACCGAGGGTTTCGTCAGCAAACCCTCCGCGGCGCGGCCGAACCGCAGCATGCAGAACTTCTTCATCAACGGGCGCTATGTCAAAAGCCGCACCGCTTCGGCCGCGCTGGAGGAGGCGTTCCGCGGCTCCCTGATGGCGGGGAAGCACCCCGCCTGCATCCTGCGGCTCGCCGTTCCGTTCGCGGCGGTCGACGTCAACGTCCACCCCGCGAAGATTGAGGTCCGGTTTTTAAACGAGCGCCCGATCTTCGACTCCGTCTACCACGGGGTCAAATCGGCGCTCAAGGCGGGCGACACGGTGCACGTGATGAAGCTCTCCGACTCTTCCGCCCCGTCCGCCCGGGCGCCGGTTTCCCCGGCCGTGCAGACGCGCTTCGAGGTGGCCTCCGCTGCGCCTGCGCAGGTGCGCGAAGCCCCTTCCGCCGCGGGCCGGCCGTTGACCGTGCCTCCCGTGCCTTTTGCGGAGCCGGGCGAGCCGCCGGCGGTCCCGGCTTTTTCGCGCGGCACGCTCGTTCCGCCGGACATCGAGCGGGACGACGACCTGCCGCCCGCCCCGGTCCCCGGTGAAACGGAGCCGAAGGGGGAGGACGCCGCGCCGCAGGCCGGCGAAGCCGCGCAGGAGCCGGAAAAGCTGATCGGCGAAGCGTTCGGGACCTATATCATCGTCCAGCGCGGCGACAGCCTCGTCTTCATCGACAAGCACGCCGCCCACGAACGCCTGCTGTACGAAAAGCTGAAGGCGCAGGGCGGAAAGGCGTACGCTCAGATGCTGCTCGAGCCGGTGACGGTGACGCTTTCGGAAGAGGAGTATTCCGCCGTGCTGGATGCCCGGCAGCTCTGCGAAGACGCGGGCTTCGAGATCGAGGACTTCGGGGCCGGGACCGTGCTGGTCCGTAGCGCGCCGATGATCCTCGGCGGCGACGTGGCCGAGTCCGTGATGGAGATCGCGGGGCATCTCGCCTCGAGCCGCACGGACATCACCACGGATAAGCTGGACTGGCTCTACCACAACGTCGCCTGCCGGGCGGCGGTCAAGGCGGGCGATCCCGCTTCGCCGCAGGAGCTTCTCGACCTGGCCCGCCGGGTCGAGCGGGAGGATGTCCGCTACTGCCCGCACGGCAGGCCCGTCTCTTTCGTCCTCACGCGGAAAGAGATGGAACACCAGTTCGGGAGGATCCCGTAATGGAAGCCGTCCCGGTCGCGGCGGTCGTCGGGCCCACCGCCACGGGCAAGACCCGCCTTGCGGTCGAGATCGCCCTGCGCTTTTCCGGCGAAGTCGTTTCGGCGGACTCCATGCAGATCTACCGCGGCCTCGCCGTCGGCACCGCGAAGCCGACCGCCGCGGAGATGCGGGGCGTGCCGCACCACATGGTCGGCTGCGTGGGGCCGGAGGAGACGTTTAGCGTGGCGGATTATGTTTCCGCCGCCTCGGCATGTATCCGCGGCATCCGGGGCAGGCGACGCCTGCCGGTCGTGGCTGGCGGGACCGGGCTTTACATCCGCGCGCTGCTGCGGGGGATCGGCTTCGCCCCGCAGGGGCGTGACGAAACGCTGCGCGCCGCGCTGCGGCGGAAAGCGGAGGCGCAGGGGCCGGGCGCCCTCGTCGAAGAACTGCGTTCCTTCGACCCGGATTCCGCGGAGCGGATCGACCCGCACGACGTTTCCCGCCTGATCCGGGCCATCGAGCTCTACCGGACGACGGGCCTCACCATGACGGAGCAGAACAGGCGGTCCCGGGCGGTCCCCCCGCCGTACGACGTCTGCATGATCGGCCTGACCTGCCGGGACCGGGCGAAGCTCTACGCGGCGATCGACCGCCGCGTGGACGGCATGATGGAGCGCGGCCTTGTTCGGGAAGCGGAGGAGGTGTTTCGCCTGCCCGACCGCTGCACGGCGAAGCAGGCGATCGGGTACAAGGAATTCGCCCCGTATTTCCGCGGGGAATGCACGCTGGCGCAGGCGGTGGAAACGGTGAAGCGCGAAAGCCGCCGCTACGCGAAGCGGCAGCTCACCTGGTTTCGGCGGGACGAAGGCGTCCACTGGATCTTTCTCGATGAGCTTCCCTCCTTCGGAAGCGTGTGCGAGCGTTCTTTCGACTTGATCCGTGAAAGGAGATGGCGGCTGTGAACAGCCCCGGCGTGAAGCGGCTGGGCTCTACGGTGGTTGCGCTGCTGCTGCTTTTCTATGTCGGCTATCAGGTCTACCGTTCCCATTATTCGCCCGTCCGGACGGAGACCGCGACGTATTTTACCGCCTCCAACACGGTTCAGGCGGATGTCGTGGCCGTGCGCAGGGAGACGCTGCTCAAGGGAAAAAGCGGCGGCGTGGTCGATTATGTCGTCACGCCCGGTGAAAAGGTGGCGAAGGGCGAAACCGTGGCGAATCTCTACCGCGACGAAAAACAGGCGGTCGCGCAGCGGCAGCTCACGCAGGTGACGAGCGCGATCGGCCGTCTGCAGAGCCTTCAGTCGCCCGGTTCCGCGTCTTCCGCCGCCGGGACGGATTCCGCGAACAGCCGCATCTGCCGCAGTTTGCAGCAGTTTCTCGGGACGGTGAACGCCGGCGATCTGACGGCCGCCTCCGGGCAGCGGGACGGCCTGCTCGACCTGATCAACGGCAAGCAGATCGCGACGGGGAAGGTCGGGAACTTCAACGCGCGCATCAGCGCGCTGGAGAGCCAGCGGAAGGCGCTCGCCGCCGAGGCGGGCAGCGCGTCTGGGACGATCGTTTCCCCCGCGTCGGGATATTTCATCGAGACGACCGACGGGCTCGAGTCCGCTTTCGACTTTTCCGGCGTGACCTCCATGACCTGTGACCAGATCCGCAGCGCAAGGCAGAAGCCGGAGGCGCCCGTCTCCGGCACCGTCGGGAAAATCTGCGACGACTACGTGTGGTATCTCGCCTGCATCGTTCCGGCGGACAAGGTCGTGAATTTCCGCCAGACCGAATCCGGCGGGCAGGTTTCGGTGCAGTTTCCGTTCGTTTCCGACGTCTCCGTTCCGGCGGGCGTCGCGGCCGTCAACCGGAAGGACCGGAATTCGGAGGCCGCCGTGATCCTCGAATGCAAGGACATGAACCAAGAGATCGCCGGCATCCGGTGCGAGACCGCGCAGATCGCCACCCAGCAGTACACCGGCATCCGCGTCAGCCAGAAGGCGGTCCATTTCGCGTCGCTGAAGAAGACGGTCTCCGGCCCCTCCGGCAAGAAAACGTCGGAGAAAAAGGACGTGCAGGGCGTCTACGTCATGCACGGCGGCCAGATCGAGTTCCGCCAGATTGTGCCCGAGTTCAGCACGGACAATTATGTCGTCTGTGATCCTTCGCCGGATCTGAACACATTATATACCAAGGACACGGTAAAACTGTCCGATGAAGTTGTTGTGGAAGGAACTGATTTATATGACGGAAAAGTCGTCCAGTGATTTGGAAAAGCGTTTTCAGGACGTGGAGGAAAACCTCAAGGTGATCCGCGAAAACATGGCGCGGGCGGCGGTGAAGTCCGGCCGCAGGCCGGAGGACATCACGCTTCTGGCCGCGACGAAGACCGTGCCGGTCGAGGTGATCAACCGCAGCATCGCCCTCGGCGTGGACCACATTGGCGAAAACCGCGTGCAGGAGCTTTCCGGGAAATACGACAGCTACGACCTCGCGCACTGCGAGCTGCACTTCATCGGGCATCTGCAGCTCAATAAGGTCAAATATCTCGTCGGGCGCGTCGCCATGATCCAGTCGGTCGACAGCGAAAAGCTCGCGGCCGGGGTTTCCCGCCTGAGCGAAAAGCACGGGACGCGGACGGATATTCTGATCGAGGTGAACATCGGCCGGGAAGAGAACAAATCCGGCGTGCTGCCCGAGCATCTGCACGACCTGCTGCTCGCGGCGTCGGTCCTGCCGGGAATCCGGGTCCGCGGCCTGATGGCGATCCCGCCCGCGGGTGCCCCGGAAAAGGAGACGAAGGATTATTTTTTCAGGATGAATCAATATTTTATTGACATAAAGCGGGAAAAAATAGATAATGTAACTATGGACTACCTGTCGATGGGGATGTCCGCCGATTATGCGCTTGCAATCGAATCCGGTGCGAATCTGGTGCGCGTGGGAACCGCTCTGTACGGACCGCGCGTTTATAGATAAAAACTGATTTCTGGGAGGCAGAATGATGTCCGGTTTTGTTGAAAAGATCAAGGATATGTGGAATCCGCCCGAGGACGAGTACGACGATTACGAATACGGGGCGGAGGAAGGGATGCCCAACGACGTCGCGGACCATAAGCAGGGGCCGGAACCGGAATCGTCGCAGCGCGAATCCCTCCGGCGGGCGCCGCTCGGCGGGAACGGCAACAAGGTTGTGAACATCCACGCCACGGCGCAGCTTCAGGTGGTGCTCTTCAAGCCCGAACGCTTCGGGGAGGAAACCTGCGCCATCGCGGACGAGCTGCTCAAGATGCACACGGTCGTTCTCAACCTTGAAAACACCGGAAAAGATATTTCCCGCAGGATCATCGACTTTCTGAGCGGCGTCGCCTACGCGAACGGCGGGAAGATCAAGCGTGTCGCCACCTCCACGTTCATCATCACCCCGTACAACGTGGACCTGACCGGCGAAGACGTGATGGACGAGCTGGAAAACAACGGCGTCTATTTTTAATGGGCACAGGCGCTGACGGAAAGGGCGGGCTGCTTCAGGCGCGCATCGCCGACGCGGCCCGCCTTGCCCGTGCCGGGAAACGCGCGCGTTTTGTCGGCTTTCTCGACGATCACGAAGCGCGCGTCGCCGCAAAAATTGTCGAAAGGGAAGGCTTTTCGAACACCGCGTTCTGGGGCGGGCATGAAGAGGCGGAGCGCGTCTTCTTCGGCGCGTTCCCCGATTTTACGGAGCCGGAAGAAGACGCTTTTCCCCTCTGCGCGCTCACGGCCCGCTACCGCCCGCAGGATACCCTCACGCACCGCGATTTTCTGGGGGCGCTGATCCATCTCGGCGTGGAGCGCGCCGCCTTGGGGGACATCCTTGTGGAAGAAGGGCGCTGCGTCCTTTTCTGCCGGGAGGAGATCTCCGGTTTTCTCTGCTCGCAGGTGGAGAAAATCGGCGGAGCCGGTGTGCGCCTTGCGCCGGGTGCGCGGGAGCCCTATCCCCCCGCGCACCGCTTCTCGCCGTTTTCCGCTGTCGTCGCGTCGCCCCGCCTGGACTGTGCGGTCGCCGCCGCGGCGGGGATCAGCCGCGAAAAGGCGGCGGCGCTGATCCGCTCGAAGCAGGTCGCCGTCAACCACGAGGATGCGTTTGCACCCGATGCCGCCGTCCGCGAGGGCGACATCCTCTCCGTGCGGGGGAAAGGACGTTTTGTCGTGGACCGGGTCGGTCCGGAGACCAAAAAGGGAAAAATTTGCTTGGCAGGCCGAAAATATATTTGACGAGGTGAATTTTCATGATGACGCTGAACGATATTATCAATGTCGGGTTCCGCAAGTCCGGCTTTTCCGGGTACAAGGCGGAAGACGTGGACGGCTTTGTCGACCGCGTGCGTGAATCCTACGACGAGCTTCTGAAGACGAACGTTGCGAAGGACCAGCAGATCGACAAGCTGAAGGCGGAAAACGAGCAGAATCTTGAGAAACTGAAGGTCCTGGCGGGCAAGATTGAGGAATACCGCGCCCAGGAGGACGAGATCAAGAACGCCCTCATCAGCGCGCAGAAGGTCGGCGACGCCTCCGTGCGGGAAGCGCGCCACAAGTCGGAGATCATCATCAAGGACGCGAACCTCAAGGCGGACCACATCCTCGCCAATGCGGAGGAAAAGATCACGGACCAGAAAAAGGAACTGGAGCGCCTGCAGCAGGCCGTCTCCGATTTCCGCACAAAACTGTTGAACGCCTACAAGGAGCACCTCACGCTGATCGACGCGCTGCCGGTCCATAAACGGGAGCCGGCGCCCGCATCCGCATCCGCCCCCGCTCCTGCATCTGCGCCGGCCGCCGAGGCCGCTGCGCCGCCGGAAGCGGCGGAAGAAGCCGCGCCCGCGCAGCCCGCCGAACCGGAACGGGACGACGGCATGTTCACAGCCCGGATCTCGAATTTCGACGAGGAACAGGAGCAGCCCGGCGGCCCGGCATGAAATCCGGATTTCGATACGCCCACGAAACATCTTAGAGGAGAGACGAACCGATGGATTACAAAAGCACGCTGAATCTTCCGAAGACCGATTTTCCCATGCAGGCGGGCCTGCCGAAGCGCGAGCCTGAAATGCTGAAGGCCTGGCAGGAAAACAAGGTCTATGAAAACGTGATGAAAAAGAACGCCGGCCGGCCGGTCTACGTGCTTCACGACGGGCCTCCGTACGCGAACGGCGACATCCATCTGGGGACCGCTCTCAACAAGGTGCTGAAGGATATGATCGTCCGCTACCGGAACATGACGGGGTTCCAGGCGCCGTACGTGCCCGGCTGGGACACGCACGGTCTGCCGACGGAGCTGAAGGCCCGCAAAAAGGCCGGCGTCGGGAATTCCTCCACTATTTCGGACGTGGAGCTGCGCAGGATCTGCCGGGAATTCGCCCTGAAGTACCTCGACGGCCAGCGCGAGGAATTCAAGCGCCTCGGCGGCATCGGCGACTGGGACCACCCGTATATCACCCTCACGCCGGATTTTGAAGCGAAACAGATCGAAGTGTTTGCGGACATGGCGGAAAAAGGCCTGATCTACAAGGGCCTCAAGCCCGTCTACTGGTGCCCGAGCTGCGAGACGGCCCTTGCCGAGGCGGAGATCGAGTATTCCGAAGACCCGTGCGATTCCATCTACGTCAAGTTCCGCGTCACCGACGACAAGGGCCTTTTCACCGCCAAAGGCGCGGACCTTGCCAAGACGTATTTCGTCATCTGGACCACGACGACCTGGACCCTGCCGGCCAACGTCGCCATCTGCCTCGGCCCGGATTTTGAGTATTCCCTCGTAAAATGCGGGGACGAGTGGTACGTCATGGCGTCCGCCCTTTGCGAAGAGACGATGCGCGCAGCCGGAAAAACCGGTTGGGAAGTCGTCGCGACCTTCAAGGGCAGCGAGCTCGAGCTGATGAAGACGGCCCATCCGTTCCTCGACCGCACTTCGCTCGTCATCGTCGGCGACCACGTCACGCTCGACAGCGGCACCGGATGCGTGCACACGGCGCCGGGCCACGGCGTCGAGGACTTCGACGTCTGCCACGATCACTACCCCGACCTGCCCGTCGTCGTCCCGGTCGACAGCCACGGCCGCATGACGGCGGAGGCGGGGAACCTGTTTGCGGGCCAGACGACCGAGCAGGCCAACAAGACCATCCTGCAGCACCTGCAGGACATCGGCGCGCTGTTCGCCGTCAAGCATATCGTCCACCAGTACCCGCACTGCTGGCGCTGCAAGAAGCCGGTCCTGTTCCGCGCGACGGAACAGTGGTTCTGTTCGGTCGAGGCCATCAAAGACAAGGCCGTCGAAGAGATCAACAAGGTGGAATGGGTCCCGGAATGGGGCCGCGACCGCATCACGTCGATGGTGCGCGAGCGCAACGACTGGTGCATTTCGCGCCAGCGCCGCTGGGGCGTGCCGATCCCGATCTTCTACTGCAAAGACTGCGGCGAACCGCTGATCTCGCACGAAGCCATGATGGCCGTCTCGCGCCTGTTCGGCAAAGAGGGCTCCGACGCGTGGTACGAGAAGACGGCGGCCCAGATCCTGCCCGCGGGGACGAAGTGCCCGAAATGCGGCGGCACCGCCTTTACGCAGGAACGCGACATCATGGACGTATGGTTCGATTCCGGCTGCAGCCACGCCGCCGTCGCGGACCAGAGGCCGGAGCTTCACTGGCCGGCCGACATGTACCTCGAGGGCGCGGACCAGTACCGCGGCTGGTTCCAGTCTTCGCTGCTGACTTCCGTCGCGTGGCGGGGAAAAGCCCCGTACCGCACGGTCGTGACGCACGGCTGGGTCGTCGACGGCGAGGGCCGCAAGATGAGCAAGTCGCTCGGCAACGGCATCGACCCGGCGCAGATCATCCGGAAATACGGCGCGGACATCCTGCGCCTGTGGGTTTCTTCGGCGGATTACCACGCGGACATCCGCATCTCCGAAAAGATCCTCAAGCAGCTTTCCGACGCCTACCGCAAGATCCGCAACACGGCGCGGTTCATCCTCGGGAACCTCTACGACTTCGACCCGGACACCGATTCCGTCCCCCTCGACCGCCTCGAGCCCATCGACCGCTGGGCGCTGCACCGGTTCAACGGCCTGATCGAACAGGTGAACAAAGGGTACTCGACCTATACGTTCCACGAGGCGTACCACGCGATCCACAATTTCTGCGTGGTCGATATGTCGAACTTCTACCTCGACGTGCTCAAGGACAGGCTCTATGTGGAGCGGCCGGACAGCCCGACGCGCCGCGCCGCGCAGACGGCCATGTACGTGATCCTCGACGGCATGGCGCGGCTCGTTTCCCCCATCCTCGCCTTCACGTCTGACGAGATCTGGCAGGCGATGAAGCACAAAAAGGGCGAGGACGCGCGCAACGTGCTCTACAACGACATGCCGGAGCCCGTCGAAGTGAGCGCCGACGTGGATTTCGTCGCGAAGTGGGATCAAATCCACCTGCTGCGCGACGACGTGAAAAAGGCGCTGGAGATCGCGCGGACCGAGAAGGTCATCGGCTCGTCGCTCGACGCGAAGGTCGTGCTGCACTGTTCCGGCGATCTGTACGATTTTGTCAGCTCGGTCGAGGGCGTGCTCCCCACCGTGTTGATCGTCTCCCGCGTGGAGATCGAGAACGGCGGCAAAGGTAATTTTGAGGGGGAGGGGCTGCCCGGGCTTTCGGTTTCCGTCTTCCATGCGGACGGCGAAAAATGCGCCCGCTGCTGGAGCTACCGCGACACCGTGGGCGGCGATCCGGAACATCCCGATGTCTGTGAACGCTGTGCGTCGGTCTTGAAGTCGATTCAGAAATAAGACGGAGGCTTCGTGCGGGGGAACCGGGTCCGGCTCTCCCGCACGTCTTTGCCTGCAACCAACGAAGATCGGAGGGGAACCTTTTGGCAATTGTTTCTTTGCTGCTGGCGGTGCTGGTCGTGGCCGCGGATCAGATTTTCAAACTGCTCGCCGTCCAGTATGTCAAGCCGGTCGGGAGCATCTCCGTCATTCCGGGCCTTTTCAGCCTGGAGTATGTCCCCAACCGGGGGGCGGCTTTCAGCATGCTGCAGAACTGGACGGCGTTTTTCGTCACCGTCACCGCCGTCGTCTGCGTTTTTATCGTCGTGGCCATCTTCCGGTATAAAAATCATGAATTCTTTTCCAGGGCGGCGTGCATCCTCGTGCTCGGCGGCGGGATCGGGAACATGATCGACCGGATTTCGCACGTCTATGTGGTGGATTATCTGCATCTGTCCTTTTTCCCCGCCATTTTCAATTTTGCGGACCTGTGCGTCACGGTCGGCGCGGTGTTTTTCATCATCCACGTGCTGTTCTTTCTGGAAAAGGACGACCGGTCCGAAAAAGTGCTGCGGACGAAATAGCGATGCGCAGGATCGTGCTGACCGCGCGGGAGCCGGACGCGGGGGTCCGGCTGGATAAATTCATCAGCCTGAAGGCGGAAAACGTCACGCGCTCCGCCGCGGAGCGGCTGATCGAAGAGGGCAACGTCTCCGTCGGGGGAAAGCGGGCGGAGAAGAGCCATAAGTGCGCCCCGGGCGACAGAGTGGAGCTGTTTCTGCCGGACCCCGTGCCCGCCGAAGCCGTCGCGCAGGCCATCCCCCTCGACATCCGCTACGAGGACGACGATCTGCTGGTCGTCAACAAGCCGAAGGGCATGGTGGTGCACCCGGCCGCGGGCCACGCGACCGGGACCCTCGTCAACGCGCTCCTCGCGCACTGCGGCTCTTCGCTCTCCGGCATCAACGGCGTGCTGCGGCCCGGCATCGTCCACCGCATCGACCGGGACACGAGCGGCCTTCTCATTGTCGCGAAGAACGATTTTGCCCACCGGAAGCTCGCGGCGCAGATCCACGCGCACAGCTTTACCCGCCTCTATGAGGCGGTGGTCCTGGGCGGCATGAAACAGGAAGCCGGCACGGTGGACGCGCCGATCGGGAGGCATCCCGTGAACCGCAAAAAGATGGCCGTCACCGAGAAGAACTCCCGCCCGGCCGTCACGCACTGGCGGGTGATCGCCCGGTACGAAGGGTATACCCATATCCGCCTGAAGCTCGAGACGGGCCGCACGCATCAGATCCGGGTGCATATGGCGTATCTCGGGCATCCCGTGGCGGGCGACACGGTGTACGGGGCGAAAAAGGCGGTGCCCGGCCTCGAAGGCCAGTGCCTGCACGCCCGCGTGATCGGTTTCGTCCATCCGCGCAGCGGAAAGTACATTGAGATCACAAGCGAATTGCCGCCCTATTTTACGGATTTTCTCAGGCGTTTGCGTCCGCTTTGAAGCAGGCGGTCGAGGGGGTGATCCGCCATGGACGACCAGTCCCGGCAGATGAAATGCCTGATTCTGATCGCCGCGGTCCTCTGCGCGGTGATCGTCGGATACAATGCGTTTTACGTTCCGGACGCCTCCGTCTCCGAGCCGGCCGTGACGGTGGATGCGGCGTCCTCCGGGGCCGCGTCCACGGAGGAGTACACAGCGTCGTCAATCCCTCCCGCGGCGTCTTCCGGAGCCCCCGCGCGCGCCGCCGATTCCTCCTCCCGGGCGGCGGCGTCCGCGAAAGGGAAAAGCCGCGCGTCTTCGGCGCGGCCGGCTGGCAAGATCGACATCAACACCGCGTCGGCCCAGCAGCTCAGCGACGGCCTTTCCGGCGTGGGCGACGTGATCGCGAAACGGATCGTCGCCTACCGGGAACAGCACGGGCCGTTCAAAAGCGTCGAGGACCTGAAAAACGTGAGCGGCATCGGCGATAAAAAATTCGCCGCCATCCGCGATTCCGTCACGGTGGGCTGACTTCTGCGCCGCCGGCGCAGCCGGTTTCGCCCGCCGCCTTGCCCGGCGAAAAAATAAGCCCTCCCGGCGGTTTCCGAGACTGTCCAGGTCCGTGCCGGCCGCGCGTCTTGCGCGGCCGCGGTTTTCATGGTAGAATGAATCTATCCGGGGCTTGACGGGCCCGCAGAAAAGAGGAGGGCGGATGGAATGCCGTATGTCTGGCTCGCCGTGATTCTTCTCGCGGCCGTGATCGAAATGGCGACCGTACAGCTCGTCTCCGTCTGGTTTGCCGCCGGGGCCCTGGCGGCGCTGATCGCCTGCCTGGCGGATGCTCCGCTGATCGTGCAGGTTCTTGTTTTCGGCGTCGTCTCCGCCGCGGCCCTTGCGGCGATGCGGCCGCTGGCCGTGAGGAAGCTCGCGGTGCGGAAGACGCGCACCAACGCGGACCGGTATCTGGGGAAGATCGCGCTCGTGACGGTGGAAATCGACAACACCGTCGGCACGGGGCAGGCGAACGTCCTCGGCAGCATCTGGACCGCGCGCTCCGCCGACGGATCGGTGATCCCGGCGGGCCGGCGCGTCGTGGTCGAATCCATCGACGGGGTCAAGCTGATCGTACGCGAAAAGCCGGACTGACATCAAAAGGAGGCTGGAGCATTATGCTGTGGGTTCTGATTATCCTGATCGTTGTCGTGTTTGTCATCCTCATCGCCAACGTGAAAGTGGTTCCGCAGGCGCACGCCTATGTCATCGAGCGTCTGGGGGCCTACCAGACGACCTGGGACACGGGGCTGCATTTCATGGTCCCGTTCATCGACAAGGTCTCCAGAAAAGTCTCCCTCAAAGAGCAGGTCATTGATTTTCCCCCGCAGCCCGTCATCACGAAGGACAACGTGACCATGCAGATCGACACGGTCGTCTATTTCCAGATCACGGACCCGAAGCTGTACGCCTACGGTGTGGAACGCCCCCTTTCCGCCATTGAAAATCTTTCGGCGACGACGTTGCGCAACATCATCGGAGACCTCGAGTTGGACCACACGCTGACTTCGCGCGACGTCATCAACGCCAAGATCCGCACGGTGCTCGACGAGGCGACGGACGCGTGGGGCATCAAGGTCAACCGCGTGGAGCTCAAGGACATCGTCCCCCCGCGGGAGATCCAGGAGTCCATGGAGAAGCAGATGAAGGCCGAGCGCGAGCGCCGCGCCCAGGTCCTGACCGCGGAGGGGGAGAAGAGCAGCGCGATCCTCGTGGCGGAGGGCGAAAAGGAATCCACCATCCTGCGCGCCGACGCCCAGAAGGAAACGAAGATCCGCGAGGCGCAGGGCGAAGCGGAGGCGATCCTGCTGGTGCAGAAGGCGATGGCGGACGGCATCAAGCTGCTGAACGAATCGAGCCCGAGCGACAAGGTCATTGCGCTCAAGAGCCTCGAAGCGTTTGAAAAGGCGGCGGACGGCAAGGCGACAAAGCTGATCATCCCGTCCGACATCCAGTCCCTTGCGGGTCTTGCGGCCTCCCTCAAGGAATTCGTCACCGACGGCGCCCCCGCGGAAGCGGCCGGCAAGTGACTGTCTCTGCCGGGCCCGGCCCTTCGGGGCCCCGCCCGGTTTCTTTCGCGAATGCGTCTTATTAAAGAATTGAAGGAGTGTTGGCCATGTCCGTTCAAAAAAAGGTCGCCGTCGTGATGGGCAGCGACAGCGATTTTCCGGTGGTCTCGGCGGCCGTCAAAAAGCTGAAATCGTTCGGGATCCCGGTTGAAACGCGCGTCATCTCCGCCCACAGAACCCCGAAGGCGGCCTCGGAGTTCGCCGGGTCCGCCGCGGAAAACGGCTTCGGTGTCATCATCGCCGCCGCCGGCATGGCGGCGCACCTCGCCGGATTTCTGGCCGCCGGAACGACGCTGCCGGTCATCGGCATCCCGATGAAATCCTCCCAGCTCGGGGGGCTGGACGCGCTTCTCGCAACGGTGCAGATGCCGAGCGGGATTCCGGTCGCGACCGTGGCGATTGACGGCGCCGAAAACGCGGCGATTCTGGCGGCGGAGATCCTGGCGCTCGGCGACCCGGAGCTTGCGGTCAAATTGGCCGGCATGAAGCGCGAACTTGCGGAAAAAGTGGCGAAAAAAGACGCCGCCGTCCGGGAGCAGGCGGAAAACCTTTAATCGAATGGGGGAGAAAGAGGAATGAAGAGCTTCAGCGAAAGCTATAAGGCCGCGGGGGTGGATGTCACCGCGGGCTATCGGGCCGTGGAACTGATGAAAAAGCATGTGCGGCGCACCGAGACCCCGGGCGTCCTTTCCGGGATCGGCGGGTTCGGCGGGTTGTTCCAGCCGGACCTTTCCGGCATGACAACGCCTGTCTTCGTAAGCGGCACCGACGGCGTCGGGACAAAGCTGAAAATCGCGTTTCTGATGGACAAGCACGATACGGTCGGCATCGACTGCGTCGCCATGTGCGTGAACGACGTGGTCTGCTGCGGGGCGAGACCGCTGTTTTTTCTCGACTATATCGCCGTGGGGAAAAATCATCCGGAGACGGTCGAGCAGATCGTTTCCGGCGTCGCCGAGGGCTGCGTGCAGGCCGACTGCGCGCTGATAGGCGGCGAAACGGCCGAGATGCCGGGCTTTTACCCGGCGGACGAGTACGACTTGGCCGGCTTTTCCGTCGGCGTGGTGGACCGCGGCAAAATTTTGGACGGCTCGGGCGTCGTCCCCGGCGACGTTCTCATCGGGCTTCCCTCGTCCGGTCTGCATTCCAACGGCTTTTCGCTGGTGCGCAAGGTTTTCAACCTCAGCGAGCGCAACATCGGGATGCAGATCGCCGAACTGGGCCGCTCCCTGGGGGAAGAGCTTCTCACGCCGACCAGAATCTACGTGAAACCGGTGCTTTCGCTGCTGCAAAAGGTCCGCGTCAAGGCGATTTCCCACATCACCGGGGGCGGGTTCTTTGAAAACATTCCGCGTATGCTGAAGCCGGGCCTGACCGCGAGAATCGACCTGACCACGCTGCCGAAGCTGCCGATCTTTTCTCTTCTCCAGAAGCAGGGCAACATCCCGGAGCGCGACATGTACAATACGTTCAACATGGGTATCGGCATGTGTCTCGCCGTGGCGAAAGAGGACGCCGGCGCGGCCCTTTCCTGCCTCGCCGCCTGCGGGGAAGAGGCCCGCATGATCGGGCAGGTCGTGTCCGGCGACGAAGGTGTCATGCTATGCTGAACATCGCGGTCCTGGTCTCCGGCGGAGGGACTAATCTTCAGGCCCTGCTTGACGCGGAAAGGGCCGGCAGGATTCCCGGCGGGAAAATTTCGCTCGTCATTTCCAGCAATCCGAGGGCCTATGCGCTGGAGCGCGCGAAAGGCGCGGGGGTTCCGACGGCGGTACTGCGCCGCCGCGCGTTCGCCTCGCAGCGGGAATACGACGCCGCGCTCCTCGCGCGGCTGCGGGAGGGCGGTATCGGGCTGGCCGTTCTGGCGGGCTTCACGACCATCGTCGGCGGTCCGGTGGTCGCGGAGTTCCGCAACCGGATCATGAATGTCCATCCTTCGCTGATCCCGTCTTTCTGCGGAGAGGGATATTACGGTCTGCGCGTCCATGAAGAGGTGCTGAAACGCGGGGTGAAAGTGACCGGCGCGACCGTTCATTTTGTCAACGAGATCTGCGACGGGGGGCCGATCATCCTGCAGAAGGCGGTGGAGGTCCTCCCAGGCGACACGCCGAAAATTTTACAGAGACGGGTGATGGAGCAGGCGGAGTGGCAGCTGCTCCCGCAGGCCGCGGCGCTTTTCTGCGCCGGCAGGCTGCGTGTGGAAAACGGCAAAGTCACGATTACGGGAGGTTGAGATTTTGAATCCGAGCACGATTGAACAGACACTTGGCGGCAATCCGTACCCCGGCAGGGGCATCATCCTGGGGAAGAGCGAAGACGGCGACTATGCCGTGATCGCCTATTTCATCATGGGAAGGAGCGAAAACAGCCGGAACCGCATTTTCGTCGAAGAAGGCAACGGCATTCGCACGCAGGCCTACGACGCGGCGAAGGTCTCCGATCCGTCGCTGATCATCTACTCGCCGGTGCGGGTCTTGGACTCGAGGACCATTGTGACGAACGGCGACCAGACGGACACCGTTTTCGATGTCCTTTCGCAGGGGGGGACCTTTGAAGAAGCGTTGCGGACGCGCACCTTCGAGCCGGACGCCCCGAATTTCACGCCGCGCATCTCCGGGCTTGTCGAGACCGGGGCGGCTTTCGGCTACCGCCTTTCCATCCTGAAAAGCGGCGATGTATCCGGAAAGTCCACGCTGCGCTATTTTTACGAGTACGGCAGCCCGGCGGCCGGGGAAGGGCGGCTGATCCAGACCTATCTCGGCCGGGGTCCGGCTGACGGCGACGGAGATCCGCTGCCTCCGTTCGAGGGGGAGCCGATCCGGCTGAAGCTGCCCGGCACCATCGACGAATTTTCCCACGCCGTGTGGGAAAACCTCGATTCCGAAAATAAAGTCTCTCTGTTTACCCGATACATCAGCCTGAAGACCGGTCTGACGGAAACGCGCATTTTCAATAAGAACCTCTGCAAAACGGAATGAACCGACGGGAGGGGAAAAGTCAATGGCGAACGAAATCCAACTGAAATACGGCTGCAATCCGAACCAGAAACCGGCGCGCATCTTCATGAAGAACGGCGGGGAACTCCCTTTGCGGGTGCTGAACGGCAGACCGGGCTACATCAATTTTCTGGACGCGCTCAACAGCTGGCAGCTCGTGAGGGAGCTGAAGCAGGCGACGGGCCTGCCCGCGGCCGCCTCTTTCAAGCATGTCAGCCCGGCGGGCGCGGCCGTGGCCACGGAACTTTCCGACACGCTGAAAAAGGTCTTTTTCGTCGACGACCTGGCGCTGTCCCCGCTCGCGAGCGCGTACGCCGCCGCGCGCGGCGCGGACCGGATGTCCTCCTACGGGGATTTCGCGGCCCTTTCCGACGTTTGCGACAGAGAAACGGCGCTGCTGCTCAAAAGGGAAGTCTCGGACGGCATCGTCGCGCCCGGCTACACGGACGAGGCGCTCGCCATTCTGAAGGCCAAGCGGAGGGGGACTTACAACATCGTGCAGACCGACCCCGCCTACCGCCCCGATCGGGTGGAACGCAGGGATGTCTTCGGCATCACGTTCGAGCAGGGCCGGAACGAGAGCAGGATCGACGCGTCCCTTCTGCACAACGTTGTGACGCGCAACAAGACGATCCCGGCGGGCGCGGAGCGCGACCTTCTCATCTCGCTGATCACGCTCAAATACACGCAGTCCAATTCCGTGTGCTACGTGAAGGACGGCATGACGGTCGGCGTGGGCGCCGGGCAGCAGTCGCGTATCCACTGCACCCGCCTGGCCGGGAATAAGGCGGACATCTGGTTCCTGCGCCGGCATCCCAAAGTGTTGGCCCTGCCGTTCCGGAGCGACCTTCATCGCCCGGACCGTGACAATACGATCGACGTCTATCTTTCCGGCGATTCTGCGGACGTGCTGGCGGACGGTGTCTGGCAGCGGTTCTTCACCGCGAGGCCCGAGCCGCTGACCGAAGAGGAAAAGAAAGACTGGGTCGCGAAGCAGACGGGCGTTTCGCTCGGCTCCGACGCGTTTTTCCCGTTCGGGGACAACATCGAGCGGGCGCACCGCTCGGGCATCGGCTATATCGCCCAGCCGGGCGGCTCCATCCGGGACGACAATGTGATCGAAACGTGTGACAAATACGGCATCGCCATGGCTTTCACGGGCCTGCGCCTGTTCCA
>DAINSB010000029.1:557-19628 GCA_036741535.1 Caproicibacter sp. | reverse complement strand
AGGAAGATGCCGCATTGCCGAAAGCCAAAGTTGTGGCCCGCCGTAGGCGCGTAAGCGGGCGGTCTTGGCCGCGGGGGCACCCCGCCCGCCCGCAAAATTCATGAAATACAAGGGAAGAATTCAAGAAATGTTTACATTTTCATCTGTGTAAATTGCTAAAATAAACTAGGTAATGCGTGGACTGATCAGGAGGGATGGCACGATGATCGAGGTGAAGAACCTCTCGAAGCACTACGGGGAAAACGTGGCGTTGAAAGATGTGAGCTTTTCCGTCGGCGAGAATACCGTGGTGGGCTTCCTCGGGCCGAACGGCGCGGGAAAGTCGACCACCATGAACATTATCACGGGGTATATTTCGGCGAGCGAAGGCTCCGTCAGCGTAGGCGGCTACGACATTCTGGACGACCCGAACGAGGTCAAAAAGCAGATCGGCTACATGCCGGAGGTGCCGCCCCTTTACCCCGACATGACCGTCAAAGAATACCTCAACTATATTTACGAGCTCAAAAAGGTGACGCTCCCGCGCGAGAAGCATCTGCGCGAGATCTGCGCGCTCACGCGCATCACAGAAGTGCGCGGCAGGCTCATCGGCAATCTGTCGAAAGGCTACCGGCAGCGCGTCGGCCTGGCGCAGGCCCTCGTGGGCAATCCGCCTCTTCTGGTGCTGGACGAGCCGACCGTCGGCCTCGACCCGAAGCAGATCATCGAGGTGCGCAACCTCATCAAGAGCCTCGGCAAAAACCACACGGTCATTTTGAGCTCGCACATCCTGCCGGAGGTGCAGGCCGTCGCCGACCGCATCATCATCGTCAACCGCGGCAGCCTTGTCGCGGACGGGACGCCCTTCGAGCTGGAGCACGGCGGCAAGCAGGCGGGGGACCAGAAGCTCACCGTGCGCCTGGAAGGGCCGGCCGACGAGATGCAGAAGACGCTGAAAGCCATCCACGGGGTGCTCGAGGTGCACAGTTACGGCGAGAAGGAGCCGGGCGTGTTTGAATACGACATCACCTGCCGCGGCGGGACCGACCTGCGCAGGCCGCTTTTCGGCGTCGCCTCGAAGCGCGGCTGGCCCATTCTGGCGCTCGAGAGCTCCGCGCTTTCGCTCGAGGACGTGTTCCTCAAGCTGACCGGTTCCGCCTACCTGAGCGACAACGCGCAGGCGGCCGGGAAACCGGCCAGAAAGGACGGTGGTAAAAAATGATGGCGATCTGCAAAAAGGAATTCAAAAGCAATTTTCTCTCGCCGCTCGGCTATGTCTTCTGCGGCGTGATGATGCTTCTGTTCGGCATTTACTATTTTCAGGTGCTGATGACGCAGTCTTCCGACTATATCCCGCAGATCTACGGCATGCTGTTCACGTGGATCATGGTCATTGTGTTGCCCATCGTCACGATGCGCAGCTTCAGCGAAGAGATCCGCAACAAAAGCGACCAGGGCCTTCTGACCGCGCCCGTCAGCGTGACCGGCATCGTGCTGGGCAAGTTTCTCGCGTCGTTTTTCACGTTTGCCATCGCGCTGACCGCCACGCTGATCCCGGCCGTCGTGATCACGTTTTTCTCGTCGCCCGACTGGGCGACGATCTTCACCGCGTATCTCGGCTCGCTGCTGTGCGGCGTGGCGATGATCGCCATCGGCAACTTCATCTCTTCGCTCACGCAGAGCCAGGTCGTGGCCGCCATCGCGACATTCGGCGTCTCGCTTCTGCTGATGATGATCGGCAATTTTTCTGGCAGCACGCAGAACCAGTCCCTCTCGAACCTCTTTACCTGGATTTCCTTCAATTCCCGGTATCAGCCGTTCACCAAGGGGATTCTGAATCTTTCCAGCATCGTGTTTTTCCTGAGCGTGGGCGTCACGTTCCTGTTTTTGACGGCGCGCAAGCTGGAAAGCAAAAGATGGAGCTAAGGGGGAGAATCGAGATATGAATCAGGAAAAAGGACCGCGGACGGAACCTGCCTCCGAGAAGACGGAACCCGCGACACCGGAAGAGGAAAAAACTGCGGAGAGCGGGACCCCCGCGGCGGCGGACGCGCAGGCGAATGAAGCCCGGCAGGCCGACGAAGCGCCCGCCCGGGACGCGGAAAAGGAAGGCGGCGGGGACGGCGGAGACGGCGGACCCGGGAAAATCCCTTTCTATAAAAAAGAGAAATTCAGGCACGGCTCGACGGCGACGGCCATGACGGCCGTTTTCATCGCGGTCATCGTCCTGCTGAACGTGGTCGTCGGCAAGCTGACGGACAAATATCCGTCGCTGAACCTCGACATGACGAAGTCCGCCAACAACACGCTTTCCGCCGAGGCGCTCAAGGTCGTGGACCAGGTCAAGATCCCGACCGTCATCTATATTTGCGCCACGAAGGAAGCCATCGACAACGACTCGCTCGGCACCGATTACAGCACGGTCGACAGCCTGACCTCCAAGATCGCGGAGCGCAACAAAAACATTACGGTGCAGTACGAAGACCTCGACAAGAACCCGACGTTCGCCGCCGAGTATAAAAGCGACAACCTCACCGCGGGCGACGTGATCGTGAAGACGGACAAACGTTACCGTGTACTGGCGGGCACCGATCTGTTCAGTTCGCAGTACAGCGAGGACTATACCAGCAGCACGACGTATTCCAACGTGGATTCCGCCCTGGCGTCGGCGCTGAACACGGTCATTTCGGACGCGCTGCCCGTCGCCGCGTTCGAGACCGGCCACAGCGAGAAGATGGACACCGCGGGCTACACCAGCCTGCTCAAGGGCAACAGCTTCGAGACGAAGACGTTCAGCCTGCTGACGGATAAGATCCCCGACAAGACGCAGCTTCTCGTGCTGGGCTGCCCGACGACCGACCTGACCGACGCCGAGATCAAGAAGCTCACGGCTTTCCTCTCCGACACGTCCCTCGCGGCCGACCGCTCGCTGATGGTCACGTATTCCGCCGGGCAGGCGGACCTGCCGAATCTTTCCTCCTTTCTGAAGGAATGGGGCCTGCAGCCACAGTCCGCGAAGGCCGTCGTCGAGACGGATTCGCAGAAGTACGTGATGAACAATCCGCTCTATCTGCTGGGCAATGCGCAGAGCACCCTGAGCTTCGGCCGCACCGGCGCCACCTACAACAACCTGCTCATGCCGAGTGCGTGCCCGGTCGACGTCACGTTCCAGTCGAGCGGCACGCGGACCACGTACGCGCTGGTCAAGTCGAACGACACGACTTACCTTTACAGGGACGGCGACAAAACGGAAACGGACGAGCAGCATAAATCCGCGCAGACCCTCGCGGCGCTGTCTCAGGATTCCGTCAGGGCGGGCGGCAAGACCTACCACGCCAACGTTGTGGCCGTAGGGTCCACCATGATGTACGCGAGCGACATGCTCAACACCAACAACGTGCTGGCGAACAGCGCCTATCTGGTGGACCTCTCGAAGTATTCCACGGGCACGGCCAACTCCTCCACGCAGGTGACGACCACCAACCGCGAGCTGTACGCCAAGGACATCACGCTCGGCAGCGCGCAGAGTATTTTCCTCGGGCTCGGCGTCTTCACCGTTCTTCTTCCCGCCGCGATTCTGGTCGCGGGGATCGTCGTCTACCGCAAGAGGAGGTCGCTGTGACATGAAGAAGGCTACGAGGAACCTCATCATCCTTGCGGTCTGCGCCGCGGGCCTCGGCACCGCCGCGGTGCTGCTCTCGAAGGGCGGCGGCGAAGGCGGGGCTTCCTCCTCGGCCTCGGCGTCGAGCATCCAGCTCGTCTCGAAGACGAGCGCGGATGTCGCCTCGATGAAGGTGACGAACAAAAACGGCAGCTACACCCTCGTCCCGGTGGAAGCGAAGTCCGCCGCCTCTTCTTCCGACGACGAAGCCTCCTCTTCCTCCGGCTCGTCGTCTTCCTCCGCGCCGGCCGTCACCTATACGGTTCAGGAGCTCGGGGGGATCCCCATCGACACCGGCGAGACGAGCTCCGTCGTGCAGAACGGGTTCAGCCTTGTGGCGACCAAAAACCTCGGCACCGTGAGCGATACCGAGGACTTCGGCCTTTCAAAGCCGCAGGCGACGGTCGAGGTGCGCTTCAAGGACGGCACGAGCTTCAACTACAAGATCGGCAACGCCACGGCGACCGATTCCTCCGCCTATTATATGAGCGGCGCAAACTCCAACAACGTCTATGTGGTCGCCATCGACCAGGGGCTTCTGGAGGGCGCGAAGTATTTCGTCAGCAAGACGATCCTATCCATCGCGCCGCCGGCTTCTTCTTCGTCCTCCGCCGCGGAAGGGGAGAACGATTTCAGCCGGATCGCGCTTTCTGGCACGTCTTTCCCGCAGCAGGTGATCATGGAAAAGCAGGGCGCCGCGCTCGCCATCACGTCGCCGGGGGCGTACCAGACGGACAGCACGAAGCTGAGCGGCATGGAGGCCGCGCTGACCACGCTGACCGCCGACTCGGTGGAGGCCGTGAATCCGGATGCCGCGGCACTGATCAAATACGGGTTCGACAAACCGGCCGTCGTCGCCGACTACACGGTGAACAACGGCAGATACCGGCTGCTCGTCGGCGCTCAGAGCGGCTCGAAATACTATGTCATGCTGGGCGGGGTCAACGTGGTCTACAGCGTCACCTCGGACAATGTCGGCGCGGTGGCGGAGCAGAATCTGTTCAGCATGCGCAGCAAGCTGATTCTCACGCCGGGCATCGAGACCGTGAAGTCCATCGAGTTCACCAGGGGCGCGGAAACCGACACGGTCGATGTCGCGCGCACCCAGAGTGCGTCGTCCGCCGCCTCGTCTTCGGCGTCTTCGGGCAGCCAAAAGACCTATTCCTATACGGTGGCGGGCAACGGCGGCAAGAAGCTGAATTATGACACGAACTACAAACATTTCTACGAGAAGCTCATCGGGGTCGAGCTGCTGGAGGACACCGGCGCGAAGCCGGCCGGCACGCCCGTCCTGGCGGTGAGATACAGCTACTTCGACAAGGCTTCCACGGACACGGTGGAGTTCTATCAGGCCGACAGCCGGCGCTATCTCGCCGTGTTGAACGGCGTGCCCTACGGCAACGTCGTCTCGACCGATGTGAGCGCCGTCGTCAGCGAGCTGGCCGATCTGGAAAACGGCAAGTCCATCCCCGACCCCAATCCCTGAGGCCGGGGCGGAATCGAATAGCAGTGGCGTCCCCGTCTTACAGACGGGGACGCCACTGCTTACTGCGGATCTTTTTCCCCGGGGGGAGCGTGGCCCGCGGGCGGGCTTAGCCTGCCGTAGGTCTGCGCGGTGCGGCGCATCCGGCGCGCGAGCCGCGGCGAGAGCTGCCCGCGGGTGACGCGCCAGCGCCAGTTGCCGCGGGCGGTCCCCGGGGTGTTGATGCGCCCCTCGGCCCCCAGGCGCAGGTAGTCCTGCAGCGGGATGATGCAGGTGTCGGCGACGCTGCCCTGCGCGGCCCGGATCATGGCCCCCGTGAAGTCGCCCCGGGCGGTGACGCCGAGGTAACGGCGCGCGAACGCGACATCCTTCTTCGGGGCGCTGAACTGCCAGTCCTGCGTGGTGGTGTTGTCGTGCGTGCCGGTGTAGACGATGCAGTTCCGGCCGTAGCGGTACGGCAGATAGTCGCTCCGCTCGCGGGAATCGAACGCGAACTGCAACACCTTCATGCCGGGGAAGCCGCTCTCGGCCAGCAGGGCGCGCACGTCGTCCGTCAGGTATCCGAGGTCCTCCGCGATGACGGGGAGGGCGGGAAGCTCGCGCTTCAGCGCGCCGATGAAATCGGAGCCGGGGCCTTTGCGCCAGCGGCCGCGCTTTGCGTCCTTGCGGGAGGCCGGCACCGCGTAATACCCGGCGAAGCCGCGGAAATGGTCGATGCGGACGGCGTCGCAGACCGCCGCGGCGCTCCGCAGGCGGTCGATCCACCAGCAGTAGCCCGTCGCGGCGTGTTTTTCCCAGTCGTAGAGCGGGTTGCCCCACAACTGCCCGTCCGCGGTGAACGCGTCCGGCGGGCAGCCGGCCACCTCGGCCGGGCACCCGTCGGCGCCGAGCTGGAACAGCTCGCTGTGCGCCCAGAGGTCCGCGGAATCCGGCGCGACGTAGATGGGCAGGTCCCCGACGACGGCGACGCCCTTCCGGTTCGCGTATTCCCGCAGCGGCCTCCACTGGGAGAAAAACAGGTATTGCACCGCCTGCCAGAGCCTCACCTCGGCGGCGAGCCTCTCCCGCGCCGCGTCCAGGGCCGCGGGGTCGCGCAGGCGCAGCTTTTCCGGCCACTCCTGAAACGAAACCATGCCGTGTTCCCGTTTCAGCGCCATGAAAAGCGCGTAGTCGTCGAGCCAGGAGGCGTTTTCCCTGCGAAACGCGGAGAATTCGCCGTCGCTCTCGGGAATTCTTCCGGCCGCGAGGCGCAGCAGGGGAAAGCGGTTCCGGAACAGGAGGCCATAATCGACCCGCTCCGGGTCGTCCCCGAACGGAAAGCGCGCGGTCTCTTCCTCCGAGAGGAGCCCCTGCTCCGCAAGCAGGTCCGGATCAATGAAATACGGGTTCGCCGCGAACGCGGAAAAGCTCTGGTACGGGCTGTCCCCGAAGCCGGTCGGCCCGAGGGGCAGGATCTGCCAGTACCGCTGCCCCGCCTGCTCCAGAAAATCGACGAAACGGTACGCGTCCTTCCCGAGCCCGCCGATGCCGTAGGGGGAGGGTAAACTGCTCACGGGCAGAAGGACGCCGCACGCGCGGGCCGAGAACAGGCTCTCCGCGCCCGGCGCGGCCGCTTTCGGGACTTTTTTCACGATCTCACCGCCTCCGGTTCAAATGTTTTTCCCCGGCTCGCAGGGCTCGACCTGCCAGATGTCCCTTGCGTATTCCGCGACGCTGCGGTCGCTCGAGAACACGCCCGCGGCCGCGGTGTTCCGGAACCCTTTGCGGGCGAACGCGCGGCGGTCGCGGTAATCCCGGTTGGCGCGCAGCCGCGCTTCCCGGTAGGGCTCAAAATCGTACAACAGAAAATACGGGTCGGGCCGGTGCCAGCTTGCGCCCTTCAGGAGGGAATCGCGCAGTTCCGCGAAAATGCCGGTGCCGCCGTCGTCGAGCGTGCCGTCTATGAGCGCGTCCAGCACGCGGCGGACCCGCGGGTCGGATTCGTAGATCCGGTTCGGGTCGTAGCTTTCGCGGATGCGGTCCAGCTCCTCGACGCGCGCGCCGAAGATGTAGTTGTTTTCCGGGCCGGATTCCCGCACGATCTCGATGTTCGCGCCGTCGTAGGTGCCCAGCGTCGGCGCGCCGTTGAGCATGAACTTCATGTTGCCCGTGCCGGAGGCCTCCGTGCCCGCGGTCGAGATCTGCTCGGAGAGGTCCGCCGCCGGGACCAGTTTCTCCGCGTAGGAGACGTCGTAGTTCTGCACGAACAGCACGCGCAGGAATTTTCGCGCCTCCGGGTCGGAATCGACCAGGCGGGCGATCTCGTTGATCAGCTTGATGATGCCCTTGGCCCGCGCGTAGCCGGGCGCCGCCTTCGCGCCGAACAGAAACGCCGTGGGGGCGAAATCCGGGACGCTGTTCTCTTTGACGCCGTAGTAGAGGTCCAAAATGGAGAGCGCGTTGAGGAACTGGCGCTTGTATTCGTGCAGGCGCTTGGCCTGGATGTCGAAGATGAAATCCGGGGGGACGGTCACGCCCTCCCGCTTCGCCATATAACCGGAAAGCTGACGCTTCTTTTCCGCCTTGACCGTCGCGAATTCGTCGAGCGCGTCGTCGTCTTCCGCGAACGGCGCGAGGCCCGCGAGCCGCGAAAGGTCGGTGATCCATTCATCCGTGCCGAGCAGGCGCGTCACCAGCGCGGAAAGCTCCGGGTTGCACAGGGCCAGCCACCGGCGCTGCGTGATGCCGTTCGTCACGTTGTGGAACCGCTCCGGGTAAAGGTCGTGCCATCCCTTGAGCACGCGGTTCTTGAGGATCTCCGTATGCAGCTTCGCAACGCCGTTGACCGCGCTCGAGGCGTACACCGCGAGGTTCGCCATGCGCAGGGTGCGTTTCCTTTTTGTCTCGCCGACGACCGCGCACGCCTCGAGGTTTTCGGAAAACCTGCCGCCGAGGGCGGTGAACTCCGCTTTCTGGCGAGCGGCGATGCGGTCCGCGATGTCGCAGATTTCCGGAAGGACGGCGCGGTACAGCCCTTCGTCCCACGTTTCGAGCGCCTCGGCCATCACGGTGTGATTGGTGTAGCGGAACGTCCGCTGCGTGAGGCGGAACGCCTCCTCGAACGGGACGCCCTTTTGCGTCAGCAGACGGATCGTCTCGCAGACGGCCACGGCCGGATGCGTGTCGTTGAGTTGCACGGCGAACGCCCGCGGGATCTTCGAGAAGTCGTCCCCGTACCGCGCTTCGTACCGGCGCAAAATGTCCTGCACCGAGGCGGAGCAGAAGAAATACTCCTGCCGGATGCGCAGCGTTTTGCCCGCGTCCGTGCTGTCGTCGGGGTACAGCGCGCGGGAGATGTCGAGCGGATGCGGCGGTTCGCTCTGCCACAGCCGGAGCGTGTTGATCCGTTTTCCCCCGTAGCCGACGATGGGCATGTCGTACGGCACGGCCCGGACGGCGAAGTCCGCAAAGCGGACCTCCTTTGCGTCCCGCTCCCGCCGCACGGACCACGGGTCCCCGAAGCGGGACCAGTCGTCGTCGGATTCTTTCTGGAAGCCGTTCTCGAAGCTCTGCCGGAACAGCCCGAGCCGGTAGCGGATGCCGTAGCCGTCGAGCGGCCACCCGTGCGTCGCGGCCGAATCGAGGTAGCACGCCGCGAGCCGCCCGAGGCCGCCGCTGCCGAGCGCCGGGTCCTCGATCCGCTCGAAAACGCCGAAGTCGAGTCCGTGCGCGCGAAACGCCTCCCGCACGTCGGAAGTCAGCCCGAGGGCGAGCAGGTTGTTGTAGACGGCGCGCCCGACCAGAAACTCCGCGGAAAGGTAGAAGACGCGCCGCCGCTTCGCGTATTCTTCCGCGCTCCTGCGCCACGCGGGGGCGATGCGCTCCATCACGCATTTCGCAAGAGTTTCGTGCAGCTCCTGCGGCGAAGCCTCCGACGGCAGGCGGCCGGATTCGTCCCGAAGGGCCTCCTCCACCGCGGCGAAGAAGCCGCCTTCCCCTTTCCTGCCGATGTCCCGCATAAGCCGAAACCTCCGAATCGTCGATCTCTCTGTTCTCCGCATCGTGCGGAAATTCCATCCAAAATCAAGGAGAGAATAGCACACATTTTCGGAAATATCAAGGGGGAACAAAGTGCCTTTCGCCGCCTACGGCGGGCGCGGCTGCGGCTCTGTGAAAATCGCAGGCTTGTCTGTCGCCCCGGGACGCACTTGATCGGCCCCGCCCCGGGACTCGCCCGATCGGCTCATTCTACCCTTGCGGCCCGCCCGGAACTGCGTGCCGCTCCGCATGCCGTTTTTTTCCTGTTCCCAAAAAATATGGGACGGAAGAGGATGGAATTTCCAAAAATCCTTGCAAGCCGGTCACAGCTATGCTATGATAAACAAGGTGTTGCGGGGATGAGAGGGGAAAAATCTAACTGAAAACTCGCGGTGAGCTTCGCTGCGCTGATTTTTCGCCCTTTTGATAGATCTTTCCGGCCGGTAAATCGACTTTTTTTGAGTCTTTTCCCCATATTATTCGCAAAAAGAGGGTATGTCGGCAAATGGACATCTCAACGATTATCGGGCTGCTGATTGCATTCGGCGGAATCATCGGCGGCTTCATTCTCGACGGAGGTCACGTGCAGTCGCTCGTCCTTCTCGCACCGTTCGTGATCGTCTTCGGCGGCACCGCGGGCGCGGTCATCGTCTCCTACGGGCTGAAGGGGACCCTCGCGGCGCTCAAGGCCCTGTTTGCAAGCTACTCCAAGAAGAACCAGCCGGACCCCGACAATCTTATCAAAAAGATCTGTGAGCTGGCGAATATCTGCCGGTCGGAGGGTCTGCTGCAGCTGCAGAGCAGGATGAGCGACCCGGAGCTGGAGGGTGAAAATTACCTGATGCTGAAAGAGGCCATGCTGCTCGCCACGGACATGAAGGACGTGGACAGCATGCAGGCGACGCTCGAGGCGGACATCAACTCCTACACGCAGAAAAAACAGATGGAAATAGACGTTCTGGAAGGGGCGGGCGGTTTCTCGCCCACCCTCGGCATCATCGGCACGGTCATCGGCCTGATCCAGGTGCTCTCCAACATTTCGGACGCGAACGCCCTCGCGAAATCCATCGCCTCGGCGTTCATCGCGACGCTGTACGGCATCTCGTTCGCCAACATCCTCTACCTGCCCGCCGCGAACCACCTCAAGATGTTCCTCAGGCGCCAGCTGGTCTACCGGCAGATGATCATCGACGGCATGTGCATGCTTGCCAGCGGCGAAAGCGCGCGCAACATCGAAAACAAACTCGCGCTGTACTACCATGCGTTTGAAGGCGGAGAAAAGAAATACAAGGCCGGAATCGAGAACTAACTGGAGCTGAATTCTCATGTTGAAAAGAAAAAAACCTTCCCTCGAAGGTTCCAAACAGGACGGCAATCGATGGACTCTGACCTACCTCGACATGATCACGCTGCTGTTCGCCCTGTTTACCATGCTGTACTCGATGAGCTCCATCAACGAAAAGAAATACGAAGCCGTCGCGAAGAGCTTCCATGTCGCGCTGAACAACACCACGGCCGTCTCCGGCACGGGGTTCGGCCCCGGGACGGGATTCGGCTACGGCGCGGCCTCGGAGGAGAGCGGCGTCGTCAACCTGCAGACTCTGCTTTCGAGCGGCGAGAACGCCTCCTCTTCGTCCGGCGGCGGCCACGGCGCGCCCGTGAACGACGCCCTGACGGAAATCTACAACGTCCTGTCGGAATACATCAAGCAAAACAACCTGCAGAACGAGATCGGCCTCGAAGACATGGGAACCTACGTGCAGATCCACCTGAAGGACGTCGTGCTTTTCAAGGGCAACAGCGCCGAGGTGCTCCCGACGAGCGAACCGATCTTAAAGGAGATCGAGCAGGCGCTCGGGAAAGTCTACACCCGCGTGGACCACATCACCATCAGCGGCCACACCGCCGACATTGTCCTCGACCCCAAAAACAGCGACGCGCTTTCGTGGAAGCTCTCGACCGACCGCGCCGTCACGGTGCTCAACGAGCTGATCCGTTACGGCCTGCCGCAGAACAAGCTTTCCATCCAGGGGTACGCCCACTTCGACCCCGTGGCCCCGAACAACACGGAAGAGGGGCGCTCGAAAAACCGCAGGGTCGAGATCACCGTTTTCAAGAACCCCGCCGAGGGTGTGGGCGCGACCGGACGCGCTTCGTCCGAGCCGGCGGAAACGGCTTCCTCCGCCGCGATCGCCCCCGCCCAGCCGAATACGGCCTCGGCGCAGGCCGCCTCACACTGAGCGGCGTGTCGGCGCGGGCATAAAGCCCGTTTCGCCCCTCCGTTCAGCACCATGAAAAAAGCAGTTTTGCCCGGCGGAAGAGTTGTGAGCCTCTCCCGCCGGGCGTTTTTATCTGCGCGAGCAGTTTTTTAGACTGTCCGAGCACGGAAAGATTCCCGTTTTCGGCGGGCTATACGTTCGGCCGTGGCTGCGGGGGCCCCCCGCAGAGTTCGCGGGTCAGCGCGAGGATGTTTTCGGCGGAATGGGACTTGTCGAACTCCGCGCAGGAATTGCGCATGGCGTCGAGGCGGCGGCTGTCCTCCAGCAGCGACCGGATGACCTCGCCGCAGTCCGCGCCGGGGGCGAGCTTGACCGCCATGTTGTGGTTCAGGAGGAAGTCGGCGTTGTCCTGCTCCTGGCCGGGGATGGCGTCGAACACGGCGAGCGGGATGTTGCACGCGAGCGCCTCCGAGACCGTGAGGCCGCCGGGCTTTGTGACGAGCAGGTCGGCGGCGTGCATGTAGTTTTCCACCTCGTCGGTAAAATAGACCAGCTTGGTCGGCCTGGGGCTCGCGGCGGCTTCCTGCTTGAAAGCCGCGTACAGCTTTTCGTTGCGGCCGGTGATGACGACGCACTGCAGCGGGATCTCGGTGCGCACGATCTGCCGGTAGATGTCGAGGATGTTCGTCACGCCGAAGCTGCCCGCCATGAGGAGCAGGGTCGGCAGGGCGGGGTCGAGGCCGAACCGCCTGAGAAGCTGACGCTTGTCCGACCGGGTGAAGAACACGTGCCCGACCGGGATGCCGAAGGGATAGATCTTCCGCGCCGGCACGCCCATCGCCTCCATCTGAGGGATCATGGCGGCGTCCGCCACCACGTAGGCGTCCACGTTGCTGCCGATCCACGCGCGGTGGGGGCCGTAATCCGTCATCAGCGTGATGAGCGGCACCGTCACGTCGCCGTTTTTCTTCAGGTGCGACACCATCTCGGAGACGAACGGATGCGTGGAGATCACGGCGTCCGGCTTCCGCTCGTCGATCACGGGCAGCAGCAGGCGGCTGAAAACGGCCGTGTTCCAGCCGAGAATGCGTGAGAGCGGGCTTTTCCTGTTCGTGGCGTCGTAGAGCCTGCCGAACAGCTTCGGGGTCTTCATGGCGAGGATGCGGTATCCGTCGCAGACGGTCTTGTCCAGCACGGCGCTCATGTTTTTGAACGCGTCCACCACCTCGACCTGCGACTGCGGGTCGTTTTCTTCGATATACGTTTTTACCGCGCGGGAAGCCCGCAGATGGCCGCCCCCCGTGGCGGCGGACAGAATCAGGATCTTCATGGACCGCTCCTTTCAAGCGAGTGCCTGTTGCAAACCAAATATTACGGCTTAGTATAGCATATATTTCCTTGGGAATCCATACGGATGCCCGATGGAACGAAGCTGTAACTTTACAATCCCGTTTCCGCGTCCTATAATAATGGCACAGACCGCCCGCACTGGATGCAATGCCGGAAGGATCCGGGATTCCGCCCGGCGGCGGCCGTTTGGAGGTACTACATGGGTTTCGGTTCTGCGAAAGTGAAATACGGTCCCCACCCGGGCAGCGCGGGGCGCGGCGGCAGGACCGCCGCGGTCGTGGCCGCTCTTCTGGTCGTATGCGTCGCGGCGGGCCTATACGCCGGGAAGAGCATCTATGAAAAATACAAGCGCCAGCAGCAGATCTCCGCGGCGATCGGCACCGACCGGTTCTACAGCGGCATCCGGGTGGAGGGGGTCGATCTCGGGGGCATGACCATGCAGCAGGCGCTCGAGGCCGTTCATGCGAAGGAAAAATCCGCCGCGCCGCGTTACGACATCCGCATTACATACGGCGAAAAGTCTTGGCGGATCACCCAGGACGACATGACCTTCTCAAGCGACGCGCAGAAGGTCCTGAACGAAGCGCACGGCTACGCGCGCTCCGGGGACGAAGAGACGCGCTACGCGCAGGTGCAGGCGCTGAAAACCTCCCCGAAAAATTACACGCTGACGCTGACGCCGGACGAGACCGCGCTGAAGGCGAAGGTGCTGGCCGTCGCGTCGGAAGTGGAACGCAAACCGGTCAACCCGGCCGTCGTTTCCTTCAACGCGAACACGAAGTCCTTCGTCTGCAAGGACGGCGTCGTCGGGCTTTCCCCCGACACCGACAAACTGTGGAAGGACGTTTCCGCCGTCGTCGGGGGCAGCCGGAGCGGGACCGTCGCGATGTCCGTTTCGACCGTGCCGTTCGACCAGACGATAGCGGAGGTGAAAAGCCACCTGCAGAAGCTCGGCACGTTCAGCACGGTCTCGACCAACAACGCGAACGGGACCTACAACATGATGAAGGCGCTGCGCGCGGTCAACGGCACCAAGGTGCCGGCGGGCGGGACCTTCTCCTTCCTCGGCACGGTCGGCCCGTGCGACGGCGCGCACGGCTACCTGCCGGCGGGGGCGATCCTGAACGGAAAGATCGTCCAGGACGACGGCGGCGGCATCTGCCAGGCCTCCACCACGCTGTACGGCGCCGCCCTGCGCTCCGGCATGAAGATCACGGTGCGCTCGAACCACTCCATGCCGTCGAGCTACTGCCCCATCGGGCAGGACGCGACGGTCAGCTACCCGGGCCTCGACCTCAAGTTCCAGAACACGACGTCCTACCCGGTCTACATCCTGACCGGCACAAGCGGCAGAACGCTGACGGCGACGTTTTACGGCTACCAGCCGTCGGATTACGACGAGATCCGCATCACTTCGCAGGTGACGCAGACCATCCCCGCCCCGTCGCAGCCGAAATACACGTTCGATTCCTCGCTCGCCGCCGGCGCCGTCCGGCTCGATTCCAGGGCCCATACCGGCTACCGGGCGGCGGCGCAGCGCCTCTACTGCAAAAACGGGGCCGTCGTCCGCACGGAAAGCCTTCCTTCCTCGTATTATAAGCCTTTGGCGGCTTCCTATTCTTACGGCAAAGGCGCGGACGTGTCGAAGGCGGACGCCGGTCCGGCCTCTTCTTCCAAGGCCTCCGCTCCGCACGCGTCTTCCAAGCCGTCTTCCTCCGCCCCGGCCTCTTCCAAGCCGGCGGCCTCTTCTTCCGCTCCGGCTTCCTCCTCTCGGGCGGCCGCCGCCTGAGACGCGCCTTTTTTGAAATACGCTTGACTTTTCGGGCGGTTTCTGCAAAAATAAATACAGGTATGCGCGGATACATCCGGCCGGATTTTCGTTCCGGCCTTTTCTTCCTGATGCCCGGGAAATGAAAATACCGGCGCCCGGGGTCGGGCGTTTGGGGAAAGGAGGAACTGTTTTGCAGGAAGAGGAACATACTCCTGAAATCAGCGTCATCATCCCTGTTTACAAGGTGGAAAAATTCGTGGGGAAATGTCTGCTTTCCCTGACGGAACAGACGTTCCGTGATTTCGAGGTGATCGCCGTAAACGACGGCTCGCCCGACAGCTGCCCCGAGATTCTCCACCATTTTGCGAAAAAATACGACTACATCACCGTGATCGACAAGCAGAACGGCGGGATGTCGAGCGCGAGGAACGCGGGGATGAAGGTCGCCCGCGGAAAATATCTCGCTTTCGTCGACAGCGACGACTACGTCGCCCCCACCTTCCTCGAGGAGCTGCACCGCGCCTGCGAGGAAAACGACGCCGACATCGCGTGCTGTTATTATTATTACAATTTCATCGAATTCGATTTTCTGTTCGAGTATCCGTTCCGCTGCAAAGGCGTGTTCACGGGGGCGGAGGCGATGTCCCGCCTGCTGCGCGACGTGCAGATCCAGAGCCTCGTGTGGAACAAGCTGTACCGGCGCAGCCTGTTCACCGACTGGGGCATCACCTTCCCGGTCATGTGCTTCGAGGACATGGCCACGGCGAACCGGATCTTCGCGCACGCGAGGCGCGTCGCCGTGATCGACCGGCCGCTGTACTACTACAACCAGCACAACTCGAGCACGCTCGCGACGATGAACGCCAACAAGATCAACGACTTCATCCGCGCGATCGCCATGGTCCGCATCTCCCTCGAGAAGAACGGCCTGTACCTGAAGTATAGAAAGAGCTACCAGGCCCTTGTGCGGAAAACCTGCAACTGCTGCTATCTCTATGTATTAAAGCTGCACAGCGAGAAAAAATGTATGCGGGGCTGCATGGCAAACATGCGCCGCGTCTCCCGCGCGCTCAAACACTATTCCGGCGACGAATTCAATCCCTCGCTTGCGCTCGGCGAACTGCCCGACGTGGTCGCGCCGCCGGACCCGCTTCAAAAAGATTATTCCGTCCGCTAGCGCGGCTTGGGTGCGGCGACACGCCGCTCCCGGCGGCGGATAGCCGGTCTGAGTGTGTTCCCGGGGCTAGGGGAAAGCAGCGGCATTGCGGAGAGCCGTCGTTGTGATCCGCCGTAGGCGAATGGCGTTCTGCACCTTCGGGAGCCGCCCGGTACTCTCGCGCCAAAACGGGTTGATTTTTTTGCCAAACAAAACGGCGCGGCTTGGGAGCGGCGACACGCCGCCGCGGGCACCGCACCGCCGCACCACACCGGGGATACAGGATGAAAAACAACAGCAGAAAAAGCAAAATATTTCAGGCGGCGCTGTTTGGGGTGTCGGTCGGTTTTCTGGTCTATTTCTGCGTCTCCGGCAACAATCTTTTCCTTCTCGCCGGCAGCCTGCCCGGGCTGAACATGATGTGGCTGGTGGGCGCTTTCGGCTGCGTGGCGCTGAACTGGGTCATGGACGGCCGGATCATCCAGTGTCTGGTGGGGCACGGGCGGGCAGAGGGCTACACCTTCCGGCAGGCGTTCAAAGTGACCATGGTGGGCCAGTACTTCAACTCCATCACGCCGTACGCCGTGGCAGGCCAGCCGATGCAGCTCGTCTCGCTGATCCGGCAGGGGGTGCCGTCCGGGGCGGCCATCTCTTCCCTCGTGCGCAAGTTCCTCGTGTACCAGACGACCATCACCGGCTTTTCGCTGCTCGTCATCCTCGTGAAATACCAGTTCTTCCAGCAGAAGATCCAGGGCTTCATGGCCCTCGCCGTCATCGGCTTCGTATACCAGGCGGCCGTCGTCGCGGTCCTCGCGCTGTTCACCTTCAGCCCCGGCTTTACGACCCGGCTGATCGAGGGCGTCGTGTGGCTGCTGACCCGCATCCGTGTGGTGAAGGACCCGCAGCAGACGAGCCGGCACGTGCGCGACCAGCTGCAGTTCTATCTGGAAAGCAACCGGCAGATGAAAGACAGCCGCGCGCTGACCGCGCGCGTGTACGGATGCACGCTGGTCCAGCTCACGGCTTTGTTTTCCGTTCCCTTTTTCATTTATAAGGCGTTTCATTCCCCGGGCCTTCCGCTCGCGGACATGATCGCCGCGCAGAGCTTTGTGACCATGGTCTCGAGCTATACGCCCCTGCCCGGCGCGGCCGGCGCGGCCGAGGGGAGCTTCCTCGTGCTGTTCCAGATGTTTTTCAGCGACAAGATCATCCGGCAGGCGATGCTGCTCTGGCGGCTCATCGCGTATTACTCCTGCATTCTGGTCGGCGCTTTCTTCGCCGGCTTCGACAGCAGAAAAGAGAGACAGAAATCCGGTCCCGGGCGGAGGAACGGCAGTCCCGTGGCCGATAAAGGAGTCAAGTGAATTGAACGACGGTTTTTTCAGAATCGCGGCCGCCTCGCCGGCGATCAAGGTCGCGGACTGCGCGCACAACCGGGAATCCGTGCGCGGGCTGATGGAGGAGTGCGCGAAGCGCGGCGTGGGGCTGGTCGTGTTCCCCGAGCTGTGCCTGACCGGGTACACCTGCGGCGACCTTTTCCGGGACCGCACGCTCATCCGCGGGGCCGAGAGGGCGCTGCAGGGGCTGATGGCCGAAACGGCATCGCTCGACCTCGTCGCCCTCGTCGGGCTCCCCGTCGCGTGGGGGGCCGACCTTTACAACTGCGCCGCGGTGTTCGTCAAGGGCGAACTGCTCGGCCTCGTGCCGAAGTCGCATATCCCGACCTACAGCGAGTTCTACGAGGGGCGCCATTTCACGCCCGGGCCGGAATACGAGGAGATCACTTTCTGCGGGAAGACGGTCCCGCTCGGCAGCCGCCTCGTCTTCCGGTGCGCGACCGTGCCGGGCCTTGCGGTCGGCGCCGAGATCTGCGAGGACCTGTGGGTGGCGTGCCCCCCTTCCGGCGCTCTGGCCGAGGCGGGCGCGACCGTGCTGTGCAACCTTTCCGCGAGCGACGAGGTCATCGGCAAGGCGCCGTACCGGCGCGACCTCGTGAAAGGGCAGTCGGGCCGGCTGCTGTGCGCCTACGCCTACGCCGGCGCGGGCGAGGGCGAATCCACGACGGACCTCGTTTTCACCGGCCATTGTCTGATCGCGGAAAACGGCTCCGTCCTGGCGGAATCGGAGCAGTTCCGGTCCGGACTGACGATTGCCGACATCGACCTCGAGCGCATCGCGCAGGAGCGCCTGCGCATGACGACCTGGTGCAACGGCCCGCGCGCGCACGAAGTGTCGTTCGCGCTGAACGCTCCGGCGTTCCGCGTGGAACGGAAATTCCCGCCGCTGCCGTTCGTTCCGGACGATAAGACCGATCTCGCCGAACGGTGCGAGATGATCCTGAACATGCAGGCGTGGGGCCTGAAGACCCGCCTGGCCCACACCGGGTCGAAGTGCGCCGTGGTCGGCGTTTCCGGCGGGCTCGACTCAACGCTGGCGCTGCTGGTCACGGTGCGGGCGTTCGACATGCTGGGCCTTGCGCGCCGGGGTGTGCTGGCCGTCACCATGCCGGGCTTCGGCACCACGCCGCGCACCAAGAGCAACGCGCAGCGCCTTGCGGAACTTTTGGGATGCGAGTTCCGCGAAGTGCCGATCGGCGAGAGCGTGTCGCTGCACTTCAAGGGCATCGGCCACGACCCGGAGGTGCGCGACGTGACCTACGAAAACTCGCAGGCGCGAGAGCGCACACAGGTGCTGATGGACTTTGCGAACCAGCGCGGCGGCCTCGTGATCGGCACGGGCGACCTTTCCGAGCTGGCGCTCGGTTGGGCGACCTACAACGGGGACATCATGTCGATGTACGGGGTGAACTGCTCCATCCCGAAGACGCTGGTGCGCCACTTGGTGCATCACGTGGCCGTGACGGGGCCGGACGAGCTCCGCGCCATCCTCGAGGACGTTCTGGCCACGCCGGTCAGCCCGGAGCTGCTCCCCCCCGAGAACGGCGAGATCGCGCAGAAGACGGAGTCGATCGTCGGCCCGTACGAGCTGCACGACTTTTTCCTCTACTATATGATCCGCTTCGGTTTTTCCCCCGGAAAGATCTACCGGATGGCCGTCGCGTCGTTCGCGGGGACCTACGACGGCGCGACGGTCAAGAGATGGCTGCGGGAGTTCTACCGCCGGTTCTTCGGCAACCAGTTCAAGCGTTCCGCCCTGCCGGACGGCCCGAAGGTCGGCAGCGTGACGCTCTCGCAGCGCGGCGACTGGCGCATGCCGAGCGACGCCTCGGCCAGTCTCTGGCTTCGCGAGATCGACAGCCTCTGATTTTCATGAATTTCTATCGGTTTGGAGAGAATCATTTGGAAAACAACCATCATTTCAGTGCGGCGATCTTCGATCTGGATGGGACGCTGATCGACTCCCTGAACGTTTGGACAGAAATAGACGGGGAGTTCCTCGCGAAGCGCGGGTTTTCGCTTCAGCCGGACTACACCG
>DAINSB010000029.1:0-547 GCA_036741535.1 Caproicibacter sp. | reverse complement strand
CCGCGCGCGCTCCAAGGGGCGGGTTGAAAAATGCTTCTCCGCATCCGTGCGGAGAAGCATTTTTTGGGCCGGGGTCTTTCCGAGAGCTGCGGTCCGAAGGCAGGGAGGAAGAAGCCGTCTTGCCGAAAACCATAGTTGTGGCCCGCCGTAGGCGCGTAAGGCGCTTTGCACCCAAAGTGCGGGTCGGGGGGAGCTGACAACTCCCGCGGGGTATCTGACCGCTCCCCCCGGCACCCCCCGGCAACCGTCATCCGTCCACGTGCGACCGGAGAACCAAAGTGGTTTTCATTGTACGAAGACACGGGAAAAGAGATTCTGCTTTTTGAGGGCCGTATAGCGGAAAGTTTTTTGCTCCTTCCTTTTTCCTTAGGGCATCGCGGCGCAGTCAAGCGATGCACAATGGCAGCGGTTCTCGCGGTTATGCGGACGCGCCGCGTAGCGAGTGCGTTCGCTTAACCGCGAATTCCAGCGGAGCGATGTGTTGTCTTCAGCGCACTTTGCATACTTTCGGGCGCAACCGAAAGTATGGGCCCGCGCGGCCCGAGCG
>DAINSB010000028.1:0-19766 GCA_036741535.1 Caproicibacter sp. | reverse complement strand
TTTTCGACGCGAATCAGGTCTTCAATTCCGATCCTTCCGCGTCTCCCACGTGGGGGGAGCAGGGAAAGAATTCGGTCGCGGTCGGCAAAGACGACGGCTCGGGTGCCGGTCAGCGGACTCCCTGGTATGAGGTTCAGGGGGCCGATACCGTCGTTTTCCATCTGGGCGACATGGCGCACGACCGGACGAACATCCTGACCCTCACCACAAAGGTGGCGGACACGGATATAAAGCCGCAGTTCCCGAACGCCAACATCGTCTACCACAACAAGGCGACCCTCGGCGCGGACAGCAGAGTCGATTCAAACGACCCGAAGTACACCAAGGAAGCGACGGTGACCGACAACACGAAGACGGCCACCTGGATCGGGAAAAGCGCCGACACCGACAATCTGCGCTACGATACGCAGGATAAGAGGATGGTGGTGTCGATCCCGTGGAAGATCGTCGTCAATAAGGACGGCAAGGGCGTCGTCGATTCCGGCGCGACGGTCACAGACACGCTGAATGCCCCTCTGACGCTGAACGACGATCCCGCGATCGGCGGCGGCGTGTACGTTACGGATGCCGGGACGAACACCAAGATCAAGCTCACCGAGACCCCCGGGGAGAACCGACCCTATTACAGCTATATCGGCGGCACGATCACGGTCACGTTCCCGCAGGCGATTGCCACGGAACAGGACATCACCTTTCTCACCGACGTGGATAAAAACTGGTACGACGCAAACCAGGACCCGATTTCAAACGAGGCCATCCTGGATTCCCCCGATAACAGGAACCAGGGCGGCAGCCCCGCATCCGACGGAAGCGGGGTCGGCCCGAACGGCCTGGACTCGAAGGTCATCATCAAAGACGGGGCGGGCTATAACCCCGCCACCCGGATCGCCACATGGACCGTTGCGGTCGACCGCGACGGGATCGCGATGACGAACCCGATCGTGAAGGACTCCTTCGACAAGGACGTGAACGGAACTCCCTACGCCGGCTCGCAGGTCTTCGACGGTATCAGCGCAAAGAAGGTCGACTCTGCCGGCGAGGTGCTCGGGAAGGTCGATCTCACGCAAAAGGGCAATCCGGACGACGTGAACGGCGCTTTGGGCGACCCGAACGTGGGAACCTATTACGTCGACGCCCAGAACGGGACGGTCACGGTCCACCTGCCCGACTTCGACGTGAACGATCCGGAGGTCGTGCTCACGCTGACCGCGAAGGTGACCGCCCCCGCCTGTTTCGGGAGCAACGCGCGTTCCACCGTTTACAATTTCGCCTCGCTGACGACGGCCGGCGGCGCTTCCGGCACGGACGACGGCACGAACTCCTTCACCAGCACGGTCCTGACGAAAAGCGGCTCCTACGACTACGGCGCAAGGACCCTCGCATGGACCCTCACGGTGAACAAGAACGCGATGGAGATGCATAACGCCGTCGTGACGGACACCCTGCCCGTCGGTCCCGATGGAACCGTCAACGGCCTGACGCTCGCCGGCGTGACCCTGCGGAAGGCGGGAGCGGAGACCGGCGACACCTCCGTCCCGCGGAAAGACGGCGATACGGGCTCCGATCTGCATTACACGCTCGACGGGCGGAAGCTGACCATTTATCTGGGCAATGCCGCGGATGGAACGACGAGGACCGTCGCGGTGACGGAAGACGTATCGTATGGTTTTCTCGCCGACGGCAACAACAACCAGGATCTTACCGTCAAAAATTCGGCGACGCTCAGGTATACGGAGCTGGGCAGCACGTCCGAGCCGGCCACCGGAGACGTGTCCGTGACCATCCACCAGTCCGTTGTGGAAAAGAACGGGAGCTACAACGGCACGACCAATCAGCTGGACTGGAAGGTCCTCGTCAATAAGAACCAGATTCCGGCGGATTTTATCGGCATCACGGACGAGACGGCGGTCAGCGTGGGAGACACCCTGCCGGAAGGCTTGACGCTCGACCCGTCCAGCGTCCATCTCTATTCCCTGTCGGGCCGCAGCAGTCAGGACGGAACGTCGTGGAGCACCAGGACTGAAATCCCGCTTACGCCGTTGGCGGATTCCGTGACCTACGACCTCGGCACCCGGCGGTTCACCTTCCGGTTCCCCTCGGGGACGGACTTCTCGCAGGCTTTGGAGCTGGACTTTTCCACCGATATAGGATCTCAGCAGAGCGACACCACCTACGTGAACACGGTCGACATGACGGGCGTGAAAGGGGTGCACACGGGGGAGACCGACCACGTTCGGGTTTCGCAGAGCAAGTATCAAAGCTGGTTCATCGGCCATGCGGACAAGTGGGGCAGCGCCACCGTCACCAAACTGGATCAGGATACGCGGAAACCGATCCCCGGAACGGAGTTCACCCTCTCCCGGAACGGATTCGCCGTTCAGACCGCAAAGACGGGCTCGGACGGGACCGTGACATTTTCCAATCTGAAGCTGGGCACGGAATATACCATCGAGGAAACGAAGCCGGCGGACGGCTATCAGCCGAATTCCACGGAATGGACGTTCACGCTGGACGATTCCACCCCTTCCCAACAGTACCAGCAGCAGACTTTTCAGGATCTCAAAACCGGCGCGTCTTCTTCCGAAGCGTCTTCGCAGCCGGAGAGTTCTTCGCCGGCCGGCTCCTCGCAGCCGGAAAGCTCGGCCGTGAGCAGTTCCGTTTCGTCGCAGTCCGGCGCTGCCGGCGGCCATGACAACGGCGGCGGCGGGGGAGGCACGACGACATCGAACGGCAGTTCCTCCGCAGGCAGCGCCGTCAGCGGCGCGTCGTCCTCCGCGCCGGGAACGCCCGGCACGTCTCAGAGCGCGTCCTCGGCCGTCAGCGGCGCTCCGCATGCCTCCGGCGTCGTCCCCGCAGCGGCGGCCCTCTACGTCAAAAAAGCCGACAGCCAGGGCCGCGGGCTCTCCGGCGCGGAATTCACGCTGTTCGGCGCGGACGGAAAGGCGCTGCAGAAGCGGGTCACGGGTTCCACCGGCGTCATTGTTTTCCAGGGGCTTGCGGCGGGCGGCTATTCCGTGCGGGAGACGAAGGCTCCCCCGCGCTACCGGCTCTACAGCGGGGCGCTGAGCGTGACGCTGGCCGCCGGCCAGCGGGAGGGCTACACGCTCCGGGACAGCCTTGAGAGCGACAGCCCGTCCGCGGTGCTCGGCTGGACCTCCGACGGCAGCCTGCCGAAAACGGGGCAGGTCCCCGTCGCGCCGTTCGCGATCGCCTGCGGCCTGCTCCTGATCCTGGGCGGCGTCGCGGCCCGCCGCTCGGCTTCCCGCCGGGAAAGCCGGGGAATGAGATATATCCGCAAGTAAGGACCGGCGGAAATCCCGCGTTTCCGCGTGAAAATCAGAATTTGTCCGGACCGAAGGCCGTTTTCCGCTTTGCGGGAGGCGGCCTTCGCGCGTGCCCGTGCGGGTAAAAAAAATTTTACAATTTACGCGGTACGGGTATGTTATAATAAGAAAGAAAAAAACTATAACGGCAGAACGGCGTGCGGCGCAGGGCGCTCCGCATGCGCGGGGAAAGGATGGTTGCCGAAATGAAGGATTTTTTTGACCTCGTCCGGTCGAGGGAGAGCTGCAGGAATTTTTCGGAGCGGCCGGTGGAACGGGAAAAGCTCGTCCGGTGCGCAGAAGCGGCCAGACTGGCTCCGTCCGCCTGCGACAGCCAGCCGTGGGAATTCGTCGCCGTGACGGGCGGGCCGCTGCTGGAGGGGGTTTCCGCGTGCGCGCGTGCGCTCGGCGGCAATGCGTTTACGAAAAAATGCGGGACGTTCGTCGCCGTGGTCGAAAAGACGGCGATTCTCAACGGCGCGGCCGGCAGCGCCCCGGATCAGAAATACGCCAAGTTCGACATGGGCCTCTCCACCATGCTGTTCTGCCTGGCGGCGACCGAGCAGGGCCTTTCCACCTGCATCATGGGCGCGGTCGACAAAGAGGGGATCGACCGGCTGCTTCAGGTGAAAGGCGGCGACAGGGTGTTCGTGCTGATCGCCGTCGGATATGCCGCGGACGACTCGCTGCGGAAAAAACTGCGCAAGGCTCCGGATGAAGTCCTGCGCTTCGCGGAATAACGCCATGCGGATGTTTATCGCGGTCCTTTTCCCCGAAGAGGTCAAAGACGGCCTTTGCGCCGCCATGGACGAGATGCGGCCTCTCTGCGCGAAAGGCGTCTTCACCCGGAGGGACAACCTGCATCTGACCCTCGCGTTCCTCGGCGAGGCCGGCCCGGCGCAGGCCGAATCCGCCCGCTTGGCGCTGAAAGCCGTCGGCGCCGGCCCGTTTTCGCTCCAGATCGGCGGCATCGGGTGTTTCCGACGGCCGGGGGGCGACATCTACTGGGCCGGCGTGGAGAAAAACAGGCCGCTCGCCGGCCTGCGCGAGTCTTTGAGGGGAGAGCTCCGGGCGCGGGGGCTGCCGGTGGAGGACCGGCCGTTCCATCCTCATCTGACGCTGGTGCGGCAGGCCGTTCTGAAAAGCGGCTGCGACCGGCGCGCCCTCTCCGTGCCGGTCATGCGGATGCGCGTGGAAAAGATCAGCCTGATGGAATCGCGCCGCGAAGAGGGGCGCCTTACATACCTGGAAAGGGATTTCCACAGGCTGAAAGGCAGGGGGGAAAAACGATGAAGGCGCTGATCACCGGCGCGAGCTCCGGTATCGGGCGGGACATGGCCCGCGTCCTGAGCGCGCGCGGCTGCTCTCTGATCCTGACCGCCCGGCGGGCCGACCGCCTCGAGGAACTGCAAAGGGAGCTCGGCGGCGACGTGAAGATCGTTCCGGCCGACCTCTCGAAGGCGGAGGAATGCTTCGGCCTGTACGAGCAGACGCGGCGGGAAACTGTAGACATCGTGGTCAACTGCGCCGGCTTCGGCGTGTTCGGGCCGTTCGACGAGACGCGCCTGGACCGCGAACTTGCGATGATCGACGTGGACATCCGGGCCGTCCACATCCTGACGAAGCTGTTTTATCTGGATTTCAAGAAACGCGGCACCGGGTATATCCTGAACGTCGCGTCGTCCGCCGCGTTCCAGCCGGGCCCCCTGCTGTCTTCGTACTACGCCGCCAAGGCCTATGTGCTCCGCCTGACGGAGGCGCTTGCGGAAGAGCTGCGCCGCGACGGCAGCGGGGTGTACGTCGGCGCGCTGTGTCCCGGCCCGGTCGAGACGGAATTCGACTCCGTCGCGGATGTCAGTTTCAGCGTCAGGGGGCTTTCGAGCGAGTATGTGGCGAAATATGCCGTCCAAAAGATGTTCGCCCGCAAAACCGTCATCGTCCCGGGCGGGATCATGAAAGCGGTCCGCTTCTTTGAGCGTTTTCTTCCGGAAAAGGCGATCGTCCGCATGGCCTACCACATGCAGAAGCGCAAGCGGGCTGAGCCTGCCCGCACGGCCGGGCGGCGGGATTGAGCGGATCTTTGAGCTTTCCGCGCCCGGACAGTTTAAGACAAGGCTCCCGCAGGTGTTTGCCCGGGACCACGGCTGAGCCTGCACGCAAGCTGATACGCAACCAATCGAGTGCGGACCCGGGGCAAGAAGTAAGAAGCGGCGGGGCTTGACCGCGCGGGCACCGCGCTCATCCTTGGTTGAAGCATCCGATGCCGGGGAATTCGCCGCCGCTCAGCTCTTTTTCGATATGGAGCAGACGGTTGTATTTCGCCACGCGCTCCGTGCGGCTGGGGGCGCCGGTCTTGATCTGCCCGGCGTTGAGCGCCACGGCCAGGTCGGCGATGGTGGTGTCCTCCGTTTCGCCCGACCGGTGGGAGATGACGGCGGTATAGCCCGCGCGCTTGGCCGTGCGGATGGCGCCGATGGTCTCGCTGAGGGTGCCGATCTGGTTCAGCTTGATCAGGATGGAATTGGCGCAGCGGATCTGAATGCCCTTCCGCAGGCGCTGCGTGTTGGTTACGAACAGGTCGTCGCCGACGAGCTGGATCCTGCCGCCGAGCTCCTCGGTGATCTTCGCCCAGCCCTGCCAGTCCTCCTCGCCGAGCGGGTCCTCGAGGGAGCGGATGGGGTATTTGCCGACGAGTCCCTTCCAGTATTCAATGAGCTGATCCGCCGTGTAGCGCGTCTTATGTTTCGGCAGCGTGTAGCCGTCGGCGTCGGCCCACTCGCTGGCGGCGGCGTCGAGGGCCAGCACGAAATCCCTGCCGGCCTTGTATCCGGCGGCGCCGATCGCCTCCAGAATCAGCTCGATGGCCTCCGTGTCGGTCGAAAGGTTCGGCGCGTAGCCGCCCTCGTCGCCGACCGCCGTCGAGAGGCCCCGGCCCTTCAGGATCTCCGCGAGCTTGTGGAACACCTCGGCCGAGCGGCGCAGCCCCTCCGAAAAGCTGGGGGCCCCGGTCGGCATGATCAGGAATTCCTGGATGTCGATGTTGTTCGCCGCGTGCGCGCCGCCGTTGAGGATGTTCATCATCGGCACGGGCAGGGTGTCCGCGCTGACGCCGCCGATAAAGCGGTACAGCGGGAGGCCGAGCGCGTTCGCGGCCGCCCTGGCGGAAGCGAGCGATACCGCCAGAATCGCGTTCGCGCCGTATCGCGATTTGTCTTTCGTGCCGTCGGCCGCGAGCAGCGCGGCGTCCACCGTGGCGGTGTCGCTCGCGTCGAGGCCCGCGACCGCTTCGGCGAGCGGCTTTTCCACGTTCCTCACGGCCTTCGTCACGCCCTTCCCGCCGAAGCGGGATTTGTCGCCGTCGCGCAGCTCCAGCGCCTCGAAGGCGCCGGTCGAGGCGCCGCTGGGCACCGCCGCCGTGCCGGCCGTTCCGTTGCCCAGCGTCACGGTCGCCTCCACGGTCGGGTTGCCGCGGGAGTCGAGAATCTCCATGGCGGAAACGCCTTTGATCGCAAAATCTTTGCCCATGCTCATTTTTATTCCCTCTTTCTCCAGTGTTGCAAATGGAATTCCGGCGGACCGTATGCCTGTCAATAAGTTAGCAACCGCTTACTATTTTTCAGCTATACGATAGCACATCTAGTATGTGTTGTCAAGGCGGGCCCTATGCCGGGCGGCTTATTTTTCCCCGTTCCCGTCCGGGGCGGGCGGGGCCCAGGCGGCGGCCTGTGAACGGTATTTTTCGGCTTCCCCCGGGCAGCCGAGTTCGTCGTAGCACCGGGCGAGGCAGAGCAGCGGGATCTTCCCGGAGGAGCGGATGTCCAGTTCGCTGTGGGCGCCGAACGCCGCCGTGCAGTACCAGGTGGCGGCTTCCTCCCAGTCCCCCGCGCCGCGGAAGAAGTGCCCCAGCTCGCAGCAGACCTCCGCGCAGGGGTCGGCGATCACGTTTTTCAGCGCCGTCTTCATCATCAGCCTTTCGTTCCCCCGGCGCCTCGCCTCGCGGACGACGACGCATTCGGCCGCCCGCACGTCGCCCACGCTGCGCGCGCCGTCGTGCAGGACGGATTCAAAATAGGGGAAGGCGGCGGAGAAATCTTCGCCGGTGCCGCCGATGAACAGTTCTTTCGCGTACATGCGGTGCAGGCGGGAATCGAGGGGACCGCTCTTCGACGCGGCGAGCAGGAGGGCGAGGTCGCGCCCCGCGTGCGGGCCCGTCGGCATGTGGAGGACGGTGATGTCGGAGTTCCAGACCTTTGCCGCGAGCTCGACGGTCTCGTGCACCGGGCCGGTCCAGCGGAAGGGGCGCAGGCGCCGGAACAGCTTCGGGCGGTATTCGGTGTCGAAATTGTAGGTCGTGTTGTACCGGAGCTGATTCGCGTATTTCATCTGGACGACATCAACATCGGGGGCGAGGGTCTCCTTCAGCTTCAGGAAACGGCCGCGGTTTTCGGCGTCGATCGTTTCGTCCGCGTCGGCGGAATAGATGAAGTCCATCGACGCTTTCGAGAAGGCGAAATTCCGCGCCGCCGCAAAATCGCCGCCCCAGGGAAAGTCGAAAATTTTATCCGTATACGCCGCCGCGGCCTGTTTGGTATTGTCGCGGGAGCCCGTATCTGCTATGATAATCTCGTCCGCAATGCCCGAGAGGCTGCCGAGGCAGCGGGGCAGGGTCTCCGCCTCGTCCTTTACGATCATGCAGACGCTGATGCGAATCACGCCGCTTCCCCCTTCCGATTTTCTAAAATTATACTACATTCCGGGGCAGAGCGGAAGGGCGGCGGGCGACGCGGTCGGGCGGAGACCATAAAACAGGATGCTGATGATTTTGGGGGCAACGAAGATGAAAGCATACATCCGGAACGGCGGTGCCGGACCGCAGGGGGGACCCTTCCACGGTCACGAGCTGCAGCTTACCGTCGGAATGATCGTGAAAAACGAAGAGAAGACGCTCGGCCGGTGCCTTGCGGCCCTTGAGCCGTTGCGGAAGGCGGTGCCGTCGGAGCTGATCGTCACGGATACCGGCTCGACCGACCGAACGGTGGAGATCGCCGAGAAGTACACCGGGAACGTCCTTCATTTCGACTGGTGCGACGATTTTGCCGCGGCGCGCAACACGGGTCTTTTTGCGGCGAAGGGGGAGTGGTTCCTGTTCCTCGACGCCGACGAATGGTTCGATGACACGGCGGAACTGGCGCGTTTTTTCAAGAGCGGCGAATGCGACCGGTACTGGACCGGCAGCTTCGTCGTGCGCAGCTACACCGATTTCAGGGGGAAAGACTACAACGATTTTCACGCCTGCCGGATGTTCCGCACCTATCCGGGCATCCACTTCCAGAACCGGGTGCATGAGGATATTCAGGTCGTGGCACCGACCAAGGTGCTGGAGCATACGTTCGTCCACCATTACGGGTATGTCTTCCACAGCGTGGACGAGAGGAACCGGAAGATCGGCCGCAACATCGCCATGCTGGTCAGGGAGCTGAAAGAGGAGCCGGAGAACCTGAAGGCCTATTCGCAGCTTGCGGGGCAGTATCTCGACACGGGGGAAAACGAGAAGACCGTCTTCTATGCGGAACGGGGCCTGAAGCTGGCCGAAAAGCAGCCGAAGACCGTGCGGAGCTACGAGCTCGAGCTCCATCTGTTCCGCGCCCGTTTCAACCAGCGCCACTACGGCTGGATCCTGGAGCGGATGGACCGCGCCCTGGCCGGCGGGGACGTCCGCGACCTTTTCCATCTGGAAGAGCTCTGGTTCGCCCAGGCGGCGGCTTTCCGCCTGCAGCAGTACCAGAAGGTGTTGGAATACGCCGGGAAGTACCTCGACATCTACGCGGATTACGAAGCGGGCCGGCTCGACAAGACGTTTCTGATCTATTCGACCTTCACGCATGTGTCCCCCCGGGCGAAGGAGGACTGCCTGATGACCCTGACGCGGGCTTTTCTCGCCATGGAAGAGCCGGAGGAGGCCGTCCGGACGTTCCGGAAGCTGGATCTTTCCGGCGATTCTTTTCTGTCGAACGGAAGCATACAGCTTTGTTTCGACCTTGCGTGCCAGACGAAGGACGATTCCCTGCTCCCCGATTACCTGCGGGCGTGCCTTGCGGCCGGGGGAAAGAGCGGGGAAGAGGGGTTCGCCGATTTTGCGGAGATGTACGAGAGGACGCATCCCGCCGACGCGGACGCGATCCGGCTGGCGCTCGCGAAAGCGGACCTCGGTGCCTATTCCGGGCTGTGCACCCTGCGGGAAGCGGAGAGCCGGGGCGACGCCGGGCAGGTGCGCGGGATTCTGGACCGGTATGAGCAGTCGAAAGAAAAGCTGCGGCTCTTTGAGGGCGACGTGCTGTATATCGCCATGGAAGAGGGCAGGGACCTCATGCCCCTGCTCCTGAAAACGGACGCGGACGATTACCCGGCGATCGTCTTTCGGGCGGCGCGGGCCCACGGGGGATTCCCGGATGTCGTGGAAAAATACAGCGGGCTCTATTCCTTTCAGAATGCCGTAGGGCTCCGCTTTATGGCCTGCGCCACGGAGCGCGCCCTTCTGCTGGCCGCGGAAAACGACGAGCGGGAGCGTTGCCTGCGGCTGTTCGACGGCTACATCCGCGTGTCCATGCGGCTGATCCGCTCAACATACCTGCCGGAGGCGCTGGTGCAGCCGTCGCTGGCCGCGCTGCCGAGGCCGGTGCGCTTCGCGTGCCTTGTCAACTCGGCCTTCGCGGCCCGCAGCCGCGCCGACGGCGTCGCCTATCTGGAGGGGATGCATGCGGCCCTGAAGGAATATCCGGCGATGGACCGGCCGGTCCAGTTCCTGCTGGACCGGTTCCGGAAAGAGCAGAAGGAGCAGGAGCAGAAGGCGAAGGAGTTCGCGCAGCTCGCCGAGCAGGTCAAGAACAATATCGAGGCCCTGATCGGCCGCGGCGAGCTCGTGAAGGCCGGGCAGATCACGGCGCAGCTCGCCGCCCTGATGCCGAACGACGAGGATGTGCACCGCTACCAGAAGCTGACGCACACCGAGCCGACCATGCGTGAGATCGCTTCCCACCTGCCGCAATAGCGGTGTGCCCGCGGGGGCACCCCGCCGCCGCTTATGCAAGCCCGAGGCGGCGGATGAACTCCGGAAGGCCCGCCTCGAAATTGACCCCGAACCGCACGTCGGTCTTCGCCTCGTGCGTGCGGCGGATGCTTCCGGCCGTGAAGTCGGCGGCGATCTGCGCCGATTTTTCCAGGGGGAAGCCGTTGAGCAGCGCGCCGAGCAGGGCGCTTGCGAAAACGTCGCCCGTGCCGTGGTAGCTGCCCGCGATGCGGTCGGTTTTTGCAAACCGGATTTCTCCGGCCGGGGCGTCGAACGAGGCGCAGCCGAGCTTGTTCCGGTCGGACCAGACGCCGGTCAGCACGGTGCGGGACGGCCCGAATGCGGCAAGCCTGCGCAGCACGGATCGGATGTATTTCTCCGGATAGGGTCCCTCCCGGTACGGCTCTCCCAGCAGAAGCGCGGCTTCCGTCAGGTTCGGCACGATGAGGTCGGCCTTGCGGCAGAGCCGGGCCATGCCGCGCGGAAAGTCCGGCCCGAACGCCGGGTACAGGCTGCCGTTGTCCGCCATGACGGGATCGACGCAGACCAGGGTGTCCGGCCCGCGGAAATCGTCAATCAGCTCCGAAACGACGGCGATCTGCTCGAACGAGGCCAGGTAACCGGTATAGATCGCGTCGAACGTAAGGCCCAGCGCCTTCCAGTGTCCCGCAATGGCGGGGATGTCGCCCGTCAGGTCGCGGAACGTGTAGCCCGTGAACCCCCCGGTATGCGTCGAGAGCACCGCCGTCGGAATGACGCTCGTTTCGATCCCCGCCGCCGAAAGAATCGGCAGCGCCACGGTCAGGGAGCATTTGCCGAAGCAGGAAATGTCGTGGATTGCAAGCGCGCGTTTTTGTTTTGCCATTCTGTCTTCCCCTTTTTGCGATTCGATCTTTTGTATTTTCTTATCATACTGCGCATGTGTTCTGGTTGAAATACACAGTTTACAAAAACTCTTACAGCACAGAAAAGAGCGCAAAAAACACGCCTTCCTTTCGGAAGGCGGTGTGGCTTAATATTTTTCGAGATAATTCCGAATTTCCCATCCGGTGACGGAACGGCTGTACGCTTCCCATTCCTGTTTCTTTTCAAAGACGAAGCTGCGCAGGGCGTGCTCCCCCAGTACGGAAGAGACCACGGGGTCCTGTTTCAACGCTTCAACCGCGTCCGCGAGGCTCAGCGGGAGCGTTTCAATGTCGGATTCCTTCAGGCTTTTTGCGCTGGAAAGCCGGCTCTCCGTGGCGGGCGGCGGAACCAGGCCCCGCCCGACGCCGTCGAGCCCGGCGGCCAGGCAGCAGGCCAGCATCAGGTACGGGTTGGCGGAAGGGTCGGGGGAGCGCAGCTCCAGCCGTGGGCCTTTTCCTTTGATGGAAGGCACGCGGATCATGGGGCTGCGGTCGCAGCAGGACCACGTGATGAAGACCGGCGCTTCGTCGCCGGAGATCAGGCGCTTATAGGAGTTGACGGTCGGGTTGCACACGGCGGTCAGAGCTTTCGCATGCTCGAGCAGCCCCGCCATGAACCGGTAAGCCGTTTCGCTCAGGCCGTTGCCCCGCGGGTCGCGGGGGTCGGCAAAGAGATTTTCCCCGCCGCGCGTGAGGGACAGATTGATGTGCATGCCGGAGCCGTTCGAGTCCTCGCGCGGTTTCGGCATGAAAGTCGCGTAGGCGCCGGAAGCCTTGGCGATGGATTTCACGGCCATCTTGAAGGTCATGATATTGTCGGCGGTGCGCAGGGCGGTGTCGTAGTTGAAGTCGATCTCGTGCTGGCCGATGGCGGTCTCGTGGTGCGAGGCTTCGACTTCAAACCCCATGCTTTCGAGCGTGAGGCAGATCTCGCGCCGGATGTCCCCGCCCATGTCGATGGTGCCGAGGTCGAAATACCCCGCGGTGTCGTGCGTCGTGGTGGTGGGCAGGCCGTAGTCGTCCGTCTCGAACAGGAAGAATTCGCACTCCGGACCCGCGATAAATTCGTACCCGAGCGCGCCCGCGCGCGCGACCTGCTTTTTCAAAATCTGCCGGGGGTCGCCGTCGAACGGCTGGCCGTCCGGGGAATAGACGTCGCAGATCATCCTCGCCACGCCGTCGTGGGAGGGGCGCCACGGCAGCAGGGTGAAGGTGTCGCGGTCGGGGTGAAGGCACATGTCCGATTCCGCTTCGCGGGCGAAACCGTCCAGCGACGATCCGTCGAAGATGCACTCGTTGTCCAGTGCTTTTTCAAGCTGGCTTTTGGTGACGGCCACGTTTTTCAGGGTGCCGGAAATATCCGTGAACTGCAGCCGAATGAAATTGACGTTGTTTTCGTCGACCATCCTGACGATGTCCTCTTTGGAATAGCTGCTCAAGATGAGAACTCCTCCTTGCTTGCCGGATCGGAAAATCCGTTTCGGTCAAAAAAAGCCCGGCACTCCCGTGTCGGACTCCCTTGTCCAGTCGTGGGGTTTCCGGCGCGCCTGCGCGGGCCGTTCCACCCGTCTTTATTCTATACCAAAACCGGGAGCCCTTGCAACCCCTGCGCGGATTATTTTTTGATATTCGGCGCCGCCGCCGTGCGGAAGCCGGCGCCGGCGGGAAATCCCGGGGAAAAAGCGGGCGTTTTGTTAATAAATCGTAAATCCGTGCGCAGAGCACTTGGCAGGCGGAAAAATTTGCTTTATAATATTTTTATTACAGCGGGGACAAGCCCGTAGAAAGACTGAAAAAGAAAGGATGTGCCTGTTTTGACGTTCCACGACCCCATGCAGGACGACCGCCGGGAAGGTCCGCCCCGTTGGAGCGGCCTGTTCAGGATCGCGCTGATTGTTTTCACGCTCCTGGCCGCCGCGGGCGTTACCACGCTGGTCTGCAGGTCGGGCTTTTTTGCCGTCAACCGCGCGGAGGCCGCGGCGCGTTTTTCAGCGCAGGCGGCTTCGTCGGCTCCGGCGCCTTCCTCCGCTGCGCCTTCTTCCGCCCCGCCGGCCCCAAGCGACGCAGCCTCCGCGCCCGCTGCGCCCGCGGAGGCCGCGAAGCCCCTCTGCGTGCAGGTTTCCCTGCCGCAGCAGACGGTCACGGTCTTCGATGCGCAAGGCCGGGCGGTCAGGACTTTCACCTGTTCTTCCGGAAAAAGCGGGGAGGAGACCCCGACGGGCACCTTTACCGTCTCGGACCGGGGGAAGTCGTTTTATAATCCGCAGATCAAGGAGGGTGCGTATTACTGGACGCGCTTCGACGGCGCCTACCTGTTCCACAGCGTCCCGTTCGACCGCAATTACCGGATGGAGCCCGAGGAGGCGGAAAAGCTGGGGACGCCCGCCTCGCACGGCTGCATCCGCCTTCCGGTGGAGGACGCCAAATGGATCTACGACAATATCCCGAAGGGAACGCGGGTCGTGATTTCATAACGGCGGCGGCGGCGTGTCGCCACCGGCAAGCCGCGCCGAAGGGCGGGGTGAAAATTCCGGGTTGCGGCCGGCGCGAGAGTTGAGGGATGCTCCCGCAATTGAGAAATGTCGCCGGGAGAGTTCGGGAGAAGCTCCCAAGAGCATGTTTTCTCTAAGGCTTTATTTTTCTCGCCGTGCTGCCCGGCGGGGCTTGACTGCGGAGGCACTCCGCAAGGAGCTGAAAAGATGAACTGGTTTCAGAGATTTCTGTCTTGGGCGAATCGCTTCCTGTACGGCAGGTACGGCGGCGACCAGCTCGGCACGGCGCTTCTGGTGCTGTACTGCGCCCTGCTCGTCTTTTCGAACCCCTTCCGCTCCTCGATCCTGTATCTGCTTTCCGGCGTCGTGCTCCTGTTCTGCTTTTACCGGATGCTTTCGCGCAACCGGGAGCGGCGGTGGAGGGAAAACGAATGGTTCCTGCGGTGGTGGCTCCCGTTTTTCCGGGGGTTCCGCGGCCTGTTCCGCCGCGCGGGGGCGGGCTGGCACCGGATGCGCCTGCGCGTGCGCGACCGCAAGACCTGCCGGTATTACCGCTGCCCCAGGTGCGGGAATACGCTGCGCGTGCCGAAGGGGCGGGGAAAGATCGTGATCACCTGCCCGGTCTGCCGCTATGAGTTCGTTAAAAAGACCTGATCTTTAGAGGTTAGAGAGTTAGAGGTTAGAAAGGGCAGGCGCACAGGGGACTTACCTCTAATTGGCCCGCCGCTATCCCTTCGGCTTTGCGGTGAACCAAAGGTAAACCGTCACGCCGACGGACATGCAGAACGCGCAGGCGAGCATCCCCCAGAAGTAGGCCGGCATTTGGTTCTGCGTGATCTGAACGGCCCCGGCGGCGCCCGCTCCCTGCGCCTGCGCCGCGGAGAGCCTCTCCTGCGTGGCGCCGGTTTCCGCCGCATTTTCGGGGGAGGTGCCCGGCCCGGAGGAGGATTTGAGGGGTTTCGCGCCGGAGGGCGGAGACTTCCCGGCTTTCGTCGCGGTCCGTCCGGCGGACCGCGACGCCGTCTTTCCCCCGGCCCGCGCAGAGGAAGGCGGGCTGTCCTTTCCCTTCGGCGCAGACCGCGGGGCGGAGGAGGTCTGCGCCCTTTCCGCCCGCCTGACGAGGACGAAATACTGCCGCTGGGTGCTTTTGTCCGCCGATGTGACGGTCACGACGATCTGCGTATCCGAACCGGCGGTGCCGAGGCTCTTCCGGCTGACCTTGACGGTCCCGCCGGACGTGGCGTCGGCCTGGAAGGTGACGGAGCTGACCTCCGCCCCGACCGCGAGCCGGTAATCGGTCCGGTCCGGCGAAAAAGCGGGCTGCAGCGTGCCCTGCGAAGGAACCAGCCCCGTGAGCAGGGCTTCGTCCGAGGGAGCCGTCACGTCCAGGCGGACGCTTTCGCTGCAGTCGGCATCGAGGGCGCCGCCGTCGAAATCGCAGACCTCGTCGGCCTGCACGCCGATCTGCGTGCTGCCGGCCGCCGCATCCTTTACCTGGAATACGAACGTCGCGATTTTTCCGGAGAGTTCCGGTGCGCTGCCGCCGTCGACCTTGCAGACGTATACGCTGTAGATCGGGTCGGAGGCGCTGTTGGTCCGGAGGGTCCCGTTCGTCGGGCCGGTGGTTTCAGTGCCCAGAAAACGCAGGGCGGCTTCGTCGTAGGAGACGCGCAGGCGGAACGCCGCGGCGTTCCGGACGCTGTCCTGCGCGGAGACGTTCAGCCTCACCGTGTCCCCGGCGGCCGCGTCGGCGCGGTCGAGCGCAAAAGAAAAGCCGGTTTCCGCGCCCTGCCCTCCGGCGGAGGGCAGCAGAAACGCGGAAACCAGCGCAAAGACGATGCCTGTGATCAGCGACCCGCAAAGGTGCCTGCGTGCGTGAGACGGCGCAAAGCGCGAGCCGGTCATGCCGTTACGACGTTCTGCTCCAGCGCGCCCGCGCGGCTGTCGCGGATCCTCTTTTTCCGCAGAACCAGCAGGCGGAAGCGGTTGTAACGCTGCACCGCCGCGAACGGCAGGTTGCCGATCAGCACGAAAACGGAAAACATGACGCCGACAAGCAACGGGTCGATCAGCAGCATGATGAGGGAGCACAGGCAGTTTTTCTTGTGGATCCATTCCCCGCGGCAGGTTTCCAGGATGAACCGGTCGATATAGTCGAGCGAATCGTTGCTCAGGTGCCGTTTTGAAAATCCTGTCTTTCCGATATGCTGGGGCAGGCGGTCTTTCCAAAGCTGTATCTTCAGATTGTCGCGGTACCAGCGGCCGTTGCGTTCCCACGGGTGCGGGCTGTAACATCCCTTTGCGGCGTCGAAGGTCGAGTCGGGAAGTTTCTGGCAGGCGAGAAAGAAAATCAGATGCCAAACGGCGACAATGAGGAGGTTCCAGACCAGCATGTCAAGGAAAGAGGAATTTTTCAGCATGGCAATCACTTCCCTTTCAGAAGACAGACGTGTTTCTTCACTCGATGGACAGGCGGGAAAGAAGAAAAAGCCTGTTAAATATATAGCTTGATTTAATCATATTATAATACCATTGTAATTTGCGTGCAAGGTGGAGCCGAAATTTTTGGTCGCGAAGCGTCTTATGCCTACGTGTGCATGGCTTTAGGTTTCATAAAATTTTCGGCTTTATTCGTCACCCGGGTACGCTCACGGCGTAAAATGCTTTATAGCACCTTGCTCGCCTACGGCGGCCGCGACTGCGGTACAAGCTGAAAAAGAGCGTGCCCTTCGCACGGGGTACGCTCATTATTGTCACTTTATTGAAATTTAACGGCGGGGCTTGCCGGCGGCGGCACGCCGCTAGTTGAACGTATAGAGGGACTTGTAAGGATTTTTCGTGTTCGGCGTGATGAGGAAAAACGGTTCGGCCAGGACCGGCTGTTTTTCGATCTTGAAGGTTTTGCAGAAATCGTCCAGGTACCCGTCGATGGACCGCAGGTCCGCGGGTGTGGCGGGCGCGGTGTTCACCTGGGCGGGCAGGTCGGGCGGCAGCTCGCGGCAGCGCAGGAACATGCGTCCGCCGTGCATCCCCGCGCAGCAGAGGTTGCCGACCGGCGCTTTGCCGCCGGAGCGCAGCCCCAACACGATGATGGTGCCGCCGGCCTGGTATTCGCCGAGGAAGCTGCCGGTCTCGCCCCCGACGACGATGACCGGCTGCTGTTCTTTGTAGGCTTTCATGTGGATGCCCACGCGGTACCCGGCGTTTCCGAGTACGAAGATCTTGCCCCCGCGCATGGCGTAGCCGGTCGAGTCGCCGCTGGAGCCTTCCACGAGGATGGCCCCGGCGTTCATGGTGTCGCCCGTCTGGTCCTGCGCGTTGCCGGCGACGCGGATGGTCCCGCCGTCGAGGTAGCAGCCGAGGTCGTTGCCCGGCATGCCGCGGAGGAAGAGATTTTTCCCGCCGAGGCCCGCGCCGATGTAACGCTGGCCCATCAGGTTGTCGATTTCGAGGTCCGCGTCCGCCGAAGAGCGGATCTCTTCGTTGAGCGTCTTGAAATATTTTCCGTTCGCATCGATCTGCGTCATCTCTTTGCACCTCCAAGCCTGACCGCGCGGTCCTCCCGGGCAAAGGCCATCAGCTGCGGCTTCTCCCGGATCAGCTCGTAGTCGATGGTGTCGAGCGGCGTCTTCTCGCGGATCAGCGACGTGTAGATGCCCGCGCGCGCCACGTCGCCGATGAGGATGAAGCCCTTGAGCCGGTTGTCCTTCGTCACGAGCTTTTTATATGTTTGCTCCGAAGACTGTACCCACGCGTCCCCGTCGTACGAGCCGGCCGTGATGACGTGCAGACCGAAAAATCCGATGGCGTTCATCGGGATGGCGTTGTCGAAGCATTTGCTGCCGCCCGCCATGTTGACCCCCGCGGTCTCTCCCTGCAGATAGGCGTTCGGCAGGATGGCGAGGATGCGCTCGCAGCCCCCCGCGATGTCGAAGCATTCGCAGCAGTCGCCCGCCGCGTAAATATCCGGCAGGCTGGTCGCGGAGCGTTCGTCGATCGCGATGCCGCGCCCGACTTTGCAGCCGATGTCCGCCGCCAGCTGCGTGTTCGGCCGCACGCCGACGGCCACGACCAGCACGTCGAACGTCAGCCGCTTCCCGCTCTTCAGCTGTGCGCTGCCCGGCCCGAACTGCGCCACGCTGTCGCCGAGATAGAACCGGATGCCGTGCGACTCGAGGTATTTTCGCACCATCGCGGAGCCCGCTTCGTCGAGGATGCTGGGCAGGATGCGGTCCGCGAGGTCCACGACCTCGAGGGAGCCGACCCGGTCGCGGATGCCTTCGGCGCATTTCAGGCCGATTAGCCCCGCGCCGATGATCAGCACGCGGGACTCCTTCGTGATGGCCTTTCCCAGCGCCTTTGCGTCGTCGAGCCTCATGAAGCTGAATTTCTTTTCCACCTTGTCGAGGCCGGCCATCGGCGGCACGAACGGCCGGGAGCCGGTCGCGATCAGCAGTTTGTCGAACGGGATCGAATCGCCGCCCGCAAGCACAACGGCTTTACGGCCGGAATCGATCTTTTCCGCCCGCACGCCGAGAATCGTTTTCACATGGTTTTTCTCATAGAAATCGTCCGGACGGTATTTCATGCGCTCCTCGTCCGTTTTGCCGTAGAGAAGGTAAGAGATCAGCGGGCGGGAATACACGTGGTACGGCTCGTCGGAAATCACGGTGATGCCGCCCTCTTTGTCGACCGAGCGGATGCCCTCGATGCAGCCGACCGCGGCGGCGGAGTTTCCGATGATGACGTAATTCATTGAACTCCCCTCTCTTCAAACACGATCGCATGGTTCGGGCAGCCCTTCACGCAGGCCGGCTCCCCGAAGCGGTTGTTCGTGCACAGCTCGCATTTCTGGATCACGCCGCCGTCCGGCGCGGGCATCACCGCGCCGTAGGGGCAGACCAGCACGCACGTCAGGCACCCGACGCATTTGTCCGTGTCGCAGTGCACCACGCCGTCGCGCACGCTCATGGCGCCGGAGATGCAGCTCTTGACGCAGAGCGGGTCGTCGCAGTGGCGGCACTGGACCGCAAAGCTGATCTGATTGTCCCCCTCGACGCGGATGCGCGGGTGGATCTTCACGTTCTGCAGGGCCCTCACCATGTCGGTTTCGCCGGAGTTCGCAAAGGCGCAGTTGTATTCGCACAGGTGGCACCCGAGGCACCATTTTTCGTTCACATAGATCCGTTTCATCGCTCATTCCCCCGCATGCTTGATCCCGAGGATCTCAAGCTCTTTTTCGTTGAGGCCCACGCCGCGCAGCATCAGACGGTTGCCGCGCAGGGCCTCGATGGAGTTGATGCCCATGCCGCCCATCATCTCCATGATCTCGTGCTTCCACGCGGAGACGAGGTTCACTAGGCGCTTCGAGCCGATGTCCGGGTTCAGGCGCTTCACGAGGTCGGGCCGCTGCGTCGCGATGCCCCAGTTGCACTTGCCGGTCTGGCAGGTGCGGCACAGGTGGCAGCCGAGCGCCAGCAGCGCCGCCGTCGCGATGTAGACCGCGTCCGCGCCGAGCGCGATGGCCTTGACGACGTCCGCCGAGTTGCGGATGCTGCCGCCGACGACGAGCGAGACGTTGTTGCGTATTTTTTCCTGGCGCAGGCGTTCGTCCACGGCCGCCAGCGCCAGCTCGATCGGGATGCCGACGTTGTCGCGGATGCGCGTGGGCGCCGCGCCGGTGCCGCCGCGGAAGCCGTCGATGGCGATGATGTCCGCGCCGCTGCGGGCGATGCCGCTCGCGATGGCCGCCACGTTGTGCACCGCCGCGATCTTCACGATCACCGGCTTTTTGTACTCCGTCGCCTCCTTGAGCGAAAAAACAAGCTGCCGCAGGTCCTCGATGGAGTAGATGTCGTGGTGCGGGGCGGGCGAGATGGCGTCACTGCCCTCCGGGATCATGCGCGTGCGCGAAACGTCGCCCACGATCTTCGCGCCGGGCAGGTGCCCGCCGATGCCGGGCTTCGCGCCCTGGCCGATC
>DAINSB010000027.1:16050-20331 GCA_036741535.1 Caproicibacter sp. | reverse complement strand
AATGCAGATTCTCCTCTATCCGACGATCAGATCAAGACCGCGATCAAACAGCACTACCTGGGGAAACAGGCGGAGCTGTTTTTGTTTTACCTTTTTCAAGTCCCCACGACGCAGGAAGCCATATCGGAGCTGAAGCCCGATTACGGTTACAGCGGCGGGACCGTAGCTTTTGAAAAGGGTTCCACAGGCGACTGTACCGCAAAACCGGCGCGTTTGGAGATCAACTGGGAAAGATCCAACGTCACGCTCACTTATTCTCAGGTTGACGCCAAGGTCCGCGAAATGATCCGCGCCGGCGAATGGGTTTCCAGGGCACAGGCGGAGGACTTGATCCTCAAACATCTCGACGGAGGGGACCGGAAAAAATGAAGATCACGGTGAAAGGAATCCGTTTTCCAAAGAAAGGAGACACCGCCCTGCGGAGAGATCCGCGCACGCGCGCGGTCGCCAGCGTCGTCCTGGACGATGCCTTTATCATCAACGAAATCAGGGTTTGCCAGGGGCGACACCGGCTATGCGTTGTATTCGCGGAAAATCCCTATCCGATACATGTGGACCGCCCGGAGTATGTCGTCGTCCCGACCACAATGGAGGTGAGAAGACAAATCGAGGATGTCGTTTTATCCAGGTATCATGCGGCGATAAAAACCAGAGCGCAGGCGGCTGACTGATTTCAGCCGCTTTTTTCATCGCCAAGCAGCGGGGCCGGCGCCCCGCCCATTTGGCCCGACCGAGAGGCCGGACGGTTACAAGCCCGTAAACGCATCGAAAAATCATAAGAAAAAGGGGATAAGGAAAATGCAAGAACACATAAACGGCAGCTTTCGGCGGAAGGTCAATTTCGCGGCGGTTTCCAACGACGCATTAAAAGATCCCAAACTGTCACTGAAAGCGAAGGGGCTGTACGCGCTGATCCAGAGCTACATCACTATGCCCGGCCTTACTCTGAGTAAATCGCTGCTTCGCAGCAAGTGCAAGGAAAAAGAAAAAGCGTTCGACTCAGCATGGTGCGAGTTGAAAGACTGCGGGTATTTGAAGATTTACCGCACGCCGACGGGAAAAAACGACTGGTTCCAATACGAGTACGACCTGCTGGACACAGCGGACGATCACCTTCCATCCCTGATTACGCTCAACAAGCGCGGCGAGGTTACCAAGCAAAAAACGCCAAGTGAAAACCGCAATCCGCATCCCCCCCAAAAAGGGGGGAGTGGGAAAGACATATCAAAACGTGAGAAGGAACCTGCTCATTCTGCCGGAACCGGAAAACGGAAAAATGGAAATCCCCACCCCCTCCGAAACGGGGGGGATGGCAATTCCCATTCCCCCCGTTTCGCACCCTATGCCGGCGGCACCCCATGCGAAGCGCACCCTATGCCGGACGGGGGGGATATGAATAAGACTTTGACGGATAAAACTCTGAATTATAAGACTAAGAGCTACCATATTCCGTCAGTCTGTCAGTCCGGGAGCAGGGCCGCCGCTTTGACAGACGGACGGACGGATGAAATCCGCCGAGAGCTCTTAAGGCATATTGACTTTGACTGGATTGCGGAGACACATCCGCAGGACGCTCCGGCCGCGGAAACGCTGCTGAATTACATGGTGGAGATGCTGTCAACCCCGTTTACAAAGCTGCATGGGATGGACCAAAGCAGATATGCAATCAAAAAATGGCTCGACGATGTAGATGAGGAGGATATCGTCGGTTTTCTCGCCCACATGAGAGGGACGAAAGTGCAGGGAATCCGGAACATCAGCGCCTACTGGAAAAACTCTTTCATCAATTATCTCGGGGAAGAAAGACTCGCCCTTGCGACCATATGATCCGGACGCAGGAACAGGTGTCCAAATAATCCAACTGGAGGTCATGAGATGAAAGTTACAGAGGTACAACTGAGGATGATCCAGCAGCCCCGCCTGAAGGCAATCGCAAGTATTACGCTGGATTCCGTCATCACCATCGACGATATCAAGGTCATACAGGCGAAAAAGCGCCTGTGCATCATATATCCGCAGAATATCAACCGGCAGTACATCGTAGCCCCGCGGACGCCGGAAACCAGCGCGGAGCTTGAGAATGCCGTGCTCGCCAAATACAAAAATGAACTGGAATCAAAGGAGGGAAATCATTGTACGCAAATGATGAGATGCACCGGTGTTATGGCTGCTCCAAAGGCCGAGTGTGCCGTGAGTGCCTAAACTGGAGACAGGAAAAGTGCGGCAAGACGAACGGGAAGATCAGGTGCCCGCCGTGGGGGCTTGCGTGCGGCAGGTTTGAAGATCTGAGAGGCGGTAAAGATGCGGAAACGACATGAAGTCACCGTCACGGTGACCAGCCGGGAACTCATGCGGCTCGCGGAATGCGGCGACCGGATGACGGATTACTGCGATCCGGACGGTTCCCGCCTCATCACTGTTTTTTGCGGGCAGGATGGAACCGCGGTCCGCCTTGTCCTGGATCGGCGGAGCATCCTGGACAACTGGCAAAGATTCGGCCCATCCAAAATACTAAAGAGGAAAATATTTACCCTGGCACAAAAGCAGATACGGAGGTGTTCTTTTGTTCGGAATCGGGAAATCAAAAGCAAAGCGAAAGGAGTCGGATCTCCCGGCAGTAAAGCCGTTTGAAGATGAGCCGGACACGTGGAAGAATTACTCGGAAACCGAGCACGTCCGCGCATGGTATGAATTGGAAGCGCTCGCGAAAGGAGAGACGCCGCCCGCCGGTATTCCGGACGGACAGGAGCCTTTCCCTTTTTGTTTTGATGAAGCCCACAAGGGAAACCGGTGCGCGCAGTATGCGCTCGGCATGATGTACCTGACGGGCACCCTGATCCGGAAAAGCACGCTGCAGGCGAATATCTGGCTGTCTCAGGCAATGAAACAGGGAAGCCCGTTTGCCTGCTATGAGCTTGCGAAGATGCGCTTCCTCGGCATCGGTTTCGAGAAAGACGCGGAGTCCGCGGGGCGGCTCTATCAAAAAGCGTATGAATCTTTCACGCAGATTGAAAAACGGACGCCGAATCAGGCGGTAGAGAAAATACTCGCCGCCGTGTGCAGGACCGGGACGGTTCCCGATTCGCGGGAGGCCGTCAGCTGGGAACCGCCCGCAAAGCAAAACCGGCCGGCAGAACCGGCCAGGCGGACACAGCCTGAAAAAGAGGAACCGGTTCCGCAGCCGGCGCCAAAACCCATTGTTTCCACGGCAGAGCCGCATGACGCGGTTGCCCAAGATGGAATCCGGATGAGGGAAATCCCCGTGGAGTATGTCTTCCCCTCCCCGGATAACAAATACGCGGCGCAGGACACGGAACAGTCCGTTCACGCCCTTGCCCTGAGCATCCAGGTACACGGCCTGATCAATCCCCTGACGCTGCGCAGGATATCGGACAAAGAATACCGGATCATCGCCGGTGAAAAGCGGTTTCAGGCGATCACGAAGTACTTAAACTGGGACACCGTTCCCGCCGTCGTGAAGGAAAATCTCTCGGATAACGACGCCCAGCTGATGCTCAACGCCGCAAACCTGCATGTCCGGCAGTATACCGCGGCACAGAAGCTGCAGTTTTACATGGATTACGCCCGCCGGCTGAAGAAAAAAGGCAGCGGAGAACTCACCGGAAGCATGCAGCAGGAGATTTCAGAGCTCCTCGGGCTATCCTCACACCAGATCCGCAAATACCAGCGGATCGTGGAAATGCTTCCGGCGAGAAAGCTGCGGCAGATCAAAGCCGGGAAGCTGAGCATCGAAAGAGCCTATAAAATGACTTTTTCCTCTCGGGTTGATGAACGCAGCCAGTCCGGACGCGCGTCCGGACTCGGTGAAAAAGTGGACATGCTTAGCGGCTTAAAAGCAGAGCGCGCTCCCGTCGATAAAGACGTACGCGGCGCGTCCGAAAATGTGCCCGGAAGCACGTCCGGATTCAATCAAGAAACGGACGTGCTGGACGAACCGAAAGCCGGGCCGAATCCCGCCCTGCCGGACGTCCCCGGCGCGCCCGAAAATGTACCCGGACGCACGTCCGAATTCAATCAAGAAACGGACGCGTATTACGCAGATCCTCAATCCTACCGGGAAGCCGTTCAAATGCTTGTCCGCCTGCCGACCGTGCCGGGGGAATCCTGCGCGGTTCTCTGCGACGGCATCATCAAGATCGGCCAGGTCTATCGGATGGAGGTTTATAAGGACTCCCTGTTGATTTCCGTCCTGGTAGACGATCTGCGCAGACCATATCCGGCCTCGGCAATCGGCCGCACCCTTTTCCTCGGCTCCGATTC
>DAINSB010000027.1:0-15950 GCA_036741535.1 Caproicibacter sp. | reverse complement strand
ATAAACGCAAGCCAACAAACATGAATTTAATGGAGGTAGTAAAATGTCTGTCAAGAATGAAAAAAGCAAAGCATCCGTAAAGTCCACGATGGAGAAAATCAAAGATTCCTTCGTCCGCTTCCTGAAACCGGCCGCATCCGCAAACAGACGGCTTTGCGCGGTGGTTTGCAACACGGACGGCGCGGCCACGGCGATGGACATCGCGCTCGACCTGGTGATCGGCGTCGTCCTCGGCGTGCTCGTGCTGGCGGCCCTGAAAAACCTGTTCAACGTGGACATTCTCCCGCAGGTAACCGATAATATCACGAACATGTTCAGCTGACCGATGACGAGGTTCCTGTTGATTCCGGCCCTGCTGACCGGCTATTTTTGCGACCGCGGCCTGGATCGGCTGATCCATCCCCCGAAATATCCCCGCACCGTTTATTTCTCGTTTCTGGCTTTTGCGGTCCTGTATTTTTCGCCGGGTACGCCGGCGGAACGTTTCCAGGGCTTTCTTTTTGCCCAGATGCTCATCGCGGCGGGGTATGTCGATCGGAAAACCCGGGAAATCCCGAACGTGCTGATCGCGTCGATCTTCCTTGTCAGCCTGATCCGGCCCGATCTGAAGATGTCCCTGCTCGGGGCGGTGTTCCTGTCTGCCCCGCTGTGGATTCTCGGCACGCTGATTCCCGGCAGCGTCGGCGGCGGGGATATCAAGCTGATCGCCGCCTGCGGAGCCGTCCTCGGCCCGGCCGGAATCTTCGCGGGGACCGCATTCAGCCTCATCGCGTTTCTTTTTTTTCTTCTGTTCCGATTCATGCTTCACAAAAAGCGGCAAAAAACATACGCGATGGCCCCCTGGTTGGGGATCGGTTGTTTCCTTGCTTATTTCCTAAAAATGAGGTGATTGATTCATGAAATTATTTCGGAACCGGACGTTCCTTGCGCTGCTCGCGATCCTTTTGGCCGCGGGCCTCTGCTTTGGTATCGCGCCCGCTCTCAGCAAAGCGTCCAATCGGCAGACGCAGATCGTACGCGTGGTGAAAAGCGTCCCGGAGGGAACCGCCGTCACGAAAGATATGGTCCAGACGGTCAGCGTCGGCAGCTTCGGCTTGCCGGCCAACGTCCTGAAAGCCCCGGAAAACGTCGTCGGCAAATACACGACCGCCGAGCTGCAGCCGGGGGACTACATCCTCAGCACAAAAGTATCGGACAAGTCCCAAAGCCCGTATCTGTCCAGCCTGGACGGGACGAAGCAGGCGATCTCCATCGAGATCAAATCCTTTGCCGCCGGCCTTTCCGGAAAGCTGCAGCCGGGCGATGTCGTTTCCATGATCGTGAGCAACTACGGACAAGGGAAGCAGACCCTTGCCCCGGCGGAGCTCAAGTATGTCAAGCTGCTGGCTGCCACCAACGCGCAGGGCGTCGACACCGACCAGGTCAAAAAAGATGAAAAGGACGATTCGGCGGCGCAGAAGCAGAGCATCCCGGCCACGCTCACGCTGCTTGTCAACCCGGAGCAGGCCGCGAAGCTGGTCGATTACGCCGCGAACGGTTCCCTTTACGCGACGCTCGTGTACCGCGGGACCGAGGAAAATGCGGATCAGTACCTGCAGGCCCAGCAAAGCTATTTCGACACAAAAGACGCCGGGGCGGATTCCGCGCAGGACGGCACAACCGGAACGCCGAACAGTACAGCCGGGACGGGGGGTGCCCCGACGAATGGCAGGTAAACAGATCGTCGCGCTGTGGGGAAGCCCCGGAAGCGGGACGACGCTGACCGCCGTGAAGATCGCCCGGGAGCTGGCAAGCCGGAGGAAAAGCGTGATGCTCGTTCTGGGCGACAGCGAAACGCCGTCCGTCCCCCTTCTTCTCCCGCAAACCGACGCCGGAAAGTCCCTCGGGCACCTGTTGTCCCTGCCGTCCATCTCGCAGACCGATCTGTTCCGGCATTGCGTTCCGGTGGGGACTTCGCTGAGCCTGATGGGCTATATGTACGGCGAAAACGAGAAGACATGGCCGGAGTATTCGGAGCAGCGCGCAAAGGAGTTTCTCGACATCCTGAGGGATTCCGCGGATTACGCCGTGATCGACTGCCCCCATCACCTGCTCTCCAGCATCCTCACGGCCGTTGCGCTCGAGCAGGCGGGGCTGGTCCTCCGGGTGGTCAACGCCGACATTAAGAGCGTCGTCTTTGTAAAATCCCAGCGCCCGTTTCTGGCGGAATCCCGGTTCCGCTGGGAAGATCATATCAGCGTCATCAATAACGTCCTGCCCTTTCAGGACGTGCGCACGTATGAAGAAACATTCGGAGGAAAAGCTTATACGCTTCCGCATCTTTCCGCCCTGCAGCGGCAGTACGACGAATACCGCCTCCTGGAACCGATGGCGGGGAAGGAAGGGAAGCTGTATGAGACTGTGATCCGGAAGATCATCGAGAAGGAGATTGTGGAATGAATGACATATCCGGCCTGTACATGAGCCAGAGCGGCAGCATGGAATTTTCCAAGCTGCTGGATCAGGTGCAGGCATACCTATCTGAAAACTATAAGGAGCTCATGGTCGAGGGCGGAGCCAAAAATCCGCAGCAGACGAAGGCGTACATCCGGCAGTATCTGTCCGAACAGCGCCTCAGCGTGGACGGTATGCCCCGGGAGCAGACGGTGAACCGGCTTTACCGTGAAATGGCGGAATACTCGTTCCTGACGCCTTACCTCAATTTTGAGATCAGGGACGTCGAAGGAATTGAGATCTGCGCGTGGGACAACGTGTGGATCAGTTATTCCAACGGGACGGAGAAGCAGTCGGAGGAACATTTCTTTTCCCCCGAGCACGCGAGGAACGTGATCATCCGCCTTCTGCACCAGTCGGGCATTTCGCTCGACAACACGAAGCCGCTCGCAATCGGCCATCTGGGCAAAAACATCCGCATTACCGTGGACGGCGGGGGCGGGACGCTGGACGACGACGTCGGCGTCTCCGTCAGCATCCGATTCGTCAACCCGAATCATCTGTCCTGTGAGGATCTGATCCGGAACGGGACGCTGACGCCTGAAATGATGGGGTTCCTGGTTGCCGCCTACCAATACGGGGCGTCGATGGTGATCGCCGGAAAAACGAACTCTGGGAAGACAACCCTGATGAGCGACATTATGGCCAGAGCCGTCCCGGACGACAAGAAGCTCATCACGATCGAGTATGAGGACCGTGAATTCGACCTGATCAAGCGGGACGGGCGAGGCAGACCGCTGAATAAGGTCTTGCACCTGTGCACGCGGGAATCGGAAAAGCCGGAGCTGGCGATCACCGCGCAGCGGCTCGTGGAGTTTTCCATGACCATGAACCCCGCGTACTTCTGCCTCTCCGAGATCAAGGGCGGCGAGGCGTTTGCGACGATGGGGGCGTCCGAATCCGGCCATCCGACGATCACGACGACGCACGCAAGCTCGGCGGAGGACATTCCGAACCGGCTCGTGCCTCTGGCGTCGCTGGCCAGTAATTTCAGTGAGAAAACGCTGTATTTCCTTATGGCGCGCGCGTTCCCGATCCTTGTCTTTGCCCGGAAAAACGAGGACGGGAAACGCCGCATCGCGCAGATCTGCGAATCCGTGTACGAAGGCGGCCGCATCCGTGTCGTCCCTCTCTGGCTGTGGAGGACCGAATACAACGAGAAGGCGGGCGGGAAAACCGTCGTCCACGGCCGCTTTGAAAAGGTTCACAACATCTCCGAAACGCTGCGGCAGAAACTCCGGGAAAACGACATCCCGGAAAACGTGCTCCGTTCTTTCTTAACGGAAGAAGGAAAGGAAGGGATCTCCGCATGACCGCCCTTTATCTCTTTTCGTTTCTCCTGGTCGCCGCGGCGATCCTTTCGCTTCTCCGCATCGCTCCCGCCGACTTCCTGGACAGCCTCGCGGGCATGGCGCGGACGCTGCGTCCCAACCGGAAAGCCACGCTGAAACAGCAGATCAAAAAGAGCGTTAGGGAGAAGAAAATCGGCGGAATCCGCAAGATCTTCTCGGACGCCAGGAACGAGCTGGAGCTGACGCACCGCACCGACCGCCTGAGGTGGTATACCACGGCGTCGGTGCTCCTTTTTACGGCGGGGGTTCTGGTTTCCGCGCTGTTTGAAAACTATTTCCTGATGCCCGTGCTGGCCGTGGGGCTGGCGCTTTTGCCCTGGCTTTCCGTTTTACTCAACGCGGCGTCGTTTCAAAAGCAGCTGAACGGGGAGCTGGAGACGGCTCTCGGCATGATCACGACGTCGTATCTCCGAAACGACAACATCATTTCGGCGGTCCGCGAGAACGTCGGAAGCATCCACTACCCGATCCGGGAAATCTTTGAAAAGTTCCTGGTGCAGGCCGACCTGATCTCCAGCGACGTCACGAAGCTGCTGGAGGAAATGCGGGACAGCCTGGACAACACGGTGTTTCACGACTGGGTGGACCAGGTGATCCTCTGCCGGCAGAACAGGACGCTGAAAAGCACGCTGCAGCCGATTGTCTCGCGGCTGTCGACGGTCCGCGAAGTGACCGGAAAGCTGGAGAACCTGATGTACGAGCCGGTCAAGGAGTTCATTTCCCTGGCCGTCATGGTGGTCCTCAACTTCCCGATGATCCGGCTGATGTCGCCGCAGTGGTACGATACCATCACGCGCCGGACGGGCGGGCAGATCCTGATTGCGTTCACATTTTTCGCCGTGTTTTTCTCGCTCTGCGCCTGCATTACGAAAACGCGGCCGGCAGAGTACCGGAGGTAGTTTATGAAAGCACTGATATTTTTCATCTTTCTCTTTCTTGCGGTCGGCGTTTACCTGCTCCTCAGCGAGCTGCTGCACCTGCCGTCTCTCGCCAACACCCGGGCGGTACTCAAACTGACGCAGAAAAAGAAAGCGAGGGGAATCGACGCGCTGCAGGCCAGGCTTGCTTCCGCGCTGGCGAAACACATCCGCCTGAACGAGTACCGGCGCAGGACCATGACGGCCACGCTGAAATACGCGGGCATCGAGACGACACCGGAAGCCTACTATGCCGGGATCATCGTCCGGTCGCTGCTCCGCCTCCTTCCCGCGGTCCTCTGCGCATTTACAATTCCCATAGGGATCGTCGTTTTTGTCCTCTGGGCGCTGAAAGGCTTTTTCGACGGGACGCGCGAGGCGCAGAACATCGTCGATGAAAAAAGGAACCGGATCGACGCCGAGCTGCCCCGGTTTGTGGAGACGGTCTCCCAGGAACTGGAGGCAAGCCGCGACGTCCTTTTGATCCTGGAAGGTTATCTGCCGAGCGCAGGGCCGCTGTTCCAGGACGAGCTGAAGATCACGGTCGCGGAAATGAAATCCGGGTCGCAGGAGCAGGCGCTGAACCGCCTTGCGGGCCGCGTCGGCAGCGCCATGCTGAGCCAGGTCGTGCGCGGACTGCTCGTCGTATTGCGCGGCGGGGACGGGATGCTTTATTTCACGATGCTCGCCCACGATTTTCAGAATCTGGAAAAGCAGGCGCTGGAAAAACAGGAACTGAAACGGCCGGATCAGATGAAGAAATACTCTTATCTGATGCTTGCCTGTTTCGTGGCCGCCTACGCCTATGTGATCGTCGTCCAGGTGGTTGGCGCGGCGCGCGGCACATGGGGGTGATGCGAAATGAAACTGCTGCGCTCCAAACGGGGCGAGATGCTGGTGACCGTGAGCGTCGTCCTGATGGTCGCCATGACCGTCGTCGCCTTTTCCACGAAGCTTTATCCGGTGTTTTTGCACAAACAGCAACTTGATACCTACGCCGGCGAGCTCTGCCGGGTGGCGGAAATCTCCGGGCGCGTCGGCGACGAAACGGTCGCCAAGGAAGAAAAGCTGAACGCGGAAATGAAGATATCTCCGAACATCGCCTGGAACACATCGGGGAAGGTACAGCTGAACGGGGAAATCACCGTCACCTGTACCATGACGGAAAATATCGGCCTGTGGGGCGGCTTCGGATCGTTCCCGATTACGATTCAGGGCCGCGCGACGGGCCAAAGCGAGGTGTACTGGAAATGAAACCGCTGAACCTGAAAGACCGGAAGGGGAACATGATCATCCTCGCGCCGGTGCTTTGTCTTGTCCTGATGACCTTTTCGGCCTCTTTATTCGAACATTCCCGCCTGAACGGCATCGCCGGGAATACCCGGGACGCGGTTCAGGCCGCGATCACGCAGGTGTGCGCGGACAACAGCAAAAACGTGTATTCCGGCGTCCGCGAAGGATATGCCGGCGGATACAAATTTGTGGACGCCGGCTGGAAGCCGGAAGTGACTTCGAGCGACATCATGGCGAAGGTGGACGCGAAGCTGGGAACGGCAAACGGCGTGAAGACGGCGGATGGGAAAACGGTATTCCGGATCTCCAACCTTTCTGTAACCGTCCGGAACCCGCCGCTCGCGCCGACGGGGACGGATGACGAGCTTACGGGCGAAGCAACCTATACGCTCACGGTCCCGCTTTCGTTCGGCTGGTCTTCCCTCCCGCCGATGGTGATCCAGGTAAACGCCTCCTCCGCCTATTCCCCGCAGGGACCGGAAAGAGGAAATGCGGGGCAGCCGGATCCAGGCCAGCCGGTGACGCAGATCAGCCTGTCCGAAACCGATATGACGCTGGACAGAGGGGACACGGAAGTGCTGTCCGCGTCCGTAACGCCGGAGGATGCGGACAATCATGTGTCCTGGACCAGCACGGACAGCAAGGTCTGCACGGTCACCCAAACGGGCGCCGTCACCGGAGTAGACAGAGGGACAGCGTCCGTCGTCGCGCTCTCCTCCGAAGGGAAAATGGCTGCCTGCCGGGTAACGGTCGTGAACCCGGTGACGGGCGTTGTCCTCGACAAGTCGTCGATGACCATGATCCCGGGGGCGACCGCAAACCTGCACGCGGACGTGGTGCCCGGCGACGCCACGAACCGGGACGTCCAATGGGCTTCGTCGGACAGTAAAATCTGTACGGTTGACAGCTCCGGAAAGGTCACCGCCGTGGAAGCCGGCATGGCAAAGGTCACCGTCATGACGCAGGAAGGCGGATTTTTCGCGGACTGCGTCGTTACGGTCAAAACCCCCGCCTCCGGTTTGACGCTGGACAAAACAAGCTTGACGATGAAAAAAGGAGACACGGAGCAGCTGACGGCGACAGTTTATCCTTCCGGCGCAAAGCCGGACGTCCTCTGGGCGTCGTCGGACGGCAGTGTCTGCACGGTCGATCAGGCCGGAAAGATAACGGCGGTCGGCGACGGATCGGCGGTGATCTCCGCGACGACGAAAGACCTGCGGCATACAGCGACGTGCAACGTTACGGTAAGCTCTGCTCCTGGACCTGTAAAAAACCTGAAAGCGACCATGAGTTCAAGTGGATGGATGACGATATCCTGGTCGTGTCCGGACTCCCTTTCCGCAATCCTGTCATACACGGTGCGTGTCGGGGATAAAACCCTGACGGTAACATCTGAATCTGCGTCGCTATCTTATCCGTATGCGGGCGACGTCGCCATCAGCGTCTGCGCAAACAGCCGCGAAGGCGCCGGCGCTGCGACGGCTCAGGACTATGTCATAGAAAGCCATACGTCGACGACATCTCATACCGTGTACCAGTACGAAGAGTTGCGCTCCTATTATGTAGGGGACAGCCACCACAACGAACATTCCTATTTTTCGAGTTCAGATCCCTCTCTGGCGCATGGAGAGCGGATTATCTACAACTATATTAATTCGGATGGGGACCGCTGTTCAGAGCACGACTATGTTTATCGCAGAGGCTCCAGCACTGTGAGCAACTCAACGACTGTATATGAAATGCACCTGCTCCAGTAAATAGGATTGATCTGATAACGACTGGGTGAATTTTATAAATAGGTTGTATTTATCCTATTTCCTGTGTATACTGTATCATATAGGGGGCGGCCTGAAATGAAGATAGACACAAACAGCCTTGTTTCCATTACGGAGGCAAACCGGAACTTTTCCAAAGTAGCCCGGCTGGTCGACGAAAAGGGCGCTGCCGTAATCCTGAAAAACAACGCCCCGCGCTATGTTGTGCTGGAGTTTGGGCAAATGCAAAAAGAAGCCGCCGTGCCGGATGAAGATGCGATGGATATTTCAAAGCGGGTACTGGCAAAGCATAAAAAAGCTTTTGAGGAGCTGGCAAGGAACAGATCGCTCAACAGATGATTGAACATAGCTGAAAATGATATAGCAGGTACGCTGGCGGCCGGATTTTATCCGGCTGCCAATTTTTTTAAAAGCGGAACCGGTTCCGCTTTTCACGAGGGGGATAAAAAATGCTAAATGTCGTTGTGGAAACCGGACGCCTTGTCGCGACGCCGGAACTGAAACATACCAAGAATGAGAAACCCATTCCCTGCACGCGGTTCTCGATTGCCGTGGACCGGGACTACAAGCAGGAGGGCAAGGAGCGAGTGACGGACTTCTTCGACGTAATCTGCTGGCGGGGAACGGCGGAACACGTCTGCAAATATTTTAAGAAAGGACAACTCATCACCGTCAGAGGCTCTCTGCAGACGCGGTCCTACGAGGACAGCCAGGGCGCAAAGCATAAGGCGATCGAGATCGTCGCGGAAAGCGTTTATTTTGCCGACCAGAAACAGGAGTAAAAGGAAATCGGAGGAATCAGGCGAATGTCGGAAAAATTGGAATATGCGCTGCAGCTTGCCGCCCAAACGGCCCGCAGGGTAACTTTCGGGCCGAAAGCGTGGGCGTCCTTTCTGCGGACCGCGGCGCGCTTTTATAAATACCCCTTCCAGGATCAGCTGCTGATCTATGCCCAGCGCCCGGACGCTACCGCCTGCGCGAGCTACGATCTCTGGAATCGCCGGATGAACCGCTGGATCAAGCAAGGCTCGTCCGGAATTGCGCTCGTTGCCGAGATTCCGAAGGGGCTGCGGCTCAGATATGTCTTCGACGTGGCGGACACAGCCGGCGGAAAGGACGCGAAAGCCCCTTATCTCTGGCGGTTGAAGCCGGAACGCCACGCCGCGCTCCTGGAAAGCATGACGCATGACTTTTTAGTCTCAGCCAAGAACCTTTCCGAATTGCTGCAAACGGCCGCGGCGTCCAGCGCCCAGAATCAATATGAAGATGCCCTGCCGGATTTATTAAAATCCCGGGAGGGGAGTTTTCTGGAAGACCTCGACGATCAGAACGTCCGTTTGCTGTTTCGTGAGACTCTCGCGGCAAGCGCCCAGTTCATCCTTTTGACACGCTGCGGGATTGATCCGGAACCGTTTATCACGCAGGACGACCTGCGTGGGATCGTCAATTTTAACACTGTCTCCACTCTCTCATGTTTTGGAAATGTATTGTCCGGTTGCTCGGGACCACTCTTGCGCCGCATCGAACGTACCGTAAAAAAACTTGAGAGGACAGCACTTGAAAAACAACAGAGGGAAGGATATAATAAGTTTAGCGATTTAAAGCGTGATTTCGCGGAGGAGAGTGTAAATCATGGAACTGAAATACAAGAAGTGCGGGGATTACCTGATCCCGGATCTCAAGATCGATCCGCAGCCGGAAGGGGAACTCGGGAAGTACGGCAAGATGCGGCAGAAATACCTCAAGGAGCATCACGGCGGGATATATACCGCCATGATGCTCGAGGGGAAGCTGTGGGCGCATCTGCTGGACATCGACCGGGAGGCGGAAGAGATGGAGGACCGGCTGACGAAGCAGATGAAGCAGCAGCGCGGGATAACCGAGCAGTTGAAAGCGTCCGACCAGATGCGCTGGGTGCGGGAAATGAACAACGTCCGGGCGTCGGTCGAGGAGATCATCCGGAACGACCTGATTTACAGCTGACAAATCGAGAGGCGGCGGATTTCAAGCCCGCTGCTTTGCCTTCTGTCTTGCAGCCACGGCAGGAACCGCAGCAACTGAGTCTTTTCCCTTCGGAAGAGGGACAAACCGAACAGACCGCGCAGGCGGGGGATGAAAAATCCTCCGCCTTTTCCATTCCCCAGGAAGACATCAACCGGGCCTTGCGGCAGGGAAGCGGTTTCGAGGGCGGAAAGCACCGCATATACGAATGGTTCCAGCACCAGCACAGCGATAAAGAGAGCGCCGATTTTCTGAAACACGAATACGGTACGGGAGGGCGCTCTTTTCGATTCTCCGACGGCTCTGACGGCTCCGCCTGGTACGATGCCAAAGGCTTTGCCGTTTCGCACGGCTGGAATACCGCCAACCCGGAACGCCGCCTCACATGGTCCAGCGCCGCCAGGCAGCTGCATGACCTTGTCTTAACCGGAAAATACCTGACATCCGAAGAGCGGAAGGAAGTTGGGCAGAAAAAAGAACAGCCTGCCCCGTTTGATCTAAGGAACGAGCCGGTTACCCGCGGCGGCGGCACTCTTACCGTCGGAGACGGAGGCGCTTTTCATGATGTGGTCGTAACGCTTACCGACGAGCAAAACGAGAGGCTGCAAAAAGCTGTTCCGGACAGCAGTGAAAAATCCGAGTCTGAAAAGCCGGCCGCCACAAATTTCCATATCACCGACGACCGCCTGGGCGAAGGCGGGCAAAAGGCAAAATACACCGCGAACATCACCGCCATCCGCACCCTGAAAGCCATTGAGGCCGAAAGCCGTCCCGCGACGCCGGAAGAACAGGAGACTCTCTCCCGGTATGTCGGCTGGGGCGGTATTCCGCAGGCGTTCGACGGGAGAAATGAAAAATGGGCAAAGGAATACGCGGAGCTGAAGGATCTGCTCACGGACGGCGAGTACGCCGCCGCGCGGGCATCCGTATTAAACGCCCACTACACTTCCCCTTTGGTTATCCGGGCGATCTACGGGATGCTGGAACGGCTCGGCTTCCGCACTGGCAATATTCTGGAGCCGGCCTGCGGAACCGGCAACTTTTTCGGCCTCGTGCCGGAGAGTATGGCAAAAAGCCGGCTGTACGGCGTGGAGCTCGACAGCGTTACGGGACGGATCGCGAAGCGGCTCTACCCGGGCGCGAATATCACCGTTTCCGGCTTTGAAAAGACGGAGTTCCCCGACGACTTTTTCGACCTCGCCGTCGGCAACGTCCCGTTCGGAGAATATCAGCTTGCGGACAAACGATACGATCAATATAAATTCCTCATCCATGACTATTTCTTTGCCAAGACGCTGGATAAAGTGAGACCGGGCGGCCTGATCGCCTTTCTCACCAGCAAGGGGACGATGGACAAGCGGAATTCCTCGGTGCGGCGCTACCTTGCGCAGCGGGCCGAGCTGCTGGGAGCCGTGCGGCTCCCGAACGACGCGTTCCTGAAAAACGCCGGCACGGAAGTCACGACGGATCTCCTGATCCTGCAAAAGCGCGACCGCCTTTCCGCGGAAGAGCCGGAGTGGCTGGAAATCGGAGAGACGGAGGACGGCGTCCCGGTCAACCGGTACTTTCTGAATCATCCCCGGATGATGCTCGGGAAAATGTCGTTCAGCAGCCGAATGTACGGGAACGCGAAGGAAACGACCTGCAATCCCCAGGAAGGGGCCGATTTTGAGGAACAGCTCAAAACGGCCCTTTCTTTTGTTTCCATGCCGGACCGGGAATCGCCGGCAGTCGACGAGCCGGCCGCGGAAAACCCGGAGCAGCGCGAATCGATTCCGGCGGATCCCGGCGTCCGCAATTTCAGCTATACCGAAGTCAACGGCGGAGGGCTGTACTTCCGTGAAAACTCCGCCATGAACCCCGTGAATGTTTCCGTAGCCGCGGGCGACCGCATCCGCGGCATGATCGGCCTGCGTGACTGCGCCCGCCGCCTGATCGGCCTGCAGATGGACGGCGCGGACGATACGGCCGTTCAGGGCGCGCAGAAGCAGCTCAACGCCTTATACGACACCTTCACCGCAAAGTACGGTTTGCTCAACGGCAGCGGCAACAGGCGGGCGTTTCAGCAGGATTCTTCCTACTGCCTGCTCTGCTCCCTCGAGGTTATCGACGAAAACGGGGATCTGGAACGCAAAGCCGACATGTTCACCAAGCGCACCATCCGGCAGCGGACGGTGATTACGTCGGTCGACACGCCGAGCGAGGCCCTTACGGTTTCCCTCGGCGAAAAGGCGCGCGTCGATCTGGAGTACATGGCCTCCCTGCTGGGAGGCCCGGAGAAAATCCCGTCCATCGTGGAGGACCTGCGCGGCGTCATTTTCGCGGAGCCGGAGGAAGCGGCGACTTCCGATACGCCGCCCCAGGCATTGCGCTGGGTGACGGCGGGCGAATACCTTTCCGGCAACGTGAGGGAAAAGCTGCGGACCGCCCGCGCGGCCGCAGAAAAGAATCCGGCGTTTGCCGGAAACGCGGCCGCGCTCGAAAAGGTGCAGCCGAAGGACCTGGACGCGTCGGAAATCGACGTCCGTCTCGGTGCAACCTGGGTTGATCCGACATACATCGATCAGTTTGTTTACGAAACCTTCGAAACGCCGATTTATCTGAGAAACGGGCAGGGAATCAGAACCCGATATTCGGCCGTGTCCGGCGTCTGGAACGTCAGCGGAAAAGGGCAGGACAGCTATGACAGTGTTCCCGTCCATGTCACTTACGGCACCGGCCGTGCCAACGCTTACAAAATCGTGGAGGACACACTCAACCTGAAAGCCGTCCGGATCTTCGACCAGGTGGAGGATGCGGACGGGAAAAAGCACCAGGTCCTGAACCAAAAAGAAACCACCCTGGCGCAGCAGAAACAGGAGGCGATCAAGCAGGCGTTCCACGACTGGATCTGGAAAGATCCGCAGCGCAGGGCCGACCTCTGTAAAAAATACAACACGTTGTTCAACTCCACCCGGCCGCGCGAGTACGACGGCAGCCACCTCACATTTCCCGGAATGAACCCGGAGATCGCGCTGCGGCCACACCAGCTCAACGCCGTGGCTCATATCCTGTACGGCAAAAACACGCTTCTCGCGCACTGCGTGGGGGCAGGAAAGACATACGAAATGGCGGCGGCCGCCATGGAGTGCAAGCGGCTCGGCCTCTGCCACAAGAGCCTGTTCGTCGTCCCGAACCACCTCACCGAACAGTGGGGCGGCGATTTCCTGCGCCTGTACCCCGGAGCCAACATCCTGGTGGCCACGCGGAAGGACTTCGAACCGCAGAACCGGAAAAAGTTCTGCGCCCGGATCGCGACCGGCGACTATGACGCCGTGATCATCGGACATTCCCAATTCGAGAAAATCCCGGTCTCGAAAGAACGGCAGGTCATGATGATCCGGGAACAAATCGACGATGTCCAATGGGGAATCGATCAGGCCAAGCAGGAACATGGGGAAAATTTCACCATCAAGCAGATGGAAAAAACGAGGAAGTCCCTGGAAGTCAGGCTGGAACGCCTGAACGACGACAGCAGAAAGGATGATGTTGTCACTTTTGAAGAACTCGGCGTCGACCGCCTGTTCGTGGACGAAGCGGACAGTTTCAAAAACTTATTCCTCTACACAAAAATGAGGAATGTGGCGGGCATCGGTCAGGCGGAAGCGCAGAAGTCCACCGACATGTTTACAAAATGCCGATACATGGACGAGCTGACCGGCGGCCGGGGAACCACGTTCGCCACCGGCACGCCAATCAGCAACTCCATGGTCGAGCTTTATACGATGATGCGTTATCTGCAGTACGACACCCTGCAAAATCTCGGCCTCGGCTATTTCGACAACTGGGCGGCAACGTTCGGAGAGACCGTGACGGCGACGGAGCTGGCTCCGGAAGGAACCGGATTCCGCACGAAGACGCGGTTCGCCCATTTCTTTAACCTGCCGGAGCTGATGAGCATCTGGAAAGAGGCGGCAGACATCCAGACGGCCGACATGCTGAAGCTGCCGGTGCCGGAGGCGGAGTACGTCAACGTGGTCACAAAACCGAGCCAAATTCAGAAGGAGGGCGTCAAGGCGCTCGGAGACCGCGCGGAAAACGTCCGGAACCGGCTTGTCGATCCGGCGAAGGACAACCTTCTCAAGATCACGAGCGACGGGCGGACGCTGGCGCTTGACCAGCGCCTGATGAACCCGCTGCTGCCGGACGATCCGGGAAGCAAAGTCAACGCCTGCGTCAAAAACATCCTGGACGTGTGGCGGGCATCGAGGCCGTCCCGGGGAACGCAGCTCGCTTTTTGCGATCTCTCGACGCCGCACTATGACGGTTCTTTCAATGTGTATGACGACATCAAAAACAAGCTGACCGCGCAGGGTGTCCCCGCGGAGGAAATCGCCTACATCCACGACGCGAAGACGGAGGTGCAGAAAGCGGAGCTGTTTGCCAAAGTCCGAAAAGGCCAGGTGCGGATTCTTCTCGGCTCCACCGCAAAGATGGGGGCGGGCACCAACGTGCAGAACCGCCTGATCGCCGAGCATCATCTCGACTGCCCGTGGAAGCCGAGGGACATCGAGCAGCGCGAGGGGCGCATCCTCCGGCAGGGAAACGGCAACCCGAAGGTCAAAATATTCCGCTATGTGACGGAGAACACATTTGACAGTTACAACTGGCAGCTTATCGAGAACAAGGCCAAATTCATCTCTCAGGTTATGACGAGCAAGTCTCCGGCGCGCAGCTGCGAGGACGTGGACGAGTCCGTCCTTTCTTACGCGGAAGTCAAAGCGCTGGCGACCGGAGATCCGCGCATCAAGGAAAAGATGGATCTCGACATCCAGGTGGCGAAGCTGAAAATGCTCCGCACCGGTTTCCAGTCCGAGCACTACCGCCTGGAAGACCGGCTTCTCAAATATTATCCCGAAGAGATTCAGAGACAAAAGTCTCTGATTGCCGGATTGGAGAACGATACGGAATTCCTGAAAACACATCCGGCCCCCAAAGGCGAAGAGTTTGAAATAGAAATAAGAGGCCTTGCTTACACGAAGCGCAAGGAAGCCGGCATGGCGCTGATCCAGGCGTGCGGCAAGCTGAATTTCAAAGATCTGCAGGCGGACGCCGGCGAGTACCGCGGCTTCTCCGTGCAATTACAATTTGATCCCCTGAACCGCGATTATTACGCCGTCCTGCGGCGCGGAGCCCGCTATTTCTGCAAGCTGGGGACCGATCCGGCCGGCGACATCACAAGGCTCGACAACCTGCTGGACAGCGTCCCGGAACGGCTGGAAAAAGCGCGGGAGAACCTGGATGCGCTGAACCGGCAGGTTCGGGAATCAGAGGAAGAACTCATAAAAGTATTTCCGCAGGAACAGGAACTTGCGGAGAAATCCGAACGCCTGGGCCGGCTCTCCCTGGAACTGAACGACAGCTGTTCCGAAGCCCGGCCGGAGCCGAACCGGGAGGAAGACAGCCTGCCGGCCCCTCTCGGCGCGCGGCTCGAATTCGTGCGGCAGGGCGACACGTCGAAGCATTTTGATCAAGATCGGCAGCCTGAAATTTCATAAAGGAGAAACGAATGACATGAAAAAGATTGCTATCTATCAGTACCCGGCAAGCTACGCACTGAAACACAACGAACTTGAACAATACCGTGCTTCCTATAAAGCAAACGTGGCATGTAAGACCGCAATCGAAACGGCTATCCGAGACAATTACAGCGATAACCGTCTCGGGAAAAATTTCGCTGAGCAAGTCATTGGGCAATTCGGCTATGAGCGTACCTTTTATGTCCTCGCTGAAACGGTCCGCGAGAAAGAATGGGACGGTCGTATCTCGAGGGACAACAAGGCGTGGGCAAAGACCATTCCGGTTTTTGAGGACAAGGATTCCTGGGGCGTTGATCGCAACATCGATTTTGTAGTGGATTCCGTCAATCCCGGTCTCACGGATATCTTTATCAATCAGATAAAGCACGAGTACCTGCTTACTCAACCTCTGACCAAGGAGGACATCCAGACAGAGGCCGCGCGTCTGCTCCGGCGTCTGCAATCCGAGCGTGAGCCGAACAGTCCAAGCGGCACGCATTTTATGGCGCAGATCTCACCGGATTTTCTGATCCGCGCTTCTACGAAAGACCAAGATCGGCT
>DAINSB010000026.1:0-20814 GCA_036741535.1 Caproicibacter sp. | reverse complement strand
CAGATAATCCTGCACAAAGCGGATCCGCTCGTATACCGTTTTTTCTCTTTTCGCCTGCGCGGCGATTTCGTCGACCTTGTTTCTGAGCTTGGCGGAAGCGAGGTCGACCTCTTTTGAAGAGTTCAGGCCGGCTGGAAAATAATTTTGCCGGCCCTCCCGGCATTTGACCGCCATCGAGAAGTTTTCGCCATCCTGTGCCTCATAAGAAATTTTGGCCGGATCGAAGAAGAAAACTTCCGGATGATCGGAAAGGAACGCCTGGATAACAGTAAAGATCGAAATTGCTGTCTGCGATTTGTCGTTCCATTTTCCGTTTGCGAACCAAGTTTTCCATTGCTCTTTCGTCGCAACGGAAGAAATGTCCAGCCGATCGGTCCCGCTTTTCAGCTTTTCGGCGTGATCGAGAAGAATTTTATAGTAGGCTTTTTCCTGATTGTTGAGCTGGCCGTAATAATACTCATAGGCTTTCGCTTTGCTCTTCTGCCCGTAGGAGGAAGCCGGCGCCGAAGACGCGGCCGCCGTATCGGCCTGCTCTGCGCCGGAATCGGCTTTGGCCGCCGACACGGACTTGGCTGCCACGATATAGACGCAAAAAGCGACCGCGACGCAGAACAGGAAGGGCCAACCGCGTTTTCTGCGGCAGACCCGAAGAAAAAACGCGACGGAAAAACCGACATAAGCGATCACGCAGAGGAACGGCCCCAGCCGTCCGCCGGGAAGAGTTGCCGCGATCGCCGCAAGCAACAGGGCGAAAACTCCGATGATCATGCCGAAGACGATCAGCAGGATCAGCTGCCAGGTTTTCAGAGGGCCTTTGCGGCCGGATCTTATCGGCTCTTGACCGGTTTCGTCGCATCGGCCGGGAGAATCTTTGCTGTCGTTCCGGAACGGCTCCGGTGTCTCCTCTGTTTTCATGCTGTTTCCCGCCTTTATTTTTATGCGTCCAGCCCGCCAGGCTCTGAAAAGCGGCGATAGCGACGCACCGCGTGGAGGGCGCTCCGCTCGTCGCGGTGAACGCCATGCTACGGGGTCATCTCATTGAGCCGGGACAAGGCCGGCCATCTCGCGCAGCTTGTTGTGCATCAGCTTGCCGGTCGCGGTGTGGGGCAGCTCCTTCACGAAACGGTAGAACCGGGGGCGTTTGTACGGGGAGAGCATGGGATGGGCCGCGCAGTATTTTCTCAGCTCCTCCGCCGTGAGGCCGGCGTCCGACGCGACGATAAAGGCCATCAGGGTCTCGCCGCGCAGACGGTCCGGCACGCCGACGACCCCGCTTTCCACGACCTTGGGGTGTTCGTTCAGAACGGCTTCGATCTGCACCGGGAAGATGTTCTCCCCCGCGGACACGACCATATCGTCCTTGCGCCCCGTCACCGTGATGAACTCCTGCTTGTCCCACGTGGCGAGATCGCCGGTATAGAGGTACCCTTTATAAAATTTTCGAGCCGTCAGTTCCGGATTGTTGAGATAACAGTAAGCGGATTTTGCGGGGGATTTGATGATGATTTCCCCGATCTCCGCATTGTCCTTCGCGACCAGGTCCTCCGGCTCCGCATGGCCGTCTTTGTACGCGTGCACGACGCGCACCTCGTCGTCCGTGCAGGACCGCCCGGCGCTGCCCGCCATTTCCGGCAGGTCGTAGGGGCGCAGGAACGTGTTCCAGAAGCTTTCCGTGGTGCCGTAGCCGTTGAAGATGCGCGGCGTCAGCAGCTTTCTGTATTTTTCGCAGGCCGCCTTCTCGAACGGCGCCCCCATCGTGACGATCCCGCGCAGAGAGGACAGGTCGGCGGGCCGGATCTCCTGGGCGCGGGCCAGCATGCCGAGGATCGTCGGCACGCCGATCAGGAAGGTGAGCCCGTATTTTTCCACGTATTGCAGGCAGCGCCGCGGGTTGAAGTCGCGCAGGATGACGACCTCCCCGCCGGCGTACAGCGTGGGGGTCGGGCCCCCCGAATGCAGACCGCCGCGGTGAAACCACGGCGTCATGTTCATGGTGCGGTCGGTCGGGTCGAGCGGGAAATGCATCATCACGTCGTGGGCGGAAAGCACCTCGTTGACGCTGTTCAGCGGAATGGCCTTCGGGCGGCCGGTGGTGCCCGAGGTATAGAGGCGCGTAGTCTCGTCATAGATATGCGGCCGGTCGGCGCGCTCGGGATTCTCCTCCGAACATCCGCCGACATAATCGCGGTAGGCGATCTCTTTCCCCACAGGTTCGGCCCTGCCCTCCAAATCCGCAACGACGACCCGTTCGGGCCGATGCTCCGCGAGGGCCAGCGCCCGGCGCGCCGTTTCGCGGAATTCTTCGTCGTAGACAAAGACCTTCGGGCGGCTGTCGTCGATCATCAGCGCGATCTCGCCCGCGGCCTGCCGGTAGTTGACCGGGCAGTTCACCGCGCCGACCTTCTGCGCGGCAAGGTAGCAGAATACGAATTCCGCAGAATTGAGCAGCATATACATGACCACATCGTTCCTGCCGACGCCGTCCGCCTGCAGGGCATGCGCCAAGCGGTTGGCATCCGCGTTCAGGGTGCGGTACGTCCATTCGCGGCCGGTCAGCGGGCAAAGCATGGCCGGATGATCCGCAAAGCGCGAAACGTTGCGCATAAAGCCGTTCAGATAGGTGAACTCATGCTCGAAAACATCCCGAAACCGGGTGACATCATAGGTAAACTGCAAGACAATTCCCGCTTTTCCTTTAAATTTTTATGCCGGGTCAGATCCCTCATACCGCTCCACGATGACGCTGGAATTCTGGCCGCCGAAGCCGAGCGTGTTGGACATGGCGGCGCGGATGACGGCCCTTTTCGCGCGGTTCGGGATATGGTTCAGCGCGCACTGCGGATCGGGCGTGTCCAGGTTCAGGGTGGGCGGCAGCACGCCCTCGCGGATCGCCTGGATGCAGGCGATGACCTCCGTGATGCCGCCCGCCCCCATGAGGTGGCCGGTCGCCCCTTTCGTGGAGCTGATCGGCGGGGCGCTCTCCGCCTCTCCGAACACGCTTCTGACCGCCAGCGTCTCGGCGCGGTCGCCCAGCACGGTCGAGGTGCCGTGCGCATTGATGTAGCCGATCTCCTCCGGGCGAAGCCGCGCCCGCGCCAGAGCCCGCCGCATGCAGGCCGCGGCGCCTTCGCCGTGCGGCCGCGGCGCCGTGACGTGATAGCCGTCGTTGGTGTTCGCGTAGCCCGCGAGCACGGCCTTGACCGCGGCGCCGCGGGCGAGCGCGTGCCCCTCGGTCTCGACCAGCAGCGCGCCGCCCCCTTCGCCGATGACGAAGCCGTCGCGGTCCGCGTCGAACGGCCGGCAGGCGGACTGCGGGTCGCCGTTGCGGCGGGAGAGCGCCTTCGCTTGCGCGAGCCCGGCGATCACCACCGGGCAGAGGATGGATTCCCCGCCGACGGCGAGCATGGCCTCGGCTTCGCCCGAGCGGAGCAGCATGGCCGCCGTCATGATGGCGTCCCCGCCGGCCGAGCAGGCCGTGTTGAGGGTGAGGCTCGGGCCGCGGATCCCGTGCGCGATGGCGATCTGGGCCGCCGCCACGTTGCCGATGACCATCGGCACGAAATGGGGGCTCACCTGCCGCGGGCCGCCCGCGCTGAACTTCTCCTGCGTGCGGGCGACCGTGCGGACCCCGGCCATCGCGGTGCCCATGACGATGCCGACCCGGTCCGGCTCGGGCTCGACGGAAAGGCCGCTGTCGCGCAGCGCCTCTTCCGCGGCGACATAGGCGTACTGCATGAAAGGGTCCATGGTACGCGCCAGCGGTTTCGGCATATACGACTTCGGGTCGAAGCCGCGGACCTCCGCGGCGATCTGCACCGGCAGATCGGAAGCGTCGAAATGCGTAATCTTCCCCACGCCGCATACGCCCTCGATCAGATTTTTCCAGTACGCCCGGACGCCGATGCCGATCGGCGTGCAGGCGCCCATTCCAGTGATGACCAGCTTTTCATTCATGAAGGAGACCTCAATCTTTAAGATGAAGGACAAGTTGCATATCCTTATTATATCTTTCTGGCACGCAATGTCAAACCAAACACCAGCATAGATGGTTTAAATAACCACATTATTTCCGATAAAACCCGAACCCGCCCCGTTTTCCGGAATTCCGCGGGAAAATCCGCCTTTGCGCGCCTAGCCAGCGTTCCGCCCGCCGGAAATCGGAAAATAACGACAAAGAGGCGCCCAACAAATAGGGAGGTCATTGCTGGGCGCATCTTTGTAACTATTTTACAATATTCTCTTACTCATAATTTGGATGAAGAATCGCGCTGCCGGCCGAGCTGCAGATTCCGTCAGATCTTGATGACTGCCTTTACGACATCGTTTTTGTTGTGGATGACACAGTCGAAAGCCTTCTGAATCTCGTCGAAATTGAATTCATGCGTGATGATTCCGGAGATGTCGATCTTTCCCCCGGAGACGGCCGCGATCGCCTGCGGATAGATGTTCCTGTAGCGGAAGACCGATTTGACGGTCGCTTCTTTCGACATGATCTTCGCAAAATTGTATTCGATCTTTTCCTGTGCGGAGAGGCCGACCAGCACGATCGTGCCGCCCGTTTTGACCAGATAGGGGGTCTGGGCGATCGTGAACGGAGAGCCGGCGGCCTCGAACACCTTTTCCGTGCCGACGCCGTGCGTGATCTCGTCCATGGCCTTGACGGCGTCTTTTTCCCGCGCGTTGATGACGCGGGTCGCGCCCAGTTTTCTGGCGTAATCCAGCCTCTTCCGCTCCACGTCGACCACCGTGATGTCGGTGGCGCCGAACGCTTTGCAGGAAAGCAGCGTCACCAGCCCGATGCAGCCCGAGCCCAGGATCACGACGGAATCGCCGAGCCTGACGTTCCCCTGGTTTGCGGCGTGCATCCCGACGGAAAGCGGCTCGATGAGGGCCCCTTCTTTGGTCGAAATGTTGTCCGGGAGCTTGAACGACATGTTCTCCGGATAAGCGATATAGTTTTCATAGCATCCCTGCACCGGAGGGGTCGCAAGGAACCTGACATGCGGGCAGAGATTGTACCGGCCCGTCTTGCAGAATTCGCACTCGCCGCAGGTGATCCCCGGCTCGAGCGCGACGCGGTCCCCGACTTTCAGATGCTGGACATCCCGGCCGACCTCGACGATCGTGCCGGCACACTCATGCCCCAGGATGAAATCGCCCTTTACGACGTAATCGCCGCATCTGCCGTCGTGAAAATAATGCGCGTCGGAACCGCAGATGCCGACGTATTCCATCTTGACGAGGACTTCCTTGTCCTTCGGGACGGGCATGGGGACGGCCCTGATTTCCATTTTGTCCAGACCCGTCATAAACGCTGCTCTGTTTTCCATGGTTGCGAAATCCGGCATACTATCTACGCCGGCCCTCCTTTTTAAAAAGATTGGTCGCATGCGGAACGGTTTTTTAAAGATGACTGACAGATCGCGCGGACCTGTCAGTCACAACCTCAATCCAAACTTATTTGATCTGGCCGTTCTTCTTGTACATGTCGATATACTGCTGAACGTTGTCCTTCGTGATGAGCGGGTTGCCGATGCTCTCCTGTACGGTCTTCTTTTCGCCGGTCATCAGCTCATGGATCGCCTTCATGTTCTTCTGGCCGAGATCGATCGCGGACTGAAGGATCGTCGCGGTCATTTTGCCCGACTGAACATACAGGCAGCCCTCGGCCGTACCGTCGCTGCCGTAGACCTGCAGATTTTTGAACGAGGATTTGTCTTTCACAACTTCGAGCGCGCCGGCGGCCATATTGTCGTTCATGGAGACGACGGCGTCGAGTTTCGGGTGGGCGATGACCCAGTCTTCCATCAGTTTCATGCCTTCGTCCTTGTTCCAGTTCGCGATGTCTTCGGCAACGATCTTGACATCCGGCCTTTTGTCAAAGAAAACTTCTTTCCAGGCTTTTCTGCGCTGCGTGCTGTGAAAGTTGCCGGCAGGTCCGTTCAGGACCACGACCTGAGCGTTCTTGGGGATCTTCGTCAGCGCATAGGTGGCGATGGTCTTCGCGGATTCGTACGGGTTGGAGTCGACGGAAGAAGAACCGGGAACATCGACGCGGGGGTTGGTGGTGATAACCGGGATGCCGGCCGCGACGACTTTGGCGATGTACGGCTCCTGCGCCGTGTTGTTGTTCGGCTGGACGATGATGCCGTCGTATTTGTTGGTGATTGCGTTTTCGATCATGGTATTCTCTTTGTCGTCGTTGGCCTGGCCGTCGTAGATGTCGAGTTTGACGTCGGGATAGGTCTTGGCCGCGTTTTTCATTTCATTGCAGAGCCAGGCCGCGAACGAATCGGACTGGGCTCTCGCGACAAACGCCACACGGTATGTCTTGCCGCCCGCGGCGCTGTTTGCCGACGCTCCGGACGCCGCGGCCGCCCCCGAAGCGGGAGACGCCGCCGTGCTCGTGCCGGTTTGCGACCCGCTGCAGCCCACCAGGCTGGACAGTATGACAGCCAATCCCATCAGTGTACTGAGGACTTTCCTTTTCATTATCTAACTCCTACCTTTCATATAATAAATGAATGGACGAACGAGTGAATGAGGGATGATCCGCCTTTTCCCGACCGGGACAAGAAAGCCGGCGGCATGCCTGAACCGGACGCAGAGGAAACGCCCCGGCCGCGGTCAGGCCTTTGAGGTTTTTTCATCGCTGTCTTCCGGAAGGATGATCTTGTTGCTCTTTTTCTTCTTCGACTGGATGTCGTAGATCACCGCGACGGCGATGACGACGCCGGTTACGATCTGCTGCACATAGGAATCCACGCCGGTCAGCGTCATGATGTTGTTCAGGATGCCGATGATGAACGAGCCGGCGACCGTTCCCAGCGTGGTACCGATGCCGCCCGTGAAGCTGGTGCCGCCGACGATGGTGGCCGTGATGCCCGTCATCTCATACCCGACGCCGCCGTTCGGGAGGCCGGCGTTGACGCGGGACATGAACAGCACACCGGCAATGCCGACCAGAATGCCGTTCAGGATGAACGCCGTGTATTTTACCTTGGGCACGTTGATGCCGGAAGCGACCGCCGCCGCTTCATTGCCGCCCACCGCATAGACGGACCGGCCGAATCTCGTATTGTTCATTATGTAGGCGATGATCACCGCGACGACGACCAGAAAGATAATCGGCATGGGGATGATCCCGACGGAGCCCTGCCCGAAGACGGTATAATCCCCGATCTGCAGGATGTTCTGCCCCTGCGTGTAGAGGAGGGCCGCGCCGCGCGCCATGTCGCACATGGCCAGCGTTGCAATGAAGGCGGGCGTGTTGAAATTCGTCACCATGACCGCGTTCAGGATGTTGCAGATGACGGAGACCACAATCGCGACCAGAAACGCCACGAACAGAGAACCGGTCCCCTGGTAAGCCGCAATCGACAGGATGCCCGCCAGCGCCAGCACGGCGCCGGACGAAAGGTCGATCTGGCCCGCCGTGATCAGGATCAGCTCCCCGAAAGCGAGGATCGTGCCGATCGCAAGCTGGCGTATGATGTTGACGATGTTGTCTCCGCTCAGGAAGTTCGGGCTTAAAATGCTGCAGGCCACGATCATGACGACCAAAACCAAGTAAATTGAAAATTTGCTCAAAAAATTCCGGGCGTTTACCTTATTGGATGGAATCATTTGGCTCTCCCCTCACATTGCATATTTCATAATGGTTTCCTGATTGAACTGGCTGCGCTCCAGTTCGGCCGTGACCCTCCCGCGGCTCATGACGTAAATCCGGTCGCACATTCCGATCAGCTCCGGCAGCTCGGAAGAGACCATCACGACCCCCTTGCCGCTTTTCGCAATATCCGTGATCAGCCGGTAGATTTCAAACTTTGCGCCGACGTCGATCCCGCGCGTCGGCTCGTCGAGGATCAGAACATCCGGGTTGCAGATCAGCCATTTCACAAAAAGCACCTTCTGCTGATTCCCGCCGCTCAGGGACTGGATGGGGGTCTCGAGGTTCGGGGTCTTCACATGCAGTTTGGCGAAGTAATCGCTCACCAAGCTGCGCTCCTCGCCTTTGTGCGCCTTGCCGCCGTAGATGACCCTTTTCAGGTTGGCGAGGACCGCGTTTTCCTCGACGCTGCGGACCGGAACGATCCCGTAAAGCCTTCGGTCCTCCGAGAGCATCGCCAACCCGTTTTTGATGCTGGTCTGGGCGTTTTTGATCTTGACTTCTTTTCCGTTGATCCTGACTTTTCCGGAGGTGAACGGGTCCAGCCCGAAGAGCGAACGCATCACTTCCGTGCGGCCCGCGCCGATCAGGCCCGCAAAGCCGACGATCTCGCCCTGTTTGACAGAGAAGCTGACATCCTTGTAGAGCTGGCTGCTGCTGAAATTCTCGACCTCCAGCAGGGTCTTTCCGATCGGCACCTCTTCCTTCGGATAGGCGTTCTCCATCTTTCTGCCGACCATCAGCGAAATCACGGAGTCCAGGTCGAACCCGCTCGCCGGCCTGCTGGCGACGACCATCCCGTCGCGCAGGATCGTGATGTCATCCGCGATCTGAAAAACCTCCTCCATCTTATGGGAGATATAGATGATGCTGATGCCGCGCGCGCGCAGCTCCCTGATTTTGTCGAACAGGACCCCGGTTTCCCTCTGCGTGATGGACGACGTGGGCTCATCCATCACGATGACGTCCGCATGAAACGAAACCGCCTTCAGGATCTCGAGCATCTGAATGTCCGAAATCGTGAGCGTTTTCAGCTTCTGGTCCGGGCTGTAGGGCAGTTTCTCCCGCTCCAGGAATTTCTTCGTCTCGGCGTAGATCTTTTTCCAGTCCACCCGCCCCATTTTATCCACCGGCCACCGGCCCAGAAACAGGTTCTCGGCGACCGTGCTCTCCGGGACGAAATTCAGCTCCTGCAAAATCATCGCGATCCCGTGCTTCCGCGCCTCCGTGGGGTTCTGGATCCGAACGGGTTTTTCGTCGAGGAAGATCTGCCCGCCGTCGGGTTTATAGATTCCGTAGATGATTTTCATCAGCGTGGATTTTCCGGCTCCGTTCTCTCCGCAGATGGCGTGAACCGTCCCCCTGCGAACCGTAAAGTCTATTTTCTGCAGAGCCGGGACCCCAAAGAAATACTTATCGATCTGACTGACCCGCAGCTTGATATCTGGATCCATCGGTGTACCTCCCTTAATCGTCAATCTATGCCGTTCCAAACCGTGAACGAAAAGCGACGGTCAGACCCTTCACGGGTTTTGCCCCGCCGGCCTCCCTCTTCCCCTGCCGGAACCGCCGCGCGCGTCCCCTCTATACCGGGAACGATGGGGGAAACGCACTCCCCCCTGTTCCGACCGCAGGGACGTGCCCGAGCACGTATATTCGCGAAAGAAAATTTAAACCGGCGGAAAGGTCCGCCCCAAATCGTCATTTTTCTCAAAATCGAATCACGCTCTTTTTGTGCTCGTGCACGAAAGAACGGTCCCAGTATACCTTGAATCTGTCCGGTTGTCAAGCGTCAATTCATATATTTTATAGATTTTATAATTTTCGATTCAAATTTTTATTTAGTTTTATTTTCAGTTTAGAAAATAGCCCCGTGCTTTGTGCTGATTCGTCAAAAATTGAAGCTTATGAATCCCATTTTTATCTGATTACGGGGTGCAAAACGCAGGCCCCCCTTTCGCACCCGGGACTTCGTTTCCTTTCCGACGCGGTCCGGGCAGGCCGCCGGTCCGGCTATCGGCACAAAACACGCGGGGAAACCAGTTAAAATTCATTCATTCTATCTAAATAAAATGGACAAAAACTATAATTACTATAAAACTTTGAAATGTCCCTTGACAACCACCGGGATTTAAGATATACTGAAAACGCAATATCGTGCACGAGCACATAAGCGGTTCTGAAGGGAGCTTCATTTTTTTTCGGTTCATATTTTAGAATCTTTTTAGAATCTATCGCTAAATTTATCGAAGCATCCGTTGAAATTTCTATGGAATGAAAGAATGAAGCCTCTGTTTTCCTCTCCCTTCCCGCTTCAGGACCCAGCGAACAAGCCACGGCAACGCTTTCGGAAACTCTTTCAGGCAGTTTTATGTGTTCGAGCACGGATAGGAGAGTATCCAAAATGGCCATCACAATCAAAGATATTGCCAAGATCGCAAAGGTATCGAGGGGAACGGTGGACCGGGCGCTCAACCGCCGCGGCGGAGTCAAACCGGAGGTCGCCCTCCGGATCAGAAAGATCGCCGACGATCTGGACTACAAACCCAACCGGGCGGGAAAAGCACTCGCGGCGCGAAAAAAGCCGATCAAGATCGGCTATCTCCTCCCCAGCGTCAACAACCCGTTTTTCGACGACATCATCAAAGGGGTCCTCGCCTCCGAAAAAGAGTTGTCCGACTACGGCTTCTCGGTCGAAATCGTGAAGGAAAAAGGCTACGACGTGGAAAAGCATCTGGAGGGGATTCAGGAGCTTCTGGACAAAAAGGTCGACGCCCTGTGCCTGACCACGGTGGACGTTCCGGCCATCATCGAAAGGATCGACCGGCTGGTGGCCACCGGGATCCCGGTGGCGACGGTCAATTCGGACGTGAGGGCGGCTTCGCGGCTTTTTTACGTCGGCAGCAATTATATCGAAGGCGGAAGGACGGCCGCCGGGATGCTCTCCCTGATGCTGAAAGAGGAGGGGAAGGTCCTAATCGTCACCGGGTCGCTGAAGATGCAGGGCCACAACCAGCGCATCACCGGGTTCTGCAAGGAAATCCGCGAGAATAAATATAAGATCAGCATCGCCGACATCGTGGAAAGCCAGGACGACGACGAGACGGCGTACCACCTGACCAAGGAGTCCCTGCAGCGTTTTCCGGACATCAACAGCGTTTACATCACCGCCGCGGGCGTCGCGGGCGTGTGCAAAGCCGTGGAGGAGCTCGGCCTTGAAAAAAAGCTTTATCTCATTTCCTTCGACGATATTCCCGCAACACGCAGGGCCATCATGAACGGCACCATCAACGCCACAATCTGTCAGGAACCGTTTTTGCAGGGGAGCCAGGCGATGAAGCTGATGTTCAACTATTTCATCGAAGGCGTTTCCCCGAAAAACAAATTGATCTATACCCACAACGTGATAAAAATCAGGCAGAACATCGGGGATTAGTCCCCGGTCCAGAAAGATGTGAAAAGATGTGCGGAGGGCCGCGGGGCCCGCGCTGAAATCGGAAAATCAGATTTGCCAAAGATCCCATAAATAATTTTGTAAGAAGTGTGATGACAACATGCAGCTACTCAGTGTCAGAGACGCCGGATTCAGGCCATACGGAAAAACCGTCAAGGGCTGCGACTTCTCCGAACTGCTCAGGGCGATGGAAGGACCCCCCCTGCCGGCGGACGTCGCCTATGTCCCTTCCGAACCCGCCCTCGAAAATCTCGCGGTGTTTTCGGAGCTTCGGGACCGCGCATTCGGCGGACTGCCCATCCAGATCGGATATTGCAACGGCCACAATCATCTTTTGAACGCGCTGGAATACCACCGCTCGTCTGAAATCAATATCGCCGCCACCGATATGATCCTGATGCTCGGCCGTCAGCAGGACATCGACCCCGACGGCTTCACCTATTCCACCTCACGGATAGAAGCGTTCCTCGTCCCGGCCGGGACGGGCGTTGAAATTTACGCCACGACGCTGCATTACGCGCCGTGCGGCAGGGACGGCAACGGGTTCCGGGTGGCCGTAGTCCTGCCGCGCGGCACCAACCGGCCTTTCGAGGCGAAAGACCGTTCCGGGGAAAACCGACTTCTGGCCGCCGAGAACAAATGGCTGATCGCCCACCCGGATTCCGGTCTCGGGAGCCGGGGCGCCTTCCTGGGCCTTACGGGAAAGAATCCATCTGTGGGGGAAGCAAAATGAATCAGTCTGTCTGCATCATTGGGCTGGACGTCGGGACCTCCGGCTGTAAAGTGCTGGCCATGGACGAGGGCGGCTCCATTCTGGGGTCGCTGACCGAAGAGTACCCGCTGTACGCGCCGCACCCCGGCTGGTCCGAGCAGGACCCGGAGGACTGGTGGCAGGGCATCGTGCGGGGGATGCGGAAGATCCTGCCGCGGATCGGCGGCCGCAGGGTCTGCGCCGTCGGCCTGTGCGGGCAGATGCACGGGATGGTCGCCCTCGACGCGGAGGGGAACGTGATCCGCAGGGCGATCCTCTGGAACGACCAGCGGACCGAAAAGCAATGCGAAGAGATCACCCGGCTGGCCGGCGGCACGGACGCCCTGCTCGGCTACACCAACAACCGCATGCTCACCGGTTTCACGGGCGGGAAGATCCTCTGGATGAAAGAGAACGAGCCCGAAAACTACGCGCGGACGAAAATCATCCTGAACCCGAAGGACTATATCCGCTACCGGCTTTCCGGCGAGGCGATCACGGAGGTCTCCGACGCCTCCGGGACGGGGCTGTTCGACGTGAAGGGGCGCAGGTGGTCGTCCGAGCTGATCCGGAAGATCGGCCTCAGGATGAGCCTGTTCCCCCGCGCGGTGGAATCGACCGACCGGGCGGGGACCGTCAGTGCGGCCGCGGCGGCGCTGACCGGGCTTCCGGAGGGGACCGCGATCTCCGGCGGCGGCGGCGACGCGGTCATCTCCACCACGGGCCTGGGGCTGATCCGGCCCGGAAGGGTCGGCATCACGCTCGGAACCAGCGGGGTCGTGGCGATGAGCCTTCCGACCTATATGGAAAACCCGGGCGGGCGGCTGCAGGTCTCGTGCAACAACGCACCGGGCACGTACCACGCGATGGGCGTCACGCTTTCCGCCGCGGGCTCCTATCAATGGTTCCGCAACGCGTTCGGAGACTACGAACGCGAAACCGGGAAGAAAACGGGCAGAAGCCCGTTCGCCCTGCTGGACGAAGCGGCGGAGAAAACGGCGTCCGGTTCCGACGGGCTGATCTTTCTGCCGTATCTGACCGGGGAGCGCGCGCCCATCAACGACCCGTCGGCGACCGGGGCATTTCTCGGCATCACGGCGAGGCACGGGAAGGGACATTTCGCCCGCGCCGTCATGGAGGGCGTCGCCTATTCCCTCAGGCAGGTGTACGAACTGATCCTGAGCGTGAACCCCGACCTGAAGCCGGACGAGATCGTCCTCGCCGGCGGCGGGGCTCACAGCCCGATCTGGCGCCAGATCTTCGCCGACATCTTCAACCTGCCCGTGCGCACCGTCTCCGGCAGCGCGGAGGGAGGCTCTTTCGGCGCCGCCCTCGTCGCGGGGGTGACGGCCGGCGTCTGGAGCGGCCTGCCCGAAACCGTGAAGCTGATCCGCCCGGAGAGCGAAACGCTGCCCGTCGGCGCCCATGTGCCGGTCTATGAAAAACAGTATCAGAAATATATCCGGTATTACGGCGCCCTGAAATGGAGTTACAAATAACAATTTACATATGGGAGGGTTCCGGTATGGTGAAAAACATCCCCGAGGTAAAAATGGGCATCATCGCAGTCAGCCGCGACTGCTTCCCCCTCGCGCTGTCTGAACGGAGGAAAAAAGCGATCGTCGAAAGCTACGCGAAACTGGGCGGCTCCCTTTACGACTGCGGGACCGTGGTGGAAAACGAGGCCGACATGCTGAGGGCCGTCGCGGAGGTGAAAAAGGCGGGCTGCAACGCCCTGATCGTGTTTCTGGGCAATTTCGGCCCGGAGACGCCGGAGACCCTGATCGCCAAAGAATTCGGCGGGCCGGTGATGTTCGCCGCCGCCGCCGAGGAAACCGGAAAAGACCTCGTGGGCGGCCGGGGCGACGCCTACTGCGGCATGCTCAACTGCTCCTACAATCTCGGCCTGCGGAAACTGAAAGCGGTGATCCCCGCCTATCCCGTGGGGACGGCGGACGAGATCGCCCGCATGATGCGGGAGTTTCTGCCCGTCGCGCGCGCCGTCATCGGCCTTCGCTCTCTGAAAATCATCACGTTCGGGCCGCGCCCGCAGGACTTCTTCGCATGCAACGCGCCCATCAAGGCCCTGTACGACCTCGGCGTGGAGGTCCAGGAAAACTCCGAACTGGACCTGCTGGTCTCCTACAGGGCGCATGCCGGGGACGCGAGGATCCGGTCGGTCGCGGACGACATGGCCGCGGAGCTCGGAGCGGGAAACCGGTATCCCGACCTGTTGCCCCGCATGGCGCAGTTCGAGCTGACCCTGCTGGACTGGGCGGAGAACAACCGGGGCGCGAAGCGATACGTCGCGTTCGCGGACAAGTGCTGGCCCGCCTTCCCGACCGAATTCGGCTTCGAGCCCTGCTACGTGAACAGCCGGATGGTCGCGAAAGGGGTCCCGGTCGCGTGCGAAGTCGACATCTACGGCGCGCTCAGCGAGTACATCGGGGCCTGTGTCACGAACGACGCCGTCACCCTGCTCGACATCAACAACTCCGTGCCGGCCGACCTGTTTGAAGAGGACATAAGCGGAAAATACGACTATTCGCTGCAGGACACCTTCATGGGCTTCCACTGCGGCAACACGCCCCTGTGCAAATTGTCGAAAGGTTCCATAAAATACCAGCTGATCCAGAACCGCCTGCTGGAAAACGGGGGCAGGCCGGACTTCACCCGCGGCACGCTCGAAGGGGACATCGCCCCGGGGGAGATCACGTTTTACCGCCTGCAGAGCGCCGCGGACACGTCGCTGCACGCCTACATCGCCCAGGGCGAAGTGCTGCCCGTGGCCACCCGCTCCTTCGGCGGGATCGGGGTCTTCGCCATCCCGGAGATGAAACGCTTCTACCGGTACGTTCTGATCGCCGGGCACTATCCGCATCACGGCGCGGTCGCGTCCGGCCATGTCGGCAAGGCGCTGTATACGCTTTTCGACTATCTCGGCGTGGGGGACATCTCCTACAACCGGCCGAAGTCCCTGCCGTACCCGAACGAAAACCCGTTCGATTGAACGGCAGCGCCACCCGGCGCAGCAGAATCGGTAAAAAATGTGCAAGCCTGTTTTCACATGGGCTTGCACATTTTCGGATCAGGGGCCGAGCGCCCGCCTACCGCCCTTCCATCTGGCGCGCGATCCACGCCATCAGCAGGTTTACGATTTTCTCCTGCTGCCGCCCGGTCAGCGCCGTGCCCTTCGGGACGCGGTACCACTTGCGCAGGCATCCCCGGCAGCAGCAGGCGCACGCGTGCTGCGCGACAAACACCGGATGGCCGCGCATCGGCGTCTGCCGGCCGTCGTTCGGGATGACGGCGGGGGCCAGCCGCTGCCGGACGAAATCCTGCGCGTGTCGCCGGATGGTCTCCATCCCCTTTGCGCGGACGTAGGCCCTGTCCTTCTCGCTCAGGGCAAAGCGGGCCCGGAATTTGGAAGTCTTCAGTTTTTCCAGCGCCTCGTCGATCGTCTGCATGCAATCCCCCCGATCTGCTATTCCAGCTCGAACGCGCCCATGTAGAGCTGGTAATATCTCCCCTTCTGGGCGATGAGCTGCTCGTGGCTGCCGCGCTCGATGATGCGCCCGTGCTCAAGGACCATGATGACATCCGAATTCTGCACCGTGGAAAGGCGGTGGGCGATCACGAACACCGTCCGGCCCTTCATCAGGGCGTCCATGCCCTTCTGCACGATGGCCTCGGTCCTGGTGTCGATGGAAGAGGTCGCCTCGTCGAGGATCATCACGGGCGGGTCCGCGACGGCGGCGCGGGCGATCGAGATCAGCTGCCGCTGGCCCTGCGAAAGGCCGCTGCCGTCGCCCTCGAGTACGGTGCGGTAGCCCTGCGGCAGCATGCGGATGAAGCCGTCGGCGTTGGCCAGCTTCGCGGCCGCGATGCACTCCTCGTCCGTCGCGTCCAGCTTGCCGTAGCGGATGTTGTCGAGCACCGTTCCGGTGAACAGGTTCACGTCCTGCAGCACCATGCCGAGCGAGCGGCGGAGGTCCGCTTTTCTGATCTTGTTGATGTTGATGCCGTCGTACCGGATCTTTCCGTCGGCGATGTCGTAGAAGCGGTTGATCAGGTTCGTGATGGTCGTCTTGCCGGCGCCGGTCGCCCCGACGAACGCCACCTTCTGGCCGGGTTTCGCATAGAGCGTAATATCGTGCAGCACGGTCTTGTTTGCTTCATAGCCGAAGTCCACGTCGAAAAAGCGGATGTCGCCCTGAAGCAGCGTGTAGGTCACCGTGCCGTCGCCGTGCGGATGCTTCCACGCCCAGAGCCCCGTCCGCTCGCCGCATTCCCGGATCTCTCCGTTCTCCCTCTTCGCGTTGACCAGGGTGACGTAGCCGTTGTCCTGTTCGCTTTTCTCGTCCATCAGGTCGAAGATCCTCGACGCGCCGGCCAGCGCCATCACCACCATGTTGAACTGCAGCGAAATCTGGCCGATGGGGTTGACGAAAGCCCGGGAAAGGGTCAGGAACGACACGATCGTGCCGATCGTCAGCGCGTGGAGTCCCGTGAAGCTCAGGTTCGGAACGCCCGCGATGCCCGCCGCGCCCCCGACGATCGCAAGCAGCACATAGAGCAGGTAGCCCATATTGCCCACGACGGGCATGGTGACGTTGCCGTACTTGTTCGCCTCGGTCGAGCAGTAGCAGAGGTCGTCGTTCTTTTTGTCGAACTCCTTTTCCGCCTGCTCCTCGTGGCAGAAGACCTTGACGACCTTCTGGCCGTTGATCATCTCTTCGATATAGCCGTTGACGTCGCCGAGGGAGTCCTGCTGCTTCATGAAGAAGGTGCCGCTCCTGCTGACGATGGCGCGGATCACCTTCAGCAGCAGGAACGAAAACAGGGCGACGAACGCGGTGAGCCAGATGCTGAGGTACAGCATGGCGCAAAAGGCCGCGATCACGGAGACCAGCGCCGCGAACATCTGCGGCAGGCTCTGCGAGATGGCCTGGCGCAGGGTATCGGTGTCGTTGGTGTAGCGGCTCATCACGTCGCCGTGGGTATGGGTGTCGAAAAACCGGATCGGCAGCGTCTGCATGTGCGTGAACATCGTGTCGCGGATCTTTTTCAGCGTGCCCTGTTCGATGACGACCATCATCCTGTTGTAAAACAGGGTGGCGACCACGCCGGTCAGGTAGAGCAGGCCCATCAGCGCGACCGCCCGGAGCAGCCCCGTGAAGACGGGGTGCGCCTGCCCTAAAAGCGGGATGATGTACCGGTCGATCAGCACCTGGAGGAACAGCGAGACCGCCGCGTTGGCGGCCGCGCTGATCAGGATGCAGACGACGACGAAGATCATCTGGACCCGGTACTCGGCCATATAGGAAAACAGCCTTCTGACGGTGCCCGGCTTGAAGCGCCGCACCGGCGGCTTTTTACTCATGCAGCGCACCCCCTCTGGTTTGCGATTCATAGACTTCCCGGTAGATGTCGCAGGTCCTGAGAAGCTCCTCGTGCGTGCCGACCGCGTCGATCCTGCCGTCGTCGAGCACGACGATCTTGTCGGCGTCCTGAACGGAGGCGACGCGCTGTGCGATGACGATCTTCGTCGTGTCCGGGATCTCGTCCCGCAGCGCCTGGCGGATCAGACCGTCCGTCTTGGTGTCGACTGCGCTGGTGGAATCGTCCAGGATCAGGATCTTCGGCTTTTTCAGCAGTGCCCGGGCGATGCAGAGCCGCTGCTTCTGCCCGCCGGAGACGTTGGTGCCGCCCTGCTCGATGTGGGTGTCGTACCCCGCGGGGAACTCCCGGATGAAGCCGTCGGCCTGCGCGAGCCTGCACGCGCGGACCATCTCTTCGCCCGTCGCGTTCTCGTCGCCCCAGCGCAGGTTGTCCTTGACCGTCCCGGAAAACAGGATGTTCTTCTGCAGCACCATGGCGACCTGATTGCGCAGCGCCGTGAGGTCGTAGTCCCGCACGTCCACGCCGCCGACCAACACCCTTCCGCTCACCACGTCGTACAGGCGCGGGATCAGCTGCACCAGGCTCGACTTGGAGGACCCGGTGCCGCCGAGGATGCCGACCGTCTCCCCCGACCGGATGAACAGGCTGATTTTGTCCAGCACCGGCTTGTCGGCCTTTCTGGAGTAGGAGAAGGTGACGTTCTCGAATTCGACCGAACCGTCCCTGACCTCGCGGACGGGGTCAGCCTTGTTTTTCAGGTCGCTCTTCTCGTCCAGGACCTCCACGATGCGCTCCGCGGACGCGCGGGAGATCAGGATCATCACGAATACCATGGAGAGCATCATCAGGCTCATGAGGATCTGCATGGCGTAGGTGATCAGGCTGGTCAGCCCGCCGGTCGAAAGCCCGAGGGCGGGGTTGTTGCCGCTTGCGACGATCTCTTTCGCGCCGAACCACGAGAGCAGGATCATGCAGGCGTAAAGGCAGAACTGCATCATCGGCATATTGAAGGCCAGCCGCTTTTCCGCCTTCGTGAAGTCGTCGAAGATCGACTGCGAGATGCCGGCGAACTTCCGCTCTTCAAAATCCTCGCGGATGTAGGATTTGACGACCCGGATGCCGCTCAGGTTCTCCTGCACGACGTTGTTCAGCTTATCGTACGTATTGAACACGCGCACGAAGATGGGGTGCACGTGCGACATGATCAGCAGCAGGCCGGCGCCCAGCACCGGGATGATGATCAGAAAAATCAGCGACAGATGCGCGTCGATGCGGAAGGAGAAGGCCAGCGCGAACACGATCATGACCGGGGCGCGGATGCCGAGGCGGATGAGCATCTGATACGCCATCTGCACGTTGGTGACATCCGTGGTGAGGCGCGTGATGATGCTGCCGGTCGAAAACTTGTCGATATTGGAAAACGAAAAGCCCTGCACGTTGTAGAACATATCCCGGCGAAGGTTCTTTGCAAAACCGGAGGCCGCGACGGCCGCGCTGCGGCCCGCGAGATAGCCGACCAGCAGCGAGACCATGGCGGCCGCGACCAGCGCCAGACCGATCTGCAGAACATAGGGCATGTTCTTTCCGTCGATGCCGTAGTCGATCAGGTACGCCATCAGCGTGGGGATCAGAATCTCGATCAGCGCCTCGAAGACCACGTAGACCGGCGTGAGCAGGGTGCTTTTTTTGTATTCCCGTACGCTGGAAAGAAGCTTTTTGATCATGAAACCTCTCCTTAATGCTCGTTCTGAAGCCGCGCGATGTTTTTCTTCATTCTTTCGATATACGAATACAGTGTCTGCAATTCTTCTTCGCTGAACCCCTCCACAAGGGTCCGCTCCAGCCTCTGCGCGTCCTCCGCCATCAGGCCGGCGATCTTCTCCGCCTGCTCCGTGAGGACGATCTTCTTCAGGCGCGCGTCCCGGGCGACGGTCTGCCGCCGGATGAGCCCCTTCTGCTCCATCAGCCCCAGCACCTTCGACACCGTGGAACGGGTGATGGAAAAATGCTCTTCCAGGTCCTTCGGATAGATGTCCCTGCCGGCGTTCTGGGCCAGATAGCCGATGATCCACCCGTTGTTGCCGGTGACGGTTTCGATCTCTTTTCTGTGGGAGGAAAATTCAAAATAGCGCCGCATCAGGTTGTGCAGGGAGCGGAACTCGAGTCCGATCGGCAGCTTCTCCATATCGCGCTTCCTTTCGCCCCGGCGGCGGAACGGCCGCCGGGGGAATGTTGAATGGCATACAGTCGCATATACAACATTATAGCCATTGAGCCGGAGAAGTCAAGCCAAAACCATGGAGAAATTGCCGTCTGTTCCGGGCGCTCCCGCCCTGCAAAAAAAACGCGGCCCCTGCAGGCTGTGTCTGCAGGGGCTGCGGCATCTTCCATGTACGAAAGGTCTACGGCTCCTCCACGAGGAATTTTTTCAGCTTTTCCAAGATCGCGCGGTCGTCCGAGTGGATGACCAGCTGGACGGGCTTCGCGAGGTCCAGGCTGAAAATGCCCATGATGGATTTCGCGTCGACGATATGCACGCCCTCGACGATCTCGCCGTCGATGCCCTCCCTCACCAGGATGGAGGTCAGCTCCTTGACTTTTTCAACGCTGTCGATCAATATCTTCACCGTAATCATTTGCCGTGCGCTCCCCTTTATTTCATCAGCTTGTCTTTGTTGTTGACCCGGTCGATCACATTCTGTCGGAAATTGATGACCTGGTGCTCGTACTCCTGATCCATCAGCGGGGAACGGATCATAAAGTCGGCCGTGGCCTTATTGTTGGCGATCGGGATGTCGTACACCTGCGCGATGCGCAGCAGGGCTTTCACGTCCGGGTCGTGGGGCTGCGCCTCCAGCGGGTCGGAGAAAAAGACCACGAAATCGATGACCCCCTCCACGATCTTCGCGCCGACCTGCTGGTCACCGCCCAGGGGGCCGCTGTTGTAGGCCTTGACCGGAAGGCCCGTCCTCTCCGCGACAAGCCGCGCCGTGGTCCCCGTGCCGCACAGGAAATGACGCTGCAGGATCTCCCGGTTGTCTGCACACCAGTCGATCAGCTCCTGTTTCTTTCCGTCATGGGCGATCAGAGCGATCGTTTTCTGTTTCGGAATGGTAAAGGTGATGAACGCGTTTTTTGTCATGCTCAATGAGACCCCTTCCTGTTTGTAGCGTTCCGGCGGGAATCCCTCCGGCGCAGCGAATCAGAACCGGACCACCCGGCTCGGCTCGGTGAACGACGAGAACGTCGCGGTGGCGTCCTTCAGGTAGAAAACCACGGTGTTGCCGTCGCCCGCCCGGTACATCTTCTGAAGGGAGGGGTAGGCGTCCAGCATGCTTTTTCCGGCCTCGATCCGGTCGTCCTCGACGGCCGTCGCCTGCACGCGGACCCACCGGCTGTCCTCCAGGACGCCGCAGAGCTCGACTTTGGGATTCGCCTTGAGCTGTTTGTAGACATCCTTGACCTTGCCCGTCTGAAAGTAGAGCCTGTTTTCAAAGAGGTTGACCGTTCCAAACGGGCGGACCCGCGGCTGATCCC
>DAINSB010000025.1:0-20817 GCA_036741535.1 Caproicibacter sp. | reverse complement strand
ACACAGATCGCTTTCATTTTCTGATCTGTATGCGGGAAGGGGCGGGGAGAACAAATCCACACGCGGCGGCTTCGTTTGCCGGCTGCTCGCGAGGCGGCTCCACCAATGCGCCGTCGGGCGGGAGAGCTTATTTCGACTTTTCGTATTTCTGCAGGGCACGGCAGACCGTTGCCGAGATCACCGCGGCAATCACCGCCTCGGGGATTCCGTTCGTGAAGATGATGGTCAGCACCGTTTTATAGACTGCGTCGACGGCGACATTGTAGGCCCTGCCGTAGGCGTCGCGGAACAGAAAATAGATGAGGTTCATCACGAGGATGGTGTTTGTCATGGAGCCGATGATTCCGCTGAGTCCGAGGGAGAGCATCTTGCCTTTCCCTTTCAGCAGCCTGTCGAGAAGTTTCTCCGCATAGTACGGGAACACCCCGACCAGGATGCGGGGGACGAAAGCGACGATCAGCGCCGTCCAACTGCCCCCGCCCGTCCCCGGGACCGGGATGGCCGGCGAAAAGGCGAACGACAGAAGCGTCGGCGAGAAGGTGTTGTTGTAGAGGCTGGTCAGGCCGAATACGAACCCCAGGCCGGCCCCGATTTTCGGCCCGAGCAGGATGGAGCCGATGATCACGGGCACGTGGATGATGGTGGCTTTGATCAGCGGCAACTGGATGTACCCGATGGGGGTGAAATTCAGAAGAACGATGATTGCTGCGAAAAGAGCCGTCAGCGTCATTTTCCGGATGGGATCTCTTGTTTTCATCAGACAAACTTCCTTGTTTTCAAACTTTTTCAGCCGCGCGGCCGGGTCCTTTGCAGAGGAAGGCCCGAACGCCGTCAATCCATCATAAGCAGCCGTTACATTTTTGTCAAGAGCAAAATGAAGGGGGAAAGAGCGCGGGAAAGCGGGCGGCCCCGGCCCTGTTCCACGCGGCGGGTCATAGAATTTTCCGGTCCGTGACCGCCGCGGAATTTGGTAAAAACATGAATTTATCCTTGCCAAGCGATGCATTTCGTGGTATACTACCAAGTAAATTGGTTGATAAAATTAAGTGCGAAGTCGATTTTTTATAACTTGATAGAGTGGTTGGCAATGACGCTTCTTCAATCGTTAATCGGTGTGAAGCGCCTTTTTTAAACTTTATCCATTTAAATCACTGTCACACCAAAGCAAGCGGCATGGAATTTTCAATTTGAAGGGCGGAGAAGACACTTTTCCGCCGTGTTCTCAGATTGGGTTTCCGCAGAAGAGGCTGTTCCGCTTTGGTTTCAGGATCCAAAATATTTGCGAGGAGAATGAGAGAAATGGAATTACCGAAGAAAATGCTGGCGTTGACACTGGCAGTTTCCCTGACGGCCGGCCTGCTCGGCGGATGCGGCGGCAGCCAGCGAGCTTCCGACGTGAGCAGCGCGGCGGCCGGTTCGGCCGCGTCCGGCGCCGGAACGGCGGCGACGTCCGATACGTTCACGTTCGCGCAGGGCGCCGACCCGCGTGGCCTCGACCCGGCTTATGTGGACGACGGGGAATCCGCCAAGATCATCTGCAACATCTACCAGGGCCTCGTGAAGTACAAGCAGGATTCCACGGACATCGAGCCCTGCCTTGCCACGAGCTGGGACATCAGCACGGACCAGACCAAATACACGTTCCATCTGCGCAAGGGCGTGAAGTTCCAGGACGGCACGGATTTCAACGCGGCCGCCGTCAAGAAGAGCATTGAACGCCAGCTTGAGCCGAACGTGTCCGACGACATGCCCTACGCCTCGTTCGTTTTCGGCTCCATCAAGGCCAAGAGCGGCGTCAAAGAGGTCAAGGTCGTCGACGACAGCACGGTCGAGATCGACCTGTTCAGCCCCCAGACCTCGTTCCTCAAAAACATGGCCATGGTCCTGGCGGCCCCCATCGCCAGCTCGGCGGCGCTCGACAAATACAACGGCAACCTCAACGAGCACCCCGTCGGCACCGGCCCGTACTCCTTTGTCTCTTGGACGAAGGGCCAGAGCGTCGTGCTGAAAGCCAACCCGACCTATTGGGGCGACAAGCCGAAGACGGAGAACGTCGTGTTCCGCTTCATTAAGGAAAACTCTTCCCGCGTCATCGCGCTTACTTCGGGCGAAGTCGACGCGCTCGACGGCATCGACGCCACGGTCGTAGACCAGATCACGAACGCCGGCGACAAGCTGTACACGGCGGAGGGCATGACCACCAACTACATGGCCTACAACGTCAAGAGCAATACGTTCAAGAACGCGGACGCGCGCAAAGCCTTCAGCGAGGCGGTCAACGTCCCGGAGATGGTGCAGAGCCTCTATAAGAAGTATGCGACGGTTGCGACATCCATCCTTCCCACCTTTATGGAGGGCTACAGCAAAGACGTGAAGCAGACCGCCTTCGACAAGGCCGCCGCGAAAGCGGAGCTTGCGAAGCTCGGCATCAAATCCGTCAAGATGATCACCTATTCCAATCCGCGCCCGTACAACTCGGTCGGCGGGCAGGTCCTTGCCGAGACCATCCAGGGCTACCTGAAAGACGTGGGCGTAACCTGCAACATCAAAACCTACGATTGGACCACTTATAAGACGGAGGTCCAGAAGGGCGATTACGACGTCTGCTTCTATGGCTGGACGGGCGACAACGGCGACCCGGACAATTTCATGAATCTTCTGTCCGACCAGAATCCGTCCATGAACGTCGCGCGCTACAACGATCCCGCCTATGCGGCCCTGATCGCGAAAGGCCTTGCGACGCCCGACGGCGACGCGCGCGCCAAGATCTACACGCAGTGCGAGCAGAAGGTCGCCGCGGAGAACATCTGGCTGCCGATTTCGCATTCCATCACGCTGTGCGCGTACAGCCCGAAAGTCAGCGGTTTCTACTATCATCAGACCGGAATCACGCCGTTCGCCGGCGTATCCAAGTCCAAATAACTCTGCCGGGATCCGGGGAATGCTGCCGAAAGAGGGAAGAACGGTCCGCTTTCGGCAGATTCCCCTTTTCTATGCAGGATACCGGCGGGAAGGAGTGCGTATTAAAATTTGGTTAAGTATACCATCAAAAGAATTTTGCAGCTGGTCCCCGTATTGTTGGGAGTCTCCATTGTCGTCTTCCTGATTATGCGCGTCTTTTCCCCCGACCCTGCACCGGTCGTCCTTGGCCAGCACGCGAGCGGGGAGGCGATGAGGGCATGGCGCGACGCGCACGGCCTGAACGCCCCCATCATCGTTCAGTATTTCGATTTTCTGAAGGGTGCCGTCACGGGGAATTTCGGCGATTCCTACTATACCAATGCGCCGGTGATGAAAGAGATCGCCTCCCGCTTCCCGGCGACGGCCGAGCTTGCCGTCTGCGCGATCATTTTCGCTTCCGTGCTGGGCATCGTGCTGGGGGCCGTCTCCGCCGTGCATAAGAACACGGCGGTCGATCACCTGAGCATGGTCCTTGCGCTCGTGGGCGTTTCCATGCCGATCTTCTGGCTCGGCATTCTGCTCATCATCCTGTTTTCGGGCACGTGGCACGTCCTTCCCAGCACGGGGCGCATCCAGCCCATGCTGATGCCCGTCGGCGGCACGGGGCTTTACATCTGGGATACGATTGCGGCGGGGGACTGGGAGGCGCTCGGCGATACGCTCCAGCATCTGATTCTGCCGACCGTGGCCCTGGGAATGTATTCCATGGCGATCATCACGCGGATGACGCGTTCCAGCATGCTGGAGACCCTGGACCAGGATTACATACGCACCGCGCGGGCCAAAGGGCTGCCGAACGGCCGGATCATCAAGCACCATGCGCTGCGCAACGCCATGATCCCGGTCACGACGGTGATCGGGCTGCAGTTCGGCTCTCTGCTGGGCGGCGCCGTCCTCACGGAGACGGTATTCGCCTGGCCGGGGATCGGCAGCTATACCGTGCAGTGCATCCAGAATTCCGATTTCCCGGTGGTACAGGCGGTCGTCTTTCTGATCGCGACGATTTACGTTTTCATCAACCTGATCGTCGACCTGATCTATGCCTTTCTGGACCCCCGCATCAAGTACTCCAAGAAAGAAGGTTGACCGGAAATGAGCAATTTGCCTGAAGATCTGGTCGATCTGGCCGAAGGGGAGACCCTTCCCGATTCCGGGCGGAGCGTTGCGGAAAAACCGGATTCCCAGTGGAGGACCATGTGGGACAGCCTGAAGCAGAACAGGGCGGCGATGGTGAGCCTTGTGTTCATCGGGATTCTGGCCGTCATCTCCGTCGTCACGGTCCTTTTCCCCCAGGTGCTTCCGCACGATCCGTTTGAGCAGAACATGGCCCATACGTTCGAGTGGCCGAACGGGCAGTACTGGTTCGGGACCGATCAGCTCGGCCGCGACATCTTCAGCCGCATCCTGATGGCCACGCACATCAGCCTCACGGTCGGCCTGCTGGCGGTCGCCATTTCCCTCACGATCGGCGTCGTCTTCGGCTCCATCGCCGGCTATTTCGGCGGCAAAACGGACGCCGTCATCATGCGCGTGATGGACGTCATGCTTTCCATCCCGTCCATCCTTCTCGCCATCGCCTTCATGGCCGCGCTGGGGCAGGGCATCGACAAGGCGGTCGTCGCCATCGGCCTCGTCTCCATTCCGGAATACGCCCGCATCGTGAGGGGAGAGATCCTCTCCATCAAAGAAAACGATTATATCCAGGCCGCGAAAGTTGTCGGGAACCGGCCGGGCCGCATCATCTTCCGGCACGTTCTGCCGAACGCGCTTTCCTCCATCATCGTGCGCGCCACGCTCGGCATCTCCTCGGCGATTCTGGACGCCGCCGCGCTCGGTTTTCTGGGCCTGGGCGTTCAGCCGCCGCAGGCCGAGTGGGGCGATATGCTCGGCCGGGCGAGAAACTTCATTTTCCAGTCGCCGTATACGCTGATTTTCCCCGGCCTGGCCATTACCCTCACCGTTCTGGCTTTCAACCTTCTCGGGGACGGACTGCGCGATGCGCTCGACCCGAAATCCAGACAGAATTGAGGGAGATCACAATGCTACTTGAAGTAAAAGACCTTGTCACGGAATTCCGCGTGAAGCGGGGCGTTGTGAAGGCCGTCGACGGCGTCAGCTTCCATGTTGACAAAGGTGAGATCCTCGCCGTGGTGGGGGAGTCCGGCTCCGGCAAAAGCGTGACTTCGCTCTCCATCATGGGCCTGCTGCAGGGCAACGGGCAGACCACGAACGGGCAGATCCTCTTCCACGGGGAGGACCTTCTGAAAAAATCTGAGAAAGAGATGCAGGCCATCCGCGGCGATCGGATCAGCATGATCTTCCAGGAGCCGATGACGAGCCTGAACCCGGTCTACCGCGTGAAGGACCAGATCATGGAGAGCCTCATGCAGCACCGGAAAATCGGCAAAAAAGAGGCGCTCGCGCGCACGATCGAGATGCTGCGCACCGTCGGCATCCCGTCGCCGGAAAAGCGCGCGAACGACTACCCGCACCAGATGAGCGGCGGCATGCGCCAGCGCGTCATGATCGCGATGGCCCTGGCCTGCGACCCGGAGCTGCTCATCGCCGACGAGCCGACCACGGCGCTCGACGTGACCATCCAGGCGCAGATCCTCGAGCTGCTCTACAAAATGAAGGAGAAGCTCGGCATGGCGGTCATCCTGATCACGCACGACCTCGGCGTCGTCGCCGAGGCGGCCGACCGCGTCGTCGTGATGTACTGCGGCGAGATCGTGGAAAGCGCCGAGGTGAAGTCGCTGTTCGCGCAGCCGATGCATCCGTATACGTTCGGCCTGCTGAAATCCATTCCGCGCCTCGAAGACGAGAGCACCGACCCGCTGTATATGATCCGCGGGATGGTCCCGAACCCGCTGCACATGCCGCCGGGATGCCCGTTCAGCGACCGTTGCGACCGCTGCATGGAGGTCTGCCGGCGGAAAAAGCCGGAGCTGCTGCCCCACGGCGACCATATGGTCCGCTGTTTTTTGTATGAGAAGGAGGCGGAAGCATGAACGACGAAGTTTTGATCGACATCCGGCATCTGAAAAAATATTTTACGGTCGGGACGGACTTTTTCGGCAGGACGACCTCCGTCCTGAAAGCGGTGGACGACGTGTCGTTCCAGATCCACAAGGGCGAGGCGTTCGGCCTCGTGGGGGAATCCGGCTGCGGAAAGAGCACCATCGGCAAGATGCTCGTCGATCTGTACACGCCCACGGCGGGGAAGATCTTCTTTGGCGGGACGGAGCTGACCGCCCTTTCCCCGAAGGAGCGCCGCAAATACTGCAAGGACATCCAGCTCATTTTCCAGGACCCCTATGCGTCGCTCAATCCCCGCATGACCGTCGGGGAGATCATCGCGGAACCGATCCGCATCAACCGCCTGCGCCCCAGGAATGAGATCGACAAACGCGTGGGGGAACTGCTCAACTGCGTCGGCCTTTCCGAGAATTACCGCAACCGGTATCCGCACGAGTTTTCCGGCGGCCAGCGCCAGCGCGTGGGTATCGCGCGCGCCCTGGCGGTCGAGCCGAAGCTGATCGTCTGCGACGAGCCGGTCTCCGCGCTCGACGTTTCGATCCAGGCGCAGGTCCTCAATCTTCTGGACGAGTTGAAGAAGGAATTCGACCTGACCTATCTGTTCATCGCGCACGGCCTCAATGTCGTCAAGCACATCAGCGACCGGGTGGGCGTGATGTACCTGGGCAAGCTGATGGAGATCGCCTCCAAGAAAGAGCTCTACCACAACCCGATGAACCCGTATACGCAGGCGCTGCTTTCCGCCATTCCGTCCGTCGACCCGACGGCGCGCAAGCAGCGCATCATCCTCGAGGGGGACGTGCCGAGCCCGATCGACCCGCCGCCCGGGTGCCGTTTCTGTTCCCGCTGCTTTAAGCGCATCGACTGCTGCGACAAGATCGACCCCAAACTTCGGGAACTGTCCCCCGGCCATTTCGTCGCGTGCAATCTTTACCGGCAGGAAGCGGACGGCGCCGCCGCGGAATCCGAAGCGAAAGCCGCCGGCTGACCGGAGACGCGCAATAAAAGAAGCACCGCCGGACGCGATAATCCGCGTCCGGCGGTGCTTCATTCGCTGAAACCTTCAGAGCGAAGTGTCCTCCCGGAGCACCCGCAGGATCTCGCGCTTATGGGCGATGAAAGCGTCGCTGACGGTGAAGTCCTCCCCGCGGGGCTTTGCTTCGCCGATCTTGATCTCGTGCGTGATCTTTCCGGGACGCCCCGTCATGATGTAGATGCGGTCCGAGATCAGGATCGCCTCGTCGATGTCGTGCGTGATGAACAATGTCGGCAGCTCGATCTTCTGCATGATGCCGAGGTAGAAGCTGTGCATGGCGCTTTTGGTGATGGCGTCGAGCGCGCCGAAGGGCTCGTCCAGCAGCGCCGCCGCCCCGCCGAACAGATAGGTGCGCAGCAGCGCCGCCCGCTGGCGCATGCCGCCGGAAAGCTGGGCGGGATATTTGCGCTGCGTGCCGTCGATCCCGAACGTCTCGAAAAAGCCGTCGGCCTTTTCCCGCGCCTGGCGCTGTTTCATCCCCCGGATCACCAGCGGAAGCGCGACGTTGTCGAGCACCGTCTTGTAGGGCAGAAGCAGGTCTTTCTGCTGCATATAGCCCACGTGCCCCGGGTGGCCGGTGATGTCTTTGCCCTTCAGGAGCACCTGCCCGTTTTCCGGCACGACGAGGCCGGAGAGCACGCTGAACAGCGTGCTCTTGCCGATCCCGCTCACGCCGAGCAGGCAGACGAGCTCCCCCTGATGCAACTCGAGCGAAACGTCTTCGATGATCGGGACGCCTCCGTATTTCTTGGTTATGTTCCGTGCAGAGAGCACCGGCAATGCCATTCACCTTACTCCTGCGGCAGATAGGCGTCGGTGAAGCCGTCGCCCGACGGAAGTTTCTTTGAGAACACCTTGTTGTTGTAGAGCCAGGTAAAGAACTGATCCCACCTCGCGGTGTCGATGTATCCCCACTGCTTGACCTCGGCCATATACTGGGTCTTGAGCCACTCCTGCCCCAGCAGCGCGTCTTGGGAGTTTGTGCCCGGCACCGCTTTGCAGAGGATATTCGCCGCGTCCTGCGGGTCGCTGATGGCGTAGCGGTAGCCCTGCTCCACCGCTTTGAGGAATTTCTTCGCGGTTTCGGGGTTCTTTTTCAGATAGCTCTGGCTCGAGGCGAGCACCGGGGTGTAGAAGTCGAGCGCGGGGTCGAGGTCCTTGAACGCGAAATAGTTGGTCTGCAGGCCCGCAACCTTCGCCTCGATGCCCTCCTGCGGATAATAGACCCATACGCAGTCGATGTTCGTTTTCAGCGCCTGCACAATATCGTCCACGTCCTCGGGGACCATCTTGACCTTTTTGAAATCGCCGCCGTCCTTTGCGATGACATCTTTCAGCACGGCCTGCTCGATCGGCGAGTTCCACGTCGCGTAACGCATGCCCTCCATCTTTTTCGGGCTGGTAACGCCCTTGGATTTCAGCGAGATGATGCCGGAATCGTTGTGCTGGATCAGGGCCGCCACGGCCACGACGTCGAGCGGGGTCGAAGCCGTGAGGGCGGTCGCGATCTCATCCTGAAAGCTCACGGCGAACTGGGCCTTTCCGGATGCCAGCAGCGAGAGCGCCCCGTCCTGCGGCGGCTGCTGGATCTCCACATCGAGCCCCTGCGCCTTGAAATAGCCCTTCGCCTGCGCCACGTAAAGCCCCGTATGGTTCGTGTTGGGGGTCCAGTCCAGCACGACCGTGATTTTCTGCGGCTTTGAAGAAGCCGTGTCCTTGGAAGACGTGTTTCTGGAATCCGTGTCCGCCGATTTCGCGCAGCCGGAAAGCGCCGCCGCGGCCAGGATCACCGATAATAGGACCGCTATGAATTTTTTCATTTCTCCTCCGTAATTTTGCTGATTTCAGTTTTATTTAGCCATATGTTTCAGGTCCGGCCTCACGAGCCGCTGCAGCAGCGATACGCCCCACATCAGCAGAAGGCTGAGGACGATGATGAGAAAGATGACCGCGAACATCTTGTCAAACGAGTAGGATTTGCGCACGCGCGTCATGTATACGCCGAGCCCCTGATTGCCCCCGAGCCATTCCGAGATGACGGCGCCGACGATGGAATAGGACACCGAGATCTTCAGCCCCGAGAACATCCCGTCGAGCGCGCAGGGCAGCTTGATGTGCCGGAAGATCTGCCTGTTGTTTGCCCCCATGGTCCTGAGCATGTCGATGGCGTCGCGGTCCGCGCTGCGGAAACCGTCGAGCAGCGAGACGGAGATGGGGAAAAAGCAGACGATCAGCACCAGCACGATCTTCGGCGCCATGCCGTAGCCGAACCACAGCACGAGCAGCGGCGCGATCGCGACGACCGGCACGGTCTGCGTGATGATGAGGAGCGGGTAGGCCGCGCGGTAGAGGGCGTCGAACGCGTCCATCAGCACGGCGAGCACGAAGGCGATGCCGACGCCGATGAACAGGCCGGCGAAGGCCTCGATCAGCGTCACGCCGCTGTTTGCGAGCAGATCCGGCAGGCTGTTCACGAAAGCGATCCCCACAGCTACGGGGGAGGGCAGCATGAAAGCCGGCACGACGCCGACCGAAGACAGGATCTGCCACGCCGCGAGCAGCACCAGGATGGCCGCCGCGGGATAGAGCTTATTTCTGATGGTATTTCGCGACTTTGTCGTCAATCGTCAGCACCCCTCCTTGCGGGTTGTAGGCTATCTTCACATAAGAGCTCACGCCCTGCGCGCCCTCCCGGATGCAGATGAGCTGGCATTCTTTCACGAGCTCCATCAGCTTGTCGTAATCGCCCTCGACGGTGGTCTCGAACGGGCCGACGAAAGTCTTGAGGCCGCTGCTCTTCAGGTACGCGATCACCTTGTCCACAATCCGGATCAGTTCCTTGTTTCCGCCCTGCACCTTCGGCAGGACCTGAATCGCCACACTTGCTTCCATCTTTTGTTACCTCCATTTTTCCGGGGCGCAAAAAAGCCGCGACCCATCACGGCGCGGCTTTCTGAAAAATTTTTTCTACGCCGGCATTATCCGGATCAGATTCCAGAGTTCGGGGCAACAAGCCCCATCTCAGCCGGCTTCCGCCAGCACCCCATTATTTTGTTTGGAGTATATAGTAGATCATTTCCGGCCTTTTGTCAATCGCTGGATACAAAAAGCCTTCTGTCCGCCGGCTGCGCCGTCGCGGTTCTCCGGCCCGTTTTTCATTTCCCGTCCGCGATTGCCTGAAGACAGTCGATCAGGTCCTGCAGGGATCGGATTTTCACATTCCGCTGCAAAATGGCATTTTTCAAATCGATGGAGAGCGATTCGAACCGGTCGCGCAGTTCGGGGGCCACATAGGAAGACATGTTCATCACCTCACGCCTTAGGATGTCCGCCCGACGGGGAAATCATTCCGATTGCCTGCGGGGAAAAGCGGTCCGGGACTTGACGGGGTTCGGGGCGGGCCGATATAATAAAAGAGCCGGCGACCTCCGCAGCGGAAGCGGCCGGGGGGATCGACGAAAGGAGTGATCGGCTTGAACCGTCATAAAATCGTTCTTGTCCGCTTCGATGCGGACGAAAAACATAGGGCGCTTCTGAAAGACCGCGCGGGCGGCGCGGATCTTTTCTTTCTGGGGGAGAAGGAGGAGATTCCCGGGGAACTGCTCCGGCGCGCGGACGCGATTCTCGGGAATCCGGACCCGGCCGTTCTGAAAGGGGCCCGACACCTCGAATGGCTCCAGCTTCTCAGCGCGGGGGCGGACCGCTATCCGCAGTCCGTCCTTCCGGAGGGCGTGAGCCTCACGAACGTCGCGGGGGCGTACGGGCCGTCCATCGCGGAGTACATGATCTGCGCCGTGATGAGCCTGATGATGGATTTTCCCGCATACCGGGACAACCAGCGGAACCGCCTCTGGCGCAACACGCGTCGGATGAGGCATCTTGAGGGGACGCTGGCGCTTTCGGTCGGGTTCGGCGGCATCGGCAGGGAATTCGCGAAACGCTACCACGCGCTGGGCGGGCATGTCGTCGGCGTGAAGCGCACGCCGGGCGAAAGGCCGGACTATGCGGACGCGGTGTATCCCGTTGAAAAACTGGATTCCCTGATCCCCGAAGCGGACGTGGTGGCCCTCAGCCTGCCCTCCACACGGGAGACGGACCATCTGTTCGGCGAAAGCCGCTTTACCCTGATGAAGAAGGGCTCTTATCTCGTCAACGTGGGGAGAGGGACGGCGGTCGACTCCGGCGCGCTTTTCCGCGCGCTGCAGTCGGGCGTCATCGCCGGGGCGGCGCTCGATGTCACGGAGCCGGAGCCTCTGCCCGCGGACAGCCCGCTGTGGGGTCTCCCGAATCTCATCCTCACGCCGCATATTGCCGGCAGATGGCAGGTGCCGGAAAATTATGAGCGCGTTTTCGCCATCGTGCTGGAGAATCTGGGCCGGTACGTGCGCGGCGAACCGCTTCAAAAGAGGGTCAGCCTGACGGCGGGATACTGAAACCAGGCTCAGCATGTCTGCCGTATGATCCTTTCCCATGTTTCGCGCGCTTCGGCGAATTCGCCGTCGTGCTTTTTTACGTTCTGTTCGTAGCGTTCCAGCTCGGGGACCAGATTCATGAATTTGCGGCACCCGAAATAGGTGCAGATCTTCGGCAGCGTGAGGGTCAGCTTTTCGTGCGTGTCGCGGATTTTCTCCGGGTAGTTTCCCGGGTCGGTCAGGTACAGGAACAGGGGCTTGTACCGGACCCAGCCGAGGCAGGCGCTGTAAAAACGCTCTACGACGGCCTCGTTGCCGGCGTGGATGTACTTGAGGTTCGTGGGCAGGACGCCGTCCATCAGATGCGCGTACACGCCGAAGCCGTCGTGGAAGGTGTAGCAGGGCACCCGCAGGACCCTGCGGTCGCTCAGGCATGTGCTCAGAAAGGTATCTTCGCCCCGGGCGCCCGGCGGATTGTAAAACGGAAGGACCCGTTCCGGGCGGGAGAGGTTGATGCACAGGTTGGAACCGGTGATGAACTTGCAGCGGTTGGTCTCGGGGACTTCGGCGACGCGCTTGTCGACCAGCACTTTCGGGTCGGCGTAGGTGACGCCCCCGTTGTCCATGACCTCGCGCATGGAGTCCCAGTCCAGAATATCGTTGCTGATCGCCTCGATGAACCCGCGGAAGTCCGCTTCCGACAGGCCGTTCCCAAATGTGACGAACGGCACCGGAGAGATGTATCCGCAGCGGAACCCGCTCGTGATGTCGGCGTCCGGGATCGATTGCAGGTGGACAGACAGCACGTGCTGGCCGCCCCAGACCGCCGTCGAACGGGTGTTGGTGACGGCCAGCGGGTATTCGTCGTCGTCGAGGAACAGCAGGCAGTCCATTTTGTTCTGCAGGGCGGTGTAGAGAATCGCGTTCCGTTTCGCGGAGTAACCGCTGCCGAACAGGGTCTGCAGCCCCGACCGGCTGCCGGCGCCGGCCGCGGAGAGTTCCTTCCGGATCTGGACCAGGCTGTTCCGGCCGAGAAAGAAGATGTTGTCGAACAGTTCGGCGGTCTCGCCGCTTAAAGAGGTGAAGTCGCGGACTCTTGTGTGAGAGTACTTCAGGTCGTAGGCGACGAAAAGGTTGAGGCTGATGTTTTCCCTTTTCCTCAGCTCGTTTTCCCGCCAGCTGTACGTGTAGGTCCGCAGGACTTTTTTGAAGTTCTGCCGGCCGGTGGCGAACCCGATCCCCACGCGGATCCTGTTTTTTTTCATTTTTGTCCTTTTTTTCCGGAAGAGTGCCGCGTGCAGCTATGGAAAATGCAAGGCGCCGGGATCGTCTCCCGCGCCTTGCAATTTTCGCCGCACGGATCACCGCTTCCGCGCGGCGATTCGCAGCTTCTCTTCCTGCTCCTCCTTTTCGCGTTTTTCGCAACGCTCCTTGGCGTCGCTTTGGTCCCAGAGCTCCTTTGCAACCGGCGCCCAGTTCTTTGCGACCGGGACGCATTTCGCCGTCAGGGAATCGACGTCTTCCGGGTGCGCGAGGTCGGTCGATTTCGCCCCGGCTCTTTTCACCATCTGCGACAGGCGCGCCGGGTTATCCAGCAGCGGGCAGGGGCGCAGCTGATTGTGGTTGAAGGGCTGGTTCCGGCGGTATTCCATGAAGAGCGGCGAACGGTACGCCTGAAGCAGCGTTTTGTCCCTGATGTTGGAGTCGGAGTAGTGGATGAAGGCACAGGGCTCGATGTCGCCGTTCGCGCTGATGTGCAGGTACGATTTCCCGCCCGCGATGCAGCCGTTCACGTATTCGCCGTCGTTCCAGAAATCCATGGTGAAGATCGGTTTTGTCTCGCGGAATTTGCGGATCTGGCGATACATGTATTTTCTCTGCTCCGGGGTCGCGATCAGATCGGTCACGGCGTCCGCCCCCACCGGAATGTAGGTGAAGATCCACGCGAATTTGCACCCGAGCGAGATCAGAAAGTCGAAATATTCGTCGCTGCCGATCAGCTCGGCGTTTTTCCGCGTGTAGCACAGGGAGGCGCCGAAGGGGAGCTTCTTGTCCCTCATGATTTCCATCGCCTTCAGCACGGCCCGGTAGGTGCCCTTTCCGCGGCGGAAATCCGTGTCTTCCTCGTAGCCCTCGATGCTGATGGCCGGCACGAAATTCTTGACCCGCAGCACGTCGTCCGCGAAGGCTTCGTCGATCATGGTGCCGTTGGTGAACGCGAGGAACGTACAGTCATTGTGCTTTTCACACAGCCGGATGATGTCGTCTTTCCGCAGCAGCGGCTCCCCGCCGGAGAGGATGTACATGTACGTGCCGAGCTCTTTTCCCTGGCGGATGATGTCGTCCATCTGCCCGTATGTGAGGTTGAGGCCGTGGCCGTATTCGGCCGCCCAGCAGCCCGTGCAGCGCAGGTTGCAGGCGGAGGTCGGGTCCATCAGAATGGCCCACGGCACGTTGCAGTCGTATTTTTCGGAGTTTTGCCCGAGGCGCCTGCCGCCGATGAAGTTCACGATCATGTTCTCAAACGATTTTTTCCGGTACCCCTCGTCGAGATCCGTGTACAGGCTTGTGATCAGGCGGTTCCAGTTGTTGTTCGGGTCCCTCATGGCTTCCCCGAGCAGCCTGTAGGATTTGTTGTGTCCTTCGTCTTTGTCGACTTTCTCGAGCAGGCCGAGCACCTTCGGCACGTTTTCCTGCGGGTTGCTTTCGAGGTAGCCCAAAGCGGTTTTCAGCCCAAAAAATTCCATTCGATCTTTCAGGTTTTCCATAGTTTCCCATCCCTTCCGCTTCAAAAATCAAAGCCAACTCCCTTGCTGATATTTTAACACCCTTGCCGGGCGTTGTATCTATACAATGTCTTGATCCTGTACAAATGTTGCAGATGTCGGCAGGTATGGAAAAACCCCGGGGCGGAGACGGGCCGGGGGCGAAAGCTCGGTTCTGCGGGATGCGCCGTGCTCTGTTTTCCGGAGTCGTCCCGTCACAGGCCGGATTCCAGCGCGTCCAGGTCCTTCAGGGTTTTCTGCCTGCGCTGGCTCAGCATCAGGTCGTGGTTGAAGGTGTAGTATTGCTCGGAGCCGTTTTCCTCGATGAATTTCGCGCTGTAGAAGTTCACGGTCAGCTCCGTGACGAAGACGACCATCTCCTGGCTTTCGCCGAATGCGACGGCCATGAAATCGAACGCGTGCCCGAGCGCGGCGGAGACGCCGGCGAGGAACGAGCTTCTCTCTCCGGTCTCTTTTTCAAATTCCCGCTTGATCTGCGCGAACGCGGCCTGCGCGTCCGGCCTGCCGGCCAGACGCAGCGCCTCGGCGTATTGTTCCAGCGCGCGCAGGCAGTGTCGCGTAGCGGTCTCCTCCTCTTCGCCGACCCGGCCGTCCTCTTTGCGGCGGAGCCGGGCTTTCCAGTCCTTCAGCATCCCGAAGAGCTTTTCCGTGAACAGGTCGTTCCGGTACGCCTGCCTGAATTTCCCGTTCAGCCGGCTCAGCAGCAGGCCGATCACGCTCAGGCGCTCGTCGAACTGCGCGTGCTTCAGCTTGTCGACCGCCTGTTCCGAAAAACGGCCCGCGAGGATCTCGTCCACCCGGTAGTCGGCGCGGTATTTGTTGTAAAGCTCGTAGTAATTCGCAAAATCCTTCGCGACCGCCTCGTTCTGGATGTACTGCACGACGAGCTCCCGGTCCACGGGCAGGCCCAGCGTTTCGCAGACCTCCATCATCTCCGAGAGGTCCTCCCAGCCGCGCGCGGTCGCGAAGCGGATGCCGTCGGGCGTCGTCTCGATGCGGAAAAAGTTCTCCGGCCGGATCTGAAGGTAGGCGATGATCGCCCCGTGGATCGCCTGCCGGTAGGCGTATTCCTTCCAGACGGCGAGATCCGGCTCCACGTCGATGCGGCGCACCCGGTCGAGCGTGACGATGTCGAATTCGTGCGCGGAGCGATTGTATTCGGGCGGATTTCCCGCCGCCACGATGATCCATCCCTCCGGTACCTTCTGGTTCCCGAACGTCTTGTTCTGGAGGAACTGCAGCATGGTGGGGACGAGCGTTTCGGAGACGCAGTTGATCTCGTCGATAAACAGGATCCCCTCCTTGAGGCCGGAGTGCTCCATCCTGTCGTAGACCGAGGCGATGATCTCGCTCATGGTGTATTCGGTGACGGAGTATTCGCGGCCGCCGTACGTCTTTTTCAGGATGAAGGGCAGGCCGACGGCGCTCTGCCGCGTGTGGTGCGTGATGGTGTACGCCACAAGCCCCACGCCGCATTCGCGGGCGACCTGCTCGATGATCTGCGTCTTGCCGACGCCCGGCGGGCCCATCAGCAGCAGCGGCCTCTGCCGCATGGCGGGGATACGGTAGTTTCCGTTCTCGTCCTTTTGCAGATAGGCGCGCACCGTGTCCCGGATTTCTTCCTTCGCTTTTTTAATATTCATAATGGGGCAGATCCTCCCTGTCTTCGTATTGCTTTTCCGGCGCGGCGTCGTCCGGAGGAGCTTCCAGATCCTCCGGGGTCAGGATCAGTTTGACCGCCCACGGGGGAACGTCCGCGTCGGAGTAGTCCTCCCGCAGAAAGACGAACGCCGTGTCGTAGGGCGGCCTGCGCTTCGGGAACGTGCCGCGCCCGTCGGTAAAGTAGATCAGCCCCCGCAGGCGCCGGAATTCGCCTTTTTCCAGCAGTTCGTCCACATACTGGAACACCGGCCGGAAATCGGTCCCGCCGTTGCCGAGGAGTTCCAGATGGCCCATATATTCCTCCAGCTCCTCCGGGCTGCCGATCTTCCGGTCGGACCGGATCTTTTCGTCACACTGGATGATGTGGATGTTCACATGCCGGAAAAAGCTCTCCGTGTCGCGGAGGATGGAATAGGTCTGCCGCAGAAACTCGTGGACGAGCTTTCCCGAGCAGGACATCGAGGTGTCCACGGCGATGACGAATTCCTCGATCTTCACCGTTTCCTTCGATTCCTGCGGCTCGATCAGCGGCATGTTCCCGTAGAGGCGCATGCCGTAGGAGTAAAAGCCGGGGTCGAACGTGTCGGGGTCGAGCTTCGGCTCTTCGCGCAGCACGGCGAATTTTTTGAGGAACCGCCGGTAATCGTACCGCTGCCGGTTCTCCACTTTGACCTGCTCGAGCAGAGCCTGCGACTGCTTCGCCGGGTCGCGGGAGAACGTCTCCATATCGGTCTGCGTCTTGCGGCTGATGTCCTCCCATCTCTGCCGCCGCTGCATCATGCCCGCGGGGGGCTTGCTCTCCGCGTCCGGCCAGAACGAATGGTCGTCGATCCGGAATTCCCGCATGAGCTGCGCGCGCTGGTCCGCGGCCGGGTTCATTTCCCGAAGCGCGGCGTAGACCGTCTCCGCGGTCAGGACCTTCCGCTTTTCGCGCAGCGTGCCGTAGAGGTTCTGCCGCAGCCACGAGGGGGGCACCCTCACGCAGCGCAGGGAAAGGCCGTCCAGCACCGATTCCATCGCGATGTCGCAGGCGAGGTCCCAGAGTTCCCGGTCCCGGGGCCTCGGCTTCCACAGATGCCGGAAGACGCAGTGCAGCACGACGTGCAGGTATGCCCTGTTGACCAGTACGGGGCTTCTGCGGTATTGGGCGAACAGCCGGTCCGGGTCGTAGAACAGGGCGGCGCCGTCCGTGCCGACCGGCTTCGTGCCCGCGCGCATCTCGAAAGAGAGGCCGCTGAGCGCAAGGTCCAGAAAGCGCATCCCCATATAGAGCTCCGTGCGGGAAGCGGCCAGGATCCGGTCCCCCATCTCGCGGGCGCGCTTTTCGGTTTCCTCCTGCATAGGCCGTCCCTCCCTGTCGGACAAGATTTTACAGATCGAATGTCTTTGCTTTCTCCGGGAACCGCCGGTGTTTTTCGTTCAGCAGAACGCCGAGGCATTCCGCCCGCCCGCCGCCGGCGGCCGCCTCCACCGCGGCGTCGATGGCGTCCCGGCTCAGCACGCCGAGCCCCGCCAGAAACAGGAGCCCGTCCGGGTCGTCCCTGCGGACCGTCAGGACCGCGGCGGCCGCCGCGTGCTCCGCAAGATAGGCGAGGTACCGCGCCCGCGCGGCCTCCCGTATGCCGAAGGGGTATTTCAGCCGGTTCAGGGCGATGCGCAGGGCCGTCTGCGGGTCCATCTGCGCCAGGCAGATCGGGAACTGTCCGTCGTACTCCGCCGTCTTCAGCCGGTCGCCGGAGAAGCACTGGCGGTACCGGTAGCCCACGCCGACGATTCTGCGCTCGAAGAGGTGCGCGGGCCCGTTCTCGACGGATTCCTCGTAGTATTCCGGAAACAGGAAAACGGACGGCCCGTCGTCGAACGAAACCCGGATCTCGCCCGGAAGCTCGGCCAGCAGGCCGGGCAGACAGGTCCGGTCGGCGGAGGAAGCGGAAAAGACGATGTCGGTCAGCGCCCCGCAGTTCATGAACGCGCCGTTCCCGACCCGGACGCCGCCGCCGTGCAGGCGGATGCGCGTAAGCTGCGTGCAGTTGTAAAACGCGTATTCGCCGATGGATCGGATCCCGGCGGGAAGATCGGCCGTCCGGAGATATGCCCCCCCGAGGAGCCGGAACCGGTCTCCGGGCGCGGCCGTGCCCTCCGTCACCGCGGTCCGGATCTCCCCGTCCGCAGGGAGCTTCGCCGCGGGATCTTCCGAAGAGAACGCATAGGGGCCGATCCCGCGCAGGGGCGATCCGTCGACCGCATCCGGAAGGTGCACGCCCGGCGCGGGGCCGAAGCAGCGCACGACCGTGGCGCCGTCCCCGGAGAGAAGATATTCGATTTTCAGTTTCGGTTCTTTTTCGCCCATGCAGGACCCAGCCCTTTTCCCCGATACCGTTTGTCTGGCAGACTTTATTATGCCTCAATTATACCTCAAATCGGTCCGCATGGGAAGACCGGGCCCCAAGCGCCCTCCGCGGGCGCACGGCGCCGTTTGCGTCTGCGGCTTTCACGGCCTCAGCCTGACGAAAGATGCGGCTTCCCGCCCGGGACGCACCCGGTCGGATACAGCGAACTTCCAGTGCGGCTTCTTCCGTCCCGCCCCGGGAATGCTCTCGCTGCTCCTTTGCCGGGACGGGCGTGGCATAGCAAAAAAGCCGCCTGCTTCGGCAGACGGCCTGCGGGCGGTGCGGAACATCCGGTTGAAAAAAAAAGAAAATTCTGATACACTGTATCTATGTGGAAAAATCGAAATAACGGCCGGCCGTCGGCACAGGACGGACGGTCTGCGCCGGCGATGTCGCCCGGCATGCTGGGAGGTCGGAAAATGTCGGATTCGCTCATCACAAAGAAAGCACTGGCTTCCGCGTTGAAGCAGCTCATGGAGAAAAAGGGGTTTGAAAAGATCACGGTTTCCGACATCGCGGCGGAGTGCGGACTGAACCGTCAGACGTTTTACTACCATTTCCAGGACAAATACGACCTTGTCAACTGGGTGTTTTACAACGATGTCGTGGCGCAGGTCCTGCACAACAGCCCCTACGCGAGCTGGAGCGACGTGATGCTGGACGTGCTGTGCATCATGCGGCAGAACAAGACCTTTTATATCAAGACGTTCAATACGACCGGTCAGAACGCCTTTCAGGACTACTTTTTCAGCGTGACGAAGGACCTTCTTCTCGAGATCATCCAGGAGCCCCCCGCAAGCGGAAAGGGAAGGGCGGACCTGGACGAAGAGGACAAGAACTATCTCGCGGAATTCTGCGCGTACGGCCTTGTGGGGATGACGATCCAGTGGGCGCGCAAGGGGATGAAGCAGCCGCCGCAGCAGATCGTGGGCAGGCTCGGCAGGCTCATAAACGGCGGAGGGACGGCGCTCTCCGACGTTTTTCTGGGTTCGCGCGACCCGAGCCGTGAGGTTTCCGGCAAAAAGTAAAAGAGGGATTTATCCGTTTCCGTAAAAGTTGTATCGGACGTGCAGCCTTTTTCTGCCGAAGAACAGATAGCCCCGCCCCCCGGATTCAAAGCAGCCCTGCAGGCTGTGGTCCAGACCTTCGTCCGCCAGAACGGGGATCCGCTTGAAAATGCCCGACTTTTTCACCGTCGCCCGGATCCTGCGTTCGTACGCCTTCCGCCCATCGCCAGCCCCGCAGGAAAACAGGCCGAACAGACAGCCGGCGCCCCTCGAGTAGTCCAGAAAGCGCCGGGAGCAGCATCCTTCGCCCCCCGCGCTGTTCACGAGCGCCAAAAAGCCGAACAGGCAGCGGTATTTTTTCAGCAGCAGAAAAGCCCGGCCGTTCGCGCGGCAGAGCTCGGCCTCCGGCAGGTCGGTACGCACCTTCACCGACACCACGACGTTTTTGGCGGCGGCCGCCCTGCGCGCGAAATCGTCGTCGATCTCCCGTTCCTCCGCGACGAGATCAAAGACGCAGTCCCGGTTTTGCCGGCACAGGTCGAAAATGGCGTCGCGGTGTTTTAAAACCCCGTGCCCATACAGCACGAAGAAATACACGCTTCTCTGCTTGCCGCTCCGGACGGCCGCCAGGGCGTCGGCGGAGCCTCCCGCGCGTTCGTCGAAAGCGCCGCGCTTGGCGCTCAGCGACGGGACCCGGTTGAAAAGCATGTTGGTGCCGACCGTTTTGATGGTCTGCAGATCCACGTGCTTCACCATGAACAGCAGAAACCGGAAAAAGCCGTTCCGATTTTCTTCCAGAATCTTTCTCAATCTGAAAAAACGGGCGTCCTCCGGGTCTTCGCCCACATAGCTCTCGAAAAAATCCAGGGCGTTCCGGATGCTCCGGCTCGGGTTGTGACGCATGTCGCGCAAAGTCATGACGATGGCCGCCCCGATGGTCGCGCGTCTGATAGCATTTTCACAAGGCATTTTTTGCAATCCTCCCGCCTTTAACTATACAGACGGCGGGGCGGCGTGCAAATAGACAAATACGGGTTTCTGTCGGAAAAAGCGGGCTAAAGTTTGCCACCCGCCGCCCGTGCGCGAACTTGCCAATAATTTCTGCGGGAAACATGACGATCCTGTAAGATTTTCATCTTTTTTATTTGCCTCTTTATGATATACTGAAAATACTGAAATCGGGGCATCCTGTGTCGGGACAGCCGGATCGATATTTTCAGATGCACAGAAAGGACAAAAATTATGCAGGCCGCTTCGCTATCCATCCTTTGTCCGGTCCGGAACGTCGAGCACGAGATCGGGGGAATCCTTCAGTTCGCGGCGGAACAGACAAAGGGCCTCGCAACGGAATTCATCGTCGTCGATATGGGTTCCTCCGACCGGACCGTCCTGCAGGCGGTGTGGCTGATGAAGGAGAGGGGACTGCACGGCTTTGTGATCCAGAACGGCGCTTCGCTCGTGCCGGAGGCGCTGAACACGGCGATCCAGAAATCCAGCGGAGAATATCTCTGTTTTCTTTTCGCC
>DAINSB010000024.1:0-22196 GCA_036741535.1 Caproicibacter sp. | reverse complement strand
CTCCTTGCCCCGGGAATGCACGCAAGTCCCTGCGAGCAAATCGAAAGTGCAGGCTTTGCCTGCTCGGGGGGAGCTTCCCCGGATTTTCAGTCTGCCGATCGAGGGAGGCCCCGGGGCGGCGTGTAAGGCCGCATTTTCCATGGAGCCACAGTCGTGAAAGCCGTAGGCTCGAAAGGCGTTATACGCCCGCTCCCCCCGACGCTCCCCGGCACCCGTCATCCGCCGAAGCGCGACCGAAGAATCGGTCGGGTCTTCATTGAACGGAAGACACAGGCAATGGGCCTTTCGCTTGACAAACAACACGGGAGCGGCCCGATACTCTCGCGCCAGACGCGGCCCACGGTTTTTACCGGGCCCTTCGGCGCGGCGCGGCCGCGGCGACACGCCGCACGCACAAAAGGGACCGGATTTTCATCCGGCCCCTTCTGCGGGAAATGATATAAGGGAAATAGGAGTAAAACTTGTAAGCGGTTTCAGGCGGGCTTGCGGAAACCCACAGAGATTTTACGATGGACCGGCCATCCCGGAACAAGATCTGCGGACGCGAGGTCTTAGACGCTTGCGCCAGACACTCTGCTCTTTTCCACCGCGCTAAACGGCGCGGCCCGACCGCGGGGGCACCCCGCCCGAGGAGGCCTGCGCTTTCGGGATGCGCACGACGCATTCTATATATTCATCCGTTTCGCTTTTCAGTGTCTGGGCATTGATGCCGCTCTGCTTCATGGTCTGCACGGCATGCGAAATGGTGTTGAGAAAAATTCTAACGTCTTTTACAACGGGAGTCCGATGCTGCCTGCATGAATCCTCCCCCGCAATCAGCTTCCGTATGTACTCGTCCGTCTGGCGCACGTTGTACCGCCGGTCGATCACCGCCGCAAGCGCCTTGGCGCGCATCTCCTCATCTTCCAGGCGCAGCAGCGCACGCGCATGCCGCTCGGTCAGCCCCGCGGCGACGATCTTCTCCCGTTCTTCGGACGAAAACCGGAGCAGCCGCAGCTTGTTCGCAATGGCGGACTGGCTTTTGCCGAGCCGGTACGCCGCCTCTTCCTGCGTGACATGCCAGCTTTCGATGAGGCGGCGGATTCCCTCGGCCTCCTCGAACATCTCAAGATCCTGCCGCTGCATGTTTTCCGTCATGGCCATCACGGCGCTGGCGTCGGCCGAACATTCGTTGATCATGCAGGAAACCGTGCGCATCCCGGCCATTTTGCACGCGCGCAACCGCCGCTCCCCCGCGATCAACTCATAACCCCCCGCCGTGCGCCGCACGATCAGCGGCTGGATCAGCCCGTTGACCCGGATGCTCTGAGAAAGATTTTTCAGCTCCTGCTCGTCGAAAATACGCCGGGGCTGTGCCGGATTCGGCACGATCTCGTCGATCCCGATTTCCACGACCTTGTTCTTCTCGTTCCAACGCAAAGCGCCCCGCCCCCTTTCGCTTTCAGGACAAGCATAGCACCCCGGAACGGAGAAATTTGTAGAAACCGGGGCGCTCTTTAAAAAACGTTTCCCGCCGCCCGGGCCTGAATCTTCCGGATTTTCCACCGTTTCCCGTCCTTGTAAGCCTCCGGATCCGGTTCGCATCATAAAATTCGGCGGAAGCGTTACAGCCGCTTCCGCCGAAAAAGGTTCTGAATTTTCCCGGCACCCGTTTCTCATAAATTTTTTCCACCGAACCGGCACCGACTGTGGAAAATTCGTCACCCGAGCGGCTGTTTCGCGATCTTCGAGCCGTGCCGCGGATACTCGTCCGGCACCGTCCCCACGCGGCGGATCAGGTAGACGCACCGTGCGTCGCCCGCGGGAAGCGCATAATTCTCCACCCTCTCGATGCGGCAGCCGAGGACCGAAACGGCCTTTTTCGCGCCGCCGTCCTCCTCCGGCGAAACGCGGCCCTTCATCGCGATGAAAACGCCATTCGGCTTCAAAAAAGGCAGGCAGTATTCGCACAGGACCGGCATCGCCGCGACCGCGCGCGCCGCAACGAACCCGAATCCGCCGCGATACCGTCCCTGCCGGCCGGCCTCCTCCGCGCGCGCGTGCACCAGCTCCGCGGAAATTCCCAGCTCCTTGAGCAGCGCGTCCAGAAAAACAAGGCGCTTGTTCAGGGAATCCAGCAGGGTCAACCGGAGATCGGACCGGAGGATTTTGAGCGGAACGCCGGGGAATCCGGCCCCCGTCCCCACGTCGAGCACCGATTCCCCCCGCGCGGGAGAAAATGCCTTCAGCAGCAGCGCGCTATCGAGAAAATGCTTCGCCGCGATTCCCTCCGGGTCGGTGATGGCGGTCAGGTTGACTTTTTTATTCCACTCGGTCAACAACCGCGCATAAATGCGGAACTGCTCTTCCTGCTCCGCAGTGACGGAGATCCCGTACGGTGCCGCATAGTCCGCGAACAGGGAAGCCGCGTCCGGCATTAAAATGCCTTTCTCGCCTCCGGCGTGGTGCATAGCACCCTTCTCGCCTCCGGCGTTAAAGATGTTGGTTTTCATTAGAAAGCCCCTGTCTTTCCCGCTCGCCCTGGGAACGCTCTCGATCGGATGCAGAAAGTTTTTGTCGCTCGCTCTGGCCGAGCCAGATCAGCAGGACCGAAATATCCGCCGGGCTGACGCCGGAGATCCGCGCGGCCTGCCCCACGCTCGCGGGCCGGACGGCCTGCAGCTTTTCCTGCGCTTCCTTCCGCAGGCCGACGATCTTCGCGTAATCCGTGCCCTTCGGAAGCAGCCGGTTCTCCAGCCGGCGCACCTCCGCGATCTGCGCCTTCTGCCGGGCGATATAGCCCTCGTACTTGAGCTCGATCTCCGCGTTCTCGAACACCGAATCCGGATAATCCGGCCTTCCGGGATCGACCGGCGCCAGAATCCGATAGCCGAGCTGCGGCCTTTTGATCAGCTCGGAGAGCCTCACGCCTGTCTTTACGGGCGATGTTTCATGTGAAACAAGCAGCCCGTTCAGCTCGCGCGAAGGCGGAAGCACCGTGCGCCCCACCCGCCTCAGCTCTTCTTGTTTGCGGTCTTCCTTTTCGAGAAAACGCTCCCACCGCTCGTCGGAGATCAGGCCGAGCTTTCGGCCGGTCGGGGTCAGGCGCTCGTCGGCGTTGTCCTGCCGGAGGACCAGGCGGTATTCGCTGCGCGAAGTCATCATCCGGTAGGGTTCCTCTGTGCCTTTCGTGATCAGGTCGTCCACCAGCGTGCCGATGTAGCTCCCCGCGCGGTCGAGGATCATCGGCTCCCTCCCGAGGATTTTCAGCGCGGCGTTGACGCCCGCGACGAAGCCCTGCGCGGCGGCCTCCTCGTAGCCGGAGCTTCCGTTGAACTGACCCGCCCCGTAGAGGCCGGGATAATCCTTGAACTCGAGCGCCGCGTCCATCTGCGTCGGATCGGCGCAGTCGTACTCGATGGCATAGGCCGCGCGCATGATTTCGACGTGCGCAAGGCCGGGGATGGTCCGGTAGAACTCGACCTGAACCTCCTCCGGCAGGGACGTGCTCATGCCCTGCAGATACATCTCCTCGGTGTCGAGGCCGCAGGGCTCAATGAAAAGCTGATGCCGCTTTTTATCCGCAAAGCGGACGATCTTCGTCTCGATGCTGGGGCAGTAGCGCGGGCCGACGCCCGTGATGCCGCCGGTAAAAAGCTGCGACCGGTTCAGGTTTTTCAGGATGATCTCCTTTGTTTTCTCGTTTGTCCACGTCACATAGCACTCCGCACGGTTGACGCCGGGCGTCAGCGTGTCGTAGGAGAACGGTACGACCGGATCGTCGCCACGCTGCACTTCCAGCCCGTCGAAGTCGATGCTGGAGCGGAGCACGCGGGCGGGCGTGCCCGTCTTGAAGCGCCGCAGGCGGATGCCGAGCCGGCGGAACGAATCCGCGAGGAACGCCGCGGGGAACATCCCGTCCGGCCCGGAGTCGTAGGAGATTTCGCCGACGAAGACCCGACCGGAGAGATAGGTCCCGGTCGCGACGACGACGGCCTTCGCCTGATAGACCGCGCCGAACCGCGTGGTCAGCAGCCAGCTTCCGTCCGCCGCGCGCTCCAGCGCCGTGATTTCCGCCTGCTTGAGAAGCAGGTTCGGCTGCAGCTCGAGCTTGTGTTTCATGATCTTGCCGTATTCCCGCCGGTCGATCTGCGCGCGCAGGGAATGGACGGCGGGCCCTTTGCCGCGGTTGAGCATCCGGCTCTGGATGAAGCACGCATCCGTGGTCCGGCCCATCTCGCCGCCGAGCGCGTCGATCTCGCGCACAAGATGGCCCTTCGCCGTGCCGCCGATGGAAGGGTTGCAGGGGCAGTTGCCCACGGCGTCGAGATTGATGGTGAAGACCGCGGTGAGGCAGCCGAGGCGCGCCGACGCAAGGGCGGCCTCGATCCCCGCGTGGCCCGCGCCGATCACCGCCACGTCGAGTTTTCCGGCATCATAGGTGTCCATTTGCACGCCTTCCTTTCGTTCAGTTTTTCTCCGTGCCCACGGCGGGGCGAAACAGGCTTCGCCCACGCTTGACTTTCTGGTAAAAAGAGGTATAATTTGACTTGCAGGACACAATAAAATAAGAAATGCAATGCAGAAACAGGCGTGTCAGCACCTGCCCCCTGCAAACGGAGAACCCAGCTCCATCTGCAACCGAGTAATCGGCACATTGCGGGAATATTATACCTCTTTTTCGCCTTTTTCACAAGGGGGATATGGGAGGTCCCCGCCGTGCGTTTTTACGCGCGCTGCATATGGATGAAGAAATCCGTATACAGCGCCATTTTTGCGCCCTGCGGCAGACGGCGGCGAGGTCGAGAGGAAAACGACGCCCTGCTCACCCCGCGGGGGCAAATTCAGAAAAGCGGACTAAAGTTTAAACTTTTCCACAGGGCAGGCTTACCCGCTGAAAATGCGGGTTCACACGGCCTCAGTGCAGAACAACGGCAGCACTTGGGCCACGGATGTAAAACGCCTTCCGCGCCTGCGGCGCGGCTTGACTGCGCGGGCACCGCGCCGCCGCCCGCTCACTTGCCCACGCAGAAATGCCTGAAAATCTCGTCCACCACCGCCTCGGTCGCGCGCTCGCCGGTCAGCTCCAGAAGCGCGGAGACCGCGTCCTCCACGGAAACCGTCACCGCGTCGAACGTCATGCCGGCGTCGAGCGCGGAAAGCGCCTCCTTCACGCTGCCTGCGGCCCGCAGCGCCGAATCGCGCTGCCGCTCGGTGAACAGCATCCCCTGCGACGGGTCGATCTTCGACGTGCCAAGCACGTCCGCGACTTCCCGCTTCAGGCTCTCAAGCCCCGCACCCGTCGAAGCCGAGATATAAACTATATGTCTAAATTTCTGTTTAATATACTCATAGTCAATCTTTTGCGGCAGATCGCTCTTGTTGACGACCGCCACGCACGGGACGGCTTCCGTCTCTTTCGCAAGCAGGCGGTCGGAGTCGTCGAGCTTCTGCGAAGAGTCGAACACCGCCAGCACGAGCTGCGCGGACCGGACCCGCCCGAGCGCGCGCTCCACGCCGATGCTCTCCACCGGGTCGTCCGTCGAGCGGATGCCGGCCGTGTCGGCGAGGCGCAGCGGGATTCCCCCGAGCAGCACGGTGTCCTCGACCACGTCGCGCGTCGTGCCGGCGTACTGCGTCACGATGGAGCGTTCGCATCCGGCGAGCAGGTTCATCAGCGTGGACTTGCCCGTGTTCGGCCTCCCCGCGATCACCGTCGCGACGCCCTCGCGCAGGGCGCGGCCCGCGTCGAACTGCCGCAGCATGGAATCGAGTTCCCGCGCGGCCTTCGTCAGGGAGTTCCGAAGCGCCGCCGCCGTGACCTGCGGCACTTCGTCCTCCGGATAATCCGCCCACGCGTCCAGATGCGCCGCCGTACCGGTCAGGATCTCCCGGACGGAGCCGATCCGCCGCTCGAGCACGCCGTCGCGACCGGCGAGCGCGGCCCGCGCAGCAGCTTCCCCGCTGGCGGAGACGATCTGCATCACGGATTCCGCCTCGGTCAGCCCCATTTTCCCGTTGAGGAACGCGCGCCGCGTGAACTCCCCCGGCCCGGCGGGGACCGCGCCGGCCTCCAGCACGGCGCGCAGCAGCCGGCGCAGCACGTACAGCCCCCCGTGGCAGGAAAGCTCCACCACGTCTTCCCCGGTGAAGCTGGCCGGAGCGCGGAAGTTCAGAGCGATCGCCTCGTCGATCTCCCCCGCCGCGTCGCGGACGCGCCCGTAGAGCGCGCGGTAGCCGGGCAGGTCCTCCAGCGATTTTCCGCGCGCGGAGCGGAACACCCGCCCCGCGACCTTCCGCGCGGCCGGGCCGGAGATCCGCACGACGCCGAGCGCGCCGGGCGCCTGCGGCGTCGAAATAGCCGCGATCGTATCGCGGAAAGCGTGGTACCTGCTTGTCTCCATACCGGAAAACCTCCAAAAAAAGAGGGCAATTCACAATGGAACCGCCCTCGATCGTCTTTTACAGCGGACGCTACCGGTCCGATTCGACCTTGCCATACAACGGACCCTTGCGGTCGGACCTCGGCCTTCTGTCGCCGGAGGGCCTCGGCTGCCTGTTTCCGCCAGCCGGGCTCCGGTCGCCAGCCGGGCTCCGGTCGCCAGCCGGGCTCCGGTTGCCAACCGGGCTCCGGTCGCCGGCATAGGACGAACGGCGCTGCGGCCCGCCCGGCCCCCTGCGGTTTTTATTGAACCCGCCGCGCCGCTGGGGGCGCTCGCCTTCGACCGGGCCGATGACGACATGGCGCTCCAGGTCTTCGCCCTCCGACCAGGATTTCGCCCCCTCCACCGTCTGAACGGCGGTATGGATGATACGCCGCTCGTAAGGATTCATCGGCTCCAGCGAGATGTTGCGCCCCGTGCGCAGGCTTTTTTCAGCCATTTTCCTGCCGAGGGACTCGAGCGTCTGGCGGCGTTTTTCGCGGTAATTGCCGATGTCGATCGCAACGCGGTAGTAAGAGCCGCCCACATGGTTCGCCACAAGCCCGGCCAGGTACTGCAGCGCGTCGAGCGTTTCGCCCCTGTGGCCGATGACAAAGCCGATGTCGTCGCCCTCCAGGTTGAGCATCGCACTGCCCTCTTCTTTCTGGACGGAAACCTTCACGCCCGTGACGCCCATGCACGAGACAACGTCCTGCACATATTGTGCCGCGATGGCGGCCGGGTCGTCTTCAATATAGACCCGCACCTTCGCGGGGCTCCCGCCGAAAAGGCCGAACGTCTTTTTGGTCGGCAGAGACAGAATCTCGAATTCGGCGTCGTAGGTTTCCACGCCGAGCTCTTTACAGGCCGCTTCTCTGGCCAGCTCGACGGTTTCTCCGGTCCCAATTGCTTCTCTCATCGTGAACGACCTCCCCCGAAAGGCAATCTCCCGGCCTTTCGATTTATTTGCGTTTCCTCGCGGATTTCGGCGCTTCCGCCGCCGTCCTCCTCCACCCCGGCAGAGGCGATCTTGCGGCCTCTTCGATCTCGCGGCGGGCGACGCGCTTCGCCTCCGCCTGCGCGTTCAGGTCCTCCGGGCTGAACCAGGCGTTCAGGATCACGGTCTGGAGAAAACCGGTGATCGTGGAGATGATCCAGTAGAATCCGACCGCGGCGGGCACGGTGCACGCAAACCAGACGGAAATGAGGGGCATCAGGTAAAACGTCAGCTTCATGCACCCCTGCTGCTGCTGCATGCCGGGTTGCAGTTTCATGATGAAATACTGCGCGAGCAAAGAGGAGACCAGGCACCCGACCGGAATCGTCCACAGGTTCGTCTGGAAAAGCGTGCCGAAGATGTTCGACGGGTCGCTCGGCGTCTGCAGAAGGTTCAGGCCGAGAAACATGAATCCGTGGCTGAACGACTCCAGCTTCGCCAGGTCGTGCGCGCCGAACATGGTCAGGAACGGTCGCAGATTTGCAAAGTTCTTGACGATTTCGATCTGCGCGTAGGCCGCGTTGTACGAGGAGCCGAGGCCCGGCACACGGCTGAGCATATCCACCGCCTTCGTAATGGCGCCCGCAGAAAGATGCAGCGCGTTCGCCAGCGGATTCAGAACAGTGTAGTACAGGCCGAACATCACGAGGAACGGCAGAAACATCGTGGCGCATCCGCCCATGGGGTCGACCCCTTCGGAAGCGTAGAGCTTCTGCGTCTCTTCCTGAAGTTTCTGCTTGTCGTTCGCGTATCTTTTCTGCAGCTCCTTCTGCTTCACCGACATTTTGGCCGTCGCCGCCATGGATTTCTGCTGCTTGACGGAAAACGGGAACAGAAGCACTTTCACCACGATGGTGAAGAGGATGATGGCCACGCCGTAATTTCTGACGATCAGGTAGAACAGCCAGAGCAGATAGCCGAGGATGCTGCCGAAAAAATTGAAAATGTCGTTCATGCGGAAATTTCTCCTCTATTTTCCATCAACGCCTGTCCTCTTTTCAGGGACGGGATCATATCCCCCGCGGCTGAAAGGGTTGCAGCGCAGAATTCTGTAGATTGCAAGAGCGGAACCTTTGAACGCGCCGAACCGCTCGATCGCCTCGATGGCGTAGTTCGAGCACGTCGGATAATATTTGCAGCACGGCCTTTTGTACGGCGAAATGGCCGTCTGATAAAGGCGGACGAGGACGATCAGAATCCGTTTCAATGCAGAATCCCCGCATTTCTCAAATGCTGCTCCATCGCCTGCCGCACGTCGCCGGTCTTGACGAACGGAGTCTTTGCCCTCGCCACGAAAACGAGGTCGTAGCCGGGCCGTATTTCCGCCCGGATCGCGCGGAACGCCTCGCGGATCACCCTGCGCGACCGGTTGCGCCTGACCGCATTCCCGGTCTTTTTGCTCGTCGTAATGCCGATCCGCAGCGACGACCTGCGGCGACTTCTCATAACATAGGAAACAAGCACAGGACTGACGAAAAATTTTCCGCGTGCGTAGACTCTTTGAAAATCCCTGTTCTGGTTGAGAGAAAGATAATTTTTCATTTGGAAACCTCGGCGTACCGCCGCCGGCACAGCCGGCTTCGCCCCGCCGTTCAGATTGACGGGACGGCCCTCAAAAGGCGTATCCCACGGCGTTTCATGCCCGGACCCCGGCTCGAGGGGCAATCCCGCATGTTCCGGCCTGTTCCGAGAACTGCCGGCTGGAAGCGTGAAAAAAGAGCGCCCGCTGAGAGCGCACCCGGGGCGGGTGAAAAATCAGTAAGAAAGGCGGGCCCGTCCCTTTCTCCTGCGGCGCGAAAGAACCTGGCGTCCGTCGGACGTGGCCATGCGCTTCAGAAAGCCGTGCTCCCTTTTGCGGTGCAGCTTTTTGGGCTGATACGTTCTGAACATGAAAACCCCTCCTTTCGGGCATACCTTGCCATAGCATTATACCGTACGGCACGGCGGCATGTCAACACGGGCACTTCTTTTCCGCAAAATAAAAATGCGGAAACACCGAAATCCCCGCGCGAATTCCCGTACCCTATACTATAGCACAAGGTTTTCCGAAAGAAAAGCAAAAATTCTCCGGGCAGGCTGAGCCTGCGGACAAATTTACCCGCGGCCGATCGAGTGAGGACCCGGGGCAGGGAGGAAAAAGCCGCACTGCCGAAAGCCGTAGGCTCGAAAGGCACTGTGCGCCCCAAAACAGATTTGAAAAAATGAGAGATTTATGCTATGATAATAAATGGAAACCTGTCGTTTCCGGAATTTTGCGTGCGGACCGTTTCCGCACGTTTGCGTTTTCCGGCGGAACGCGCCGGAAAAATTTTTCTTATAGAAAACAAGGGGCAGGAAACAGAGTATGGAATCGTTTACCGAAGTCTGGAACCTCGTGTGCGCGTACTGCAAAAGCCACATTACGGAGATCGCTTTCTCCACATGGATCAGCCGTATGGAACCCGTGACGCTGGATTTTGCCGCGGGCGTGGCCGTTCTGCAGGTCCCGAACGAGCTTCACCGGCAGACGGTCCTCCATTATTACATGGATCTGCTCAACGAGGCGTTCCGGCAGATTTTCAGCCAGGAGATCCAGATCCGTATCATTCTTCCGGAAGAGACGGAGCCGGCACAGAAAAAAGAGGAAGCGCGCGAGATCAGCGAAAACTACGAATTCACGTTCGAGACCTTCATCGTCGGGCCGTCGAACAAGTTCGCGCACGCCGCCTCCATGGCCGTGGCCAGCAAGCCGGCGTCGCTTTACAACCCGCTTTTCATCTACGGGAACTCCGGGCTCGGAAAAACGCACCTGCTCTACGCCATCCGCAACGAGATCAACCACACTCATCCGGAGATGCACATCGTCTACATCAAGGGCGACGAGTTCACGAACGAGCTCATCGAGGCCATCCGCCGCGGCACAACCGGGGAATTTCATCAGCGTTACCGGCGGGCGGACGTGCTGCTCGTGGACGACATCCAGTTCATCGCCGGAAAGGACTCGACGCAGGAGGAGTTCTTCCATACCTTCAATACGCTCTACGAAGCGAAAAAACAGATCGTGCTGACTTCCGACCGGCCGCCGAAGGACATCGCCACCCTCGAGGAGCGCCTGCTGACCCGCTTCGAGTGGGGCCTGACCGCGGACATCCAGCCGCCGGACTTCGAGACGCGCATCGCCATCATCAAGCGCAAAGCGGAGCTTCTGCAGATCACCCTGCCGGACCCGGTCATCGAATATATCGCGAACCGGCTCAAAAACAACATCCGCCAGCTCGAGGGCGCCGTCAAGAAGATGAAAGCGTTCCACCTGCTCAACGGCGAGCCGCTCAACATCCAGACGGCCCAGGCCGCCATCAGCGACATCATCAACAACGACCAGCCGACGCCGGTGACCGTGGAGAAGATCATCGACGAAGTCGCCCGCACGTTCGGGACCACGGTCGAAGAGATCCGCTCTTCCAGGCGCTCGGCCAACATCTCCTCCGCCAGGCAGGTCGCCATGTACGTTGTGCGCGAGATCACCCAGATGTCGATGGTCGCCATCGGCAAGGAATTCGGCAACCGGGACCACTCCACCGTGGTGTACGCGATCCAGCAGGTGGAAAAAAACATCCGCCGCGACGCGAAAACAAAGGCCACGGTCGAAGACATCGTCAAGAATATCCGCGACCGGTGACGTGATTTTCCCCGTGTTGAAATCTTATCGACAATCCACATTTCTGTCGATAATCCTTCCCCGGGGAACGGCTTTCAAACCGAAAGTCTTAAACAAGTTTTCAACTTTCCCCACAAAGTTTTCAACAGCCGGTTAAAAACCGATGGCGGAGAATCTTTCAACAAAATTCCTCCACAGCGAAAAACCGAAAACCGGGAACGAAAAATCCGCGCGGGGCCTTCGTTTTCCCATATTTTCCACTTTTCGGCGCACACTACTCCTGTTACTGAAAAAATAACTGACATTCTCGATATCTTAGGAAAGCGGGCGATTCTTCCATGCAGTTTACCTGTGACAGACAAAAATTGAATGAAGCGGTGTTGAATGTCCAGCGGACGGTTTCGGCCAAATCCTCCGTCCCAGCGCTCGAGGGCATTCTGCTGACCGCGCAGGAGGGAAGCATCCGCCTCTGCGGGTTCGATCTCGAGATCGGCATGACGACGGAGCTGCCGGCCGAGGTCGGGGAACCCGGCTCCGTCGTCATGGGCGCCAGGCTGTTCGGGGACATCGTCCGGCGGCTGCCGCAGGACACCGTGAGCTTTTCGGCGGATGAAAAACAGGTCGCGCAGATCAAAAGCGGCGAAGCCTCTTTTTCCCTGATCGGAATCCCGGCCGAGGAATACCCGGAGCTGCCGCAGATCAGCGGCGACACCAACATCAGCATCCCCTCGAACGTCCTCAAGGGGATGATCCGCCAGACGCTGTTCGCCGTGGCGGAGACGGACGCGAAGCCGGTCCACACCGGCACGCTGTTCGAGATCGGCGGGGGGGAGATCCGGCTGATCTCCGTCGACGGATACCGACTCGCCATCCGGTGCGAAAAGACGCAGTCGCAGGAAAAATGCAGCTTCGTCGTGCCGGGCAAGACGCTCGACGAAGTGATGAAGCTCCTGCCCGACAGCGACGACGAGACAGAGATCCTGGTCGGCCTGCGGCACATCCGCTTCCGCATCGGCGACTATCTCGTGATCTCCCGGCTGCTCGAAGGGGAATTCCTCGACTGGCGCGCCGCTCTGCCGAAGGGTTGCGCCACGGAGGTCCGCGTCTCGGTCCCGGCGTTCATCGGCAGCCTCGAGCGCGTCTCGCTCGTCGTCACCGAGCGCCTGCGCAGCCCGGTGAGGTGCACGTTCGGCAGCGACGGCATCCGCCTTTCCTGCGCGACGGCGATCGGCCGCGCGGCCGACAGGCTGGACGCAAAGATCACCGGAGACGAGGTGGAGATGGGCTTCAACAGCCGCTATCTGCTCGACGCGCTGCGCAATTCGGAGTGCGACGAGGTGAAGGTGCAGCTCAACGGCCCGCTGAGCCCAATGAAGGTGCTGCCCGGCGACGGCGAGGAGTTTCTGTTCCTCGTGCTGCCGGTCCGCCTGAAGAGCGGGGAGCAATAAGATGGAAAACGACGGCGTCATCACCCGAAAAATCGAGACCGCCTTCATCCGGCTCGACTCGTTTCTCAAGCTGTGCGGCGCGTTCGAGACGGGGGGACAGGCGAAAGCGGCGATCCAGGGCGGGCAGGTGCTCGTCAACGGCGAAGTCTGCCGGATGCGCGGCAAGAAAATGCGCCCGGGCGACACGGCCGCCTGCGGGGGAAAGACCTACGGGGTGGCTGCGGTGTGAAGATTCTGCGTTTTTCCTGGGAAAATTTTCGCAATCTCCCGTCCGGCGAATTCTCCCCGAACGGCGGGGTCAACGTGCTTTTCGGGAAGAACGCGCAGGGCAAGACCAATCTGCTGGAGGCCATGTGGCTTTTCACGGGCGAGCGGTCGTTCCGCGGGGCGAGGGACGCCGAGATGGTCGGTCCGCTCCCGCGGCAGGCGGCGCTCCGCCTTGATTTTTACGGGGCGGGCCGGGAGCAGACCGCCGCGATCCGCTTTTTGGCCGGCAGGCGGCGAGCGGAACTCAACGGCGTGCCGAAGCGGTCCTGCTCGGCGCTGATCGGCGCGTTTCAGGCGACGGTATTTTCGCCGGACCATCTCTCCCTGCTGCAGGGGGGCCCGGCGGGTCGCCGGAATTTTCTGGACGCGGCCCTTTCGCAGATCCGCCCGTCTTACGCGGCGTCGCTCGCGCGGTACAACCGGGTCCTCGCGCAGCGGAATGCGTTGCTCAAAGAGATTTCCCGCCGGCCGGCCGGCGGCCTTCACCCGGCCGGCGGCCTCCGCTCGGAGCTGCTGGAGACCCTGGAGGTCTGGGACGGCCGCCTGGTGCGCGCCGGGCAGGAGGTCGCCGCCCGGCGGAGACAATACCTTGAAAAGATCGCCGTTCCCGCCGCGCAGTTCTACTCCGGCATGTGCCGGGGCAGGGAGTCGCTCGACCTTATCTACGAGGCCAGCACGGATTCCTTCGAGGAGGACCTCGCGGCGTGCCGCGGGACGGACCTCGCGACCGGGCATACGGGCGTCGGGCCCCACCGCGACGATATGAAAGTCCTCGTCTCCGGCAGGGATGCGCGTGCCTACGCGTCGCAGGGGCAGAAGCGTTCCGCCGTCGTCGCCATGAAGCTCGCGGAGGCGGCGGTCCTCACCCGGGAAAGCGGCGAGGAGCCGGTGGTCTTTCTCGACGACGTGCTCAGCGAGCTCGACGAAGAGCGGCAGTCGTTCCTGCTCGAGCGGCTCGACAGGTTTCAGGTCTTCCTGACCTGCACGGCGCGGTGTCCGCGCGGCCAAGCGCCGGCGCAGTGCCTGTGCGGTCAGGCGCCGGACGTCAAAGGGACGACGCCCGGCGGGCCCTCAAATTTAGAAGACAGCGAACCGCCGGGTTCAGCAAGCGCCGTCCCTTCCGGCGCCGAAAGCGAAACGGGCTGCACCCGCGCACTGTTCCACGTGGAAGACGGACGGATCGAGCCTGTCGGACGGAGAAGACCGGACACGTAGGGCCGCAGGCGGACGGCATCCGTTCCCGCGTTACCCCTGAACCGCTTCTTTTACGCATACCGCCGGTAGACTTTTAAATTGAAAGTAAACTTCGGGAGCGTCCCATGACTCTCGCGCCAGAGTAAACAAATTTTTTTCACCGTGTCATACGGCGCGGCTTGATTGCGCAGGCACTGCGCCGCGGAGGTTTTTATGTATCTGCATCTCGGGCGGGACATTGTGATCCGGATGGAGTCGATCGTCGGCATTTTCGATTTGGAGACGTCGACGATTTCCAGCACGACGCGGGAATATCTCGCGGCGGCGCAGAAAGCCGGATGCGTCGTCGGTATTTCCCAGGAAATGCCCAAGTCCTTCATTCTCTGCTGCGACAGGCACGGGCGGCGCACGGTCTACACGTCGCAGATCTCGACCTCCACGCTTCTGAAACGCGCCGGTTTTTCCAACGATCTTTTCAATTTCAGGGATAGGGAAAAAATATGAGAATGCGAAAACCAAGGTGCCCCTACTGCGGGGAAAAGCTGAATTACGCGAAGGTATGGACGCTGAAGCGCCGGGGGGAATATATCTGCCCCAGATGCGGCGGCCTGGCCAACGTTCGGCTCGACCCGCTGCTGTACCGCATCGGCATCCTCACCATCCTGGCGAACGCGGGGTTTTTTACCGCCGGCTGGCTCTCCGGTCTCTCCGGCTCCGCCCTCTGGGCGGTGCCGGGCGTGATTCTGCCGACGGTCCTGTTTTTTCTTGTCTCCGTGTTTTTCGTGCGCCTGAAAAAGCCGGCCCCCGCACGTGCGCCCGCGCCTAGGCGGCGGGGTTCCGCGCAGCCGCCCGCGGGCGTTTCCGGAAATTCTCCCGCCGGGGCGGACGGCGTTTTTTCACCGTACCGGACGGCGGGGCGCGGAAACGGCAACACGCCGCCGCGCTGAAAAGGAGGCGTTCCCGTGCTGAAACTTCCCCTGTGCCCCTACTGCGGGGCAAGATTCCTGTACGGACAGGTCAGAAGAAGCCGGTTCCGGAAAACCGGAATCTGTCCCCACTGCGGGAAGAGGTTCCGCATCACAAGCTGGCGCGGGATGCTGTTTTTGCTGCCCGCCGCCGTTTTGGCGATGGTCGGCGTCAATCTGCTGCTGTTGCAGATACCGGGGATGAACCTTTCGGTCCTTTCCCTTTTCACGGTCCTCGGCGTGACCGCCGTTTATTTTCTGCTTCCCTACACCGTGCGCTATCGGCGTCAGACATAGTCTGTTTCGTCCCGCCGGGCAGCCCGGAGAAAAGATGCAGCCTACTCCGGCGGAAAACATTGGATAAATCTGTATGGATAGAAAATAGCCGATCGAGTTGTTCCGGGGGCAAGGAGTAAGAAGCCACACCGCCGAAAATCAGAGTTGTGGTTCGCCGCAGGCGGCGAAAGGCACAATGCGCCCGGGAGTTTCCCGAGACTCTCGCGCCAACCACGGCCCGGAATTTTTACTTTGCCGCACGGCGCGGATTGACCGCGGGGGCACCCCGCTTGGAGGGTTTGATTTGGAATTTGGAAAAGTAACGCAGAAACATGAATACGACGAAAGCGAGATCCAGGTCCTGGAGGGCCTGGAGGCCGTGCGCAAGCGCCCCGGCATGTATATCGGCTCGACGGGCCCGCGCGGGCTGCACCACCTGGTCTACGAGATCGTGGACAATTCCATCGACGAGGCGCTCGCCGGGTACTGCGACCGGATCGACGTCACCATTCTGCCCGGCAACATCGTCAGCGTGGTGGACAACGGCCGCGGTATCCCGATCGGCATCCATCACCAGGCCGGCATCCCGACCGTCACGGTCGTTTTCACCCTGCTGCACGCGGGCGGAAAATTCGGCGGCGGCGGGTACAAGGTTTCGGGCGGGCTGCACGGGGTCGGCGCGTCCGTGGTGAACGCCCTTTCGGAATGGCTGGAGGTCGAGGTCTTCAAGGACGGCAGGATCTATTTTCAGCGTTTCGAGCGCGGAAAGGCCGTGACGGACCTTGAGGAGCGCGGGCCCGCGCCGGCGGAGAAGACGGGCACGCTGGTGCGCTTCAAGCCGGACTCCGAGATTTTCAAAGAGACGACGGATTTCGATTACGAGACGCTGCAGACTCGCCTGCGCGAACAGGCGTTTCTCAACGCGGGGGTCAACATCGCGCTGGCCGACGAGCGCGACCCGCAGAACCGCCGGGCAGACGACTTTCTCTACCACGGCGGCATCAGCAGCTTCGTCGAGTATATCAACAAAAAGAAAGCGGTCGAGGTCATCCACCCCGACATCATCCATTTTTCCGCCGTCGCGCCGGACGACTCCGCCACCGCGGAGGTCGCCATGCAGTACAACGACTCTTACAACGAGCTGCTTTTGTCGTTCGCCAACAATATCCACACCACGGACGGCGGCACGCACGAGGACGGGTTCAAGCGGGCGCTGACCCGCGTGATGAACGACTACGGCCGCAAATTCGGCATCTTAAAGGAAAGCGACAAGAACCTTTCCGGCGATGATTTCCGCGAGGGCCTGACGGTCATCATCAGCGTCAAGCTCAAGGAGGCCCAGTTCGAGGGCCAGACGAAGGCGCGCCTCGGCAACACCGAGATCGGCACGCTCGTGGGCAACATGGTCTACGACAAGCTCTCGACGTATCTCGAGGAAAACCCCGCCACGGCGCGGGCCATCTTTGACAAGTCGCTCGCCGCGTCGCACGCGCGCGAGGCCGCCCGCAAGGCGCGCGAGATGGTGCGCCGCAAGTCCGCCCTCGAGGACGCGTCCCTGCCCGGCAAGCTCGCCGACTGCCAGAGCCGCAACCCGGAGGAGACCGAGATCTACATCGTCGAGGGCGACTCCGCCGGCGGCTCCGCCAAAAGCGGGCGCGACCGCCGGTACCAGGCCATTCTGCCGCTCTGGGGCAAGATGCTCAACGTCGAGAAAGCGAGGCTCGACAAGGTCTACGGCAACGAGAAGCTGCAGCCCATCGTCACGGCGCTCGGCTGCGGCATCGGCGAGGACTTCGACATGAAAAAGCTGCGCTACGGCAAGATCATCATCATGGCCGATGCCGATGTGGACGGCTCGCACATCCGCACGCTGCTGCTGACGTTTTTCTTCCGCTTCATGAAGCCGCTCGTGGAGGAGGGGCACATCTACCTCGCCCAGCCCCCGCTCTTCCGGCTGACGAAGAGTAAAAAGCATTTTTACGCCTACACGGACCAGCAGCGCGACAGCCTGATGAAAGAGCTGCAGGCCGGCTATGAGATTCAGCGTTACAAGGGCCTCGGCGAGATGGACCCGGACCAGCTCTGGGAGACGACGATGGACCCCGAGCGCCGCATGATGCTGCGCGTGGAGGTGGAGGACGCCGCCGCCGCGGACGAGGCTTTCACGGTGCTGATGGGCGACAAAGTCGAGCCGCGCAGAGAATTTATTGAGGAGAACGCGAGATTCGTCGAGAATCTCGATGTATAATAAAGCAGGAAGGTCTGCGGATTTTCAGCGCATGAAAAATCCAGAATTCGAGTGAATTTTCGCCGGTTCTGTTTTTAAATAAGGAAGACAGCCTGGTCGAGCCTTTTGGAATGGAAGCGCGTGACATCCGGCCCTCGGGCCGGAGCTCCGTTTTTCCGGAGCGTGAAAGGAGAAGACTCAAAAATGGAAATCTTTTTTAGCCGGGACAGCCGGCGGGAAGACCGGCCGGAGGAGGAGATCCCGGGGGCGGAAAGCGACGGTCTTCCCGGACGAAGTAGGGCGCCCCGTGCCGCGGCGACGGGGGAAGAACGGTTTCACCTGATCGCCGACGACACGGAGGCGTTTGAAGACCAGCGCACCGGCATAGAAGCCGCGTTCACGCTGGAGGAGAAAGAGATTTACCACTGCCTCAAAAAAGTGGAATTCTGCGGTATGCGCCGGTTTCTGTCGTTTCTGGGTGCCCTGTTGCTTCTGTGCCCGGTGCTGCTTTTCCTGACCGAGGGCCTGCGCACGGGCAAGGCCTCCGCGTACGTGCAGGCGGTCAGCTGGGCGTTTCTGTCCCTGCTCTTTCTGCTCGGCCCGCTCGTCACCATACATAGCCGCGCCAGAAGCTGCGCGTGCGGGTGCAGTGTGCGGGCGATCGTCTACCCGAACCGCATCGTGACCGAACAGGGGGCGGTCCGGTGGGAGATCCCGCTGGACGGCACGTGCGAATACATCCAGACCGATCATATTCTGGCGCTGGTGTCGGCGAATCCCTGCTGCCCGGGCAGCGGAGGGCTGCCCCGCATCACCATCCTGCCGCTGCGCTGCTTCGGTCCGGACGAACTGCCGGAGGTACAGGCCATGATTTTCGCCGGCGCGCGCCCCCGGCGGCGGGGTACCCCCGCGGGAGGTTTTTTATGCCGGAAAAGGAACTGATGACGGTGAGCTTCGAGCAGACGCTTTCTGAAGAGGAATTCGCCTGTGCGTTCCGCGCGCTGAACCACTGCGCTTCGCCGTGGCGCAGGCGGGGGGTCCGCGCGGGCCTCTGCGCCACGGCGGCGCTCGCCGTCGCTCTGTTCCTTCCGGCGTACCGAAGGCAGTTCGCCACCGCCGTGTTTCCGGCGGTGCTGATCTGCGCGCTTCTGGTCGGGGCATCCGCGTTCTTCTTTCTGCAGCCCGTCTGGGAAAACCGGAAGGCGCACGAGCTGTACTCCTCCTGCGCCTTGATGGCGCAGCCCGCGCGCTTTACCGTCCGCGCGGACCGCGCGGAGTGGAAAAACCGGTACGAAAGCTGCACCGAATACTGGACGGATTTTCTGTTCTGCGCCGAGACCCCGACGCTTTTTGTGGCCGCCGGTGGCTTTCAGCGTGGGGTTCTGGTCATAAAGAAATCCGGCGGCGGCAGGGTGCCCCTGCGGTCAGGCCGCGCCGGTCGGCGGGGCGGAAATTCCGAGCCGCGACCGGCGCGGGGAAAAGAGACTTTTTCGGCAGAGACCGCGGGCGCGAAAGGCATCTCATGCCCGCGGGAGCCGGAGAAAGCTCCCGACGTGGAGAGAAACGGGCGGCTTTCGCTGCTGCTTTCGAATGCGTTCGCCGGCAGATATTACGTTTTGAAACGGGATGCCTGATTTAGAGGTTAGAGATTGGAGATTTAGAAAGGGCAAGGCCGTTTAAAACCTGATTAGGGGGGGATCGGAATGGAACCTGTTGCGGTCAGTTTTGCCGTCACGCGGGAGGATTTTCTCGACTGGCGCAAGGCGCAGATGAAGCGGGCCATGGCCGGCGCCTACCGGCGGACCGTCAGGCTGGCCGGCGTTTACCTTCTGATCTTTTCCGCCGTGGCGATTCTTCTCTGCCTTGCGCGCGGCTGGCCGCTCCAATGGCTGGCGGCGATCGCCGCGGCGGGAGGCGTTTTTCTCATTTTTCTGCTGAATCCCACGTCTTTGGCGGTGGTCCGCCTGCGCGCCGCGGAGGAATTCGATTCCGGACGCGCCTGGACGCCGGCGCAGGCCGTCCGCTTTTATCCGGACCGCCTCGAGGTCCGTTCGGAACGGTACGAGGCGGAGATCCCCTACGGCATGTTGTTCTGCGCCTACGAGGACGGCGCGGTTTTCCTTTTGTATACCGGCGGCGTCGAGTGCCGCTGCATCCCGAAAAGGGCCATGGCCCCCGGCGACTGCGAAAAAGTGGAAGAGCTGCTCGCGGACCGGCTGAAACAGAAATTTATACAGGAAGGTGCCCGTGAATGGACGAAATAGAAGAAAACGGCAAAATCGTCAACGTCGACCTGGAAAAGGAAATGAAGAAGTCCTTCCTGGCGTATTCCATGTCGGTCATCGTGCAGCGCGCCCTGCCGGATGTGCGGGACGGCCTCAAGCCGGTCCACCGCCGCATCCTCTACACCATGTTTGAAAACGGCCTCACGCCGGACAAACCCTACCGCAAGTGCGCAGACACCGTCGGCTCCGTGTTGGGGCGCTACCACCCCCACGGCGACGCCTCGGTCTACGACGCGCTGGTGCGCCTGGCGCAGGATTTCTCCATGCGCTACATGCTGGTCGACGGCCACGGCAACTTCGGCTCCGTCGACGGCGACCCCCCGGCCGCCTACCGTTACACCGAGGCCCGCCTGAGCAAGGTCGCCGTCGAGATGCTGCAGGACATCGACGAGGAGACCGTCGATTTCCAGCCGAATTACGACGACAGATTGAAAGAGCCCGTCGTGCTGCCGAGCCATTTTCCGAGCCTGCTGGTCAACGGCTCGACGGGCATCGCCGTCGGCATGGCCACGAACATCCCGCCGCACAACATGGGCGAGGTGATCGACGGCGTCTGCACCCTCATCGACAATCCGGAGGCTTCGCTCGACGAGCTGATGCAGAGCATCCAGGGCCCGGACTTCCCCACGGGCGGCATCATCATGGGCAGGAGCGGAATCCGCGCCGCCTACGCCACGGGCCGCGGACGCATCGTCGTGCGCGCGCGGGCCGAGATCGAGGAGGAGAAGAACGGGCGCTTCGCCATCGTCGTGACAGAGCTGCCCTACCAGGTCAACAAGGCGAGGCTCATCGAGAGCATCGCGGACCTCGTGAAGGAGAAGCGCATCGAGGGCATCACCAACGTGGAGGACCACTCCGACCGCGACGGCATGCGCGTCGTCATCTCCGTGCGGCGCGACGCGTCGCCCCAGATCGTGCTGAACCGGCTGTTCCAGTTCACGCAGATGCAGGTCACGTTCGGCGTCATCATGCTGGCCATCGTGAACGGCGAGCCGAAGCTGCTCACCCTCAAGCAGGTGCTCGAGGAGTATATCCGCTTCCAGGAGGAGGTCGTCCGCAGGCGCACGGCGTTCGAGCTGCGCAAGGCGCAGGAGCGCGCCCATATCCTCGAGGGGCTCAAGGTCGCCGTGGACAACATCGACGAGGTTGTGCGCATCATCCGCACCTCCAAGTCCATCCCGGAGGCGCGGCAGCGGCTCTCGGAACGCTTCGGCCTGGACGGCGTGCAGACGCAGGCCATCGTGCAGATGCCGCTCGGCCGCCTGACCGGCCTCGAGCGCGAAAAGCTGGAAGCCGAGTTGAAAGGTCTGCTCGAAAAGATCGCGGACTACCAGGACATCCTGGCGCACGAGGAGCGCGTGCTCGCCATCGTGAAGGCGGAGGCGCTCTCCGTCAAGCAGAAATTCGGCGACGAGCGCCGCACGGAGATCGAGACCGTCGAGGGAGAGATGGACATCGAGGACCTCATCCCCGACGAGGACTGCATGCTGACGCTGACGCAGTTCGGCTATGTGAAGCGTCAGAAGCCGGACGCGTACCGCACGCAGCGCCGCGGCGGGCGGGGCGTTTCCGGCATGACCCGGCGCGAGGAGGACGTGGCGGAAGAGATGTTCGTCATCGGCACGCACGACTACGTGATGTTCTTTACGAACCGCGGCCGCGCGTACCGCCTGAAGTGCTACGAGATTCCGGAGGGGAGCCGCACCGGCAAGGGCATCAACATCGCCAACCTGCTGCCCATCGCGCAGGACGAAAAGGTCACGTCGATGATCCGCGTCAAGAAATTCGACCGCGAGGGGTACCTCGTGATGGTCACGAAAAAGGGCGTGATCAAGCGCACGGAGCTCTCTTCGTTCGACACGGCCCGCAAGGGCGGCGTCATCGCCGTCAGCCTCGACGAGGGGGACGAGTTGTCGTGGGTCCGCCTGACCGGCGGCGGAGACGAGCTGCTCGTCGCCACGCGCCTCGGCATGGCCATCCGCTTTAGCGAGAGCGACGTGCGGCCCATGGGCCGCACCGCCCGCGGCGTCAGGGCCATCAACCTGCGCGGCGATGACGAGGTCGTCGGCATGAGCATTCTGCGCCCGGAGGGCCTGGTGCTCACCGTCTCCGAGACCGGCTTCGGGCGCCTGTCGCCCATCGGGGACTACACGCCGCAGCGCCGCGGCGGCTTCGGGCGCCTGAATTACCGCGTGGAGAGATACGGGGCCGTCGCCTCCATCCAGGTGGTGGATCTTCAGGACGACCTCATCCTCATCTCCTCGGACGGCGTCATCATCCGATTCCACGCCGACACCATCCGCGTCTGCGCGAGGCCGTCGAAGGGCGTGCTGCTGATGCGCGTCTCCGACGGCAGCCGTGTCGCGACCGTCGCCCGCACCACGCGCGACGACGAGGAGGAAGTCGCCCAGCCCGAGGACGACGGCACCGCCTGCGAGGGCGGCGACGGCGGCGAGGCGCCGCAGCCACTCCCCGCCGAATAGCACGGAGAAGGAGAAC
>DAINSB010000023.1:6414-22774 GCA_036741535.1 Caproicibacter sp. | reverse complement strand
GGCCTCCCCCCCGCGCGCTCCCGCGCCATCGCAAGGTAAGCCGCTGTCTTTTTTTTATCCGCTTCCCAGTCTGAATCCAAGATTCGCTGCTGCCGGTCCAGCCCGAAGGTTCTCTGGAACAGGCATCCCGCGTCAAATGACGGTGAGTCACAGCCGGATTCCCGCAGGAATTTCCGGCCCATGCGGTATGCTTCCCCGATTGTCATTCTGTCTTCCCCGCAATCTCAATCCGGTCTTCCCCGTTCTCCGGAATCACTTCGCGCATGGCGGCAATGGCAACCCCAATCATGTTGTCATCCGGCTCTTTTGTTGTCAGGCGCTGAACCCACAGGCCCGGTGCGGAAATAATATGTGTAAGCAGGTTGTCATTCCGTCCGCAGTAGCGGAGCAGTTCATAGCCGCAGCCAACAACAACCGGGATACATGCAAGTTTTGCCAATGTGCGGATAAAAGGATCCGTAAATGGGATAAGGAAGCCAATCAGAATTCCAATCAACAGCATCAGGGCAAAGAAGCTTGTACCACAGCGCGGGTGAAAACGCTGGTGCTTCCTCACATTTTCAACCGTAAGTTCTTCCCCGTTTTCATAGCAGAAGATTGTCTTATGCTCAGCGCCATGGTACTGAAACACACGGTGCATGTCCGGCATTGCCGCACATGCGGCAAGGTAAGCAATGAAAATGCCAATACGCATCACGCCTTCAGCGGGGGAACGCCAAACCGCAAGGGCTGGCCCCGCAGCTCTCTGGAGCAAATTAAAAAGCCAGGTAGGCAACACAAAAAACAGGGCAACCGCAATTACGAATCCGAGCACAGTCCCCACTGCCGAAACGGCATTCATGGCCTTGTTTCCGAACTTTTCGTCAGCCCAGCGCTCCAGCTTTGATTCTTCCTCCTCTTCCAGCCCAGCCTTTTCCACCGAGCGCATCATCGCGCGGTAGCCGGTTGTAAGGGAATCCACAAAGGCGACCATGCCGCGAAAAAAGGGAAGCTGCCAGATATGGCCGGAGGATTGCCTGAGCTCTGCCGTTTTCATCTGCTCCAGTGAAATCGTCCCGTCCGGCAGACGGACGGCCAGTTCCGTTTTCTCCGGGCCTCGCATCATAACGCCTTCCACAAGTGCCTGTCCGCCAATGGAGGTAATGCACTTTGTTTTTTCCCTGCTCATTTGGCTTTCTGTTCCCCCTTAGCAGCTTCCCATGTCCCGTTTTCCAGTTTGCGGAAAGTCGGGATGCGTATTGTAACGGCTGTGCCAACATTCTCGTGGCTGTCAATATCAAGGCTTCCGGAGTGAAGTGTCATGATCTCGTCGGCAAGTGCAAGGCCGATGCCGGAGCCGCGGACGGTCTGGTTCGCCTTATAGAATTTTTTCTTCACATTGGGCAGATGCTCCGCCGGGATTCCGCAGCCGTCGTCCGCAATTACAATGCGGATAAATCCAGCTTCCTCCGCTTCGGCGGTGACGGTGATTGTGCCGCCTTCCTTTGTGTATTTCAGCGCATTGTCCAGCACATTGACAAAGACCTGACGCAGGCGGTTAATATCGCCAAGAACCGGAGGAAGCATAGCCGGCTCGTCATAAATGAGGAACTTATGCTCTTTGTGCGCGCGCTCACTGAACATATAGACCGCAGCGCCAAGTTCTGCAAGAATGTCAATTTTATCCATTGTAAGAGTCATACGTCCGCTTTGCATCCGTGAGAAATCAAGCAGTTCTTCCACAATGCCGGACAGGCGTTCGGTCTCGCTTACAATAATATCCATTCCGCGGTTAAATGTCTGCGGGTCCGTCTCACCGGTCTGGAGCGTTTCCGCCCAACCCTTGATAGCGGTAAGCGGCGTGCGCAGTTCATGGGAAACCGAAGAAATAAAATCATTTTTCATTTTTTCAGTCTGGCCCAATTCCTCTGCCATATCATTGATTGTATCACAGAGGTCGCCGATTTCATCATTGTTGGTCTTAATAATCCGCACCTTGAAATCACCCTGGGCAATGCGTTTTGCTGTAGAGCCAATCTGGCGGATTGGCATAAGAATGGAGCGGATAAAATATTGCCCGGAGAAATAAACGAAGACAATGATAACTGCACCAACCGTGAGAAGCGCTGCAATAACAATAAAAATCTGCTGATCGGCTTCTTCCATGGAAACGACATAGCGAATAGCACCCACAGGGGAACCTGATTCGTTGCGGATTACACGGGTAACAGCCATGACACGCTCCCCTGTCTTCAGCTTGCCTGTCCAGGTACCATAATCGTTTGTGCCCTCCACCGCGCTGCTGTAGTCCGGCATTTCCTGTGTTTCATCCGGTGCAAAGCCAATGGAAGTCGTCACAATATGCCCGCCCTGATTGATAACCATAAGCTCCATGCTTTCCTTGTTGGGGAAATCTTCAACATAGTCGCGTGCAGCACGCAGAAAATCGGAAGCGGACTTTCTGCCATAGCTGGAAAAAATGTTTGTCAGCTCGTCGGAACGTCCATTCAGCGCAGACTGGATACCGTTGTAGACATAACCTTTCATGGCAATGGAAAGTGTTAGAATAAGCACAATCACGATGAGGAAAATTGCACTGAGGCTGTTCTTAATCCAGCGCCGTGTAATGCCGCCCCGCTTTCCCGTTTCGCTCTTTCCTTTCCTCTTCACTTTCCCGCCTCCTGCCGTTCATTTTCTCAGAAGGCCGGGGAAGCACCTTCCCTGGTCCCTTTCGTAAAATCGTTCTGCCGTCTTATACCTGCCATTTATATCCCAGGCCCCAGACGGTAATGATATGCTTCGGGTTAGATGGTTCGTCCTCCACCTTCATACGCAGGCGGCGGATATTGACATCCACAATTTTTTCTTCCCCATAGTAGGATTCACCCCAGACATGACGCAGGATATCCGTGCGGTCTATGGCTGTACCGGGATTGGAAAAGAAGTACTCCATAATCTGAAACTCTACCTGCGTCAGTTCAATCGGATTCCCGGCTTTCAGAAGTGTTCGGCTGCGCAGGTTCAGCACAAAGTCGCCGGAGCGCAGCTCCTCACGAAAGCCATCATGACTGCGGGAATGTTCCAGCGCAACACGCCGGTAAACAGCATCAACACGGGCAACAAGTTCGCTTGGGCTGAACGGCTTTGTCACATAATCGTCCGCGCCCATCATCAGGCCGCTGACCTTATCCATCTCCTGCGTTTTGGCCGTCAGCAGAATGATGCCGATGGAGCCGCTGCGGCGGCGCAGCTCCTTGCAGACCGCCAGCCCGTCGTATTTGCCGGGCATCATGATGTCGAGCACGGCGACGTCCACATTCGGACCCTCCCGGTCGCAGATGGTCAGGGCCTGCTCGCCGTCGGCCGCCTCCAGCGTCTGGTAGCCCGCCCGCTTCAGGTTGATGACGACAAATTCGCGGATCGCCTGTTCGTCCTCCGCCACAAGAATGGTTTTCACCGGGATTTTCCCCCCCATCGATTTAATCCTTGGAAATCAGCTCAAAAGCGTCCCGCACCTCCTGCACGGTCATCGAAATCGGATTGCCGGGCGACGTGCGCTCCGCCGCGTACACCAGACCGTCCTCCTGCGCGAGCTGGAAAAAGCCCTTTGTGCCGGCCCCCGCCCCCCATTCCTTTTCCGTGAACACCTCGAGGCGCATCAGCTCCGGGCCCTGCACGCCCGCGGCGCTTTTCGGCGAATCCATCCACTGGTAAAAGATCATGGTGCGCGTGGCCGGGTCCAGCTTCGTGGTGATCTTGCCCCGCCACATGTCGGGGATGGCGAACCAGTACCCGTCCGCGTAGTTGATGACCATGCTCATCACGCGCACGAACGTGTTGGTCGCGGTGTCGTACCGGTGCCAGCTCGTCAGGTAGTCGGCGTCGTCGGCCGCGGTGCTGGTGTAGCCCGGCAGCAGCGTCACCAGCGGGATCTCGAGGATCTTGTCGCCGTTGATGTCCTTCGAAACGACGGAGGTGCTGCGCACGGTGCTCTTCGCCGTTTTCGTCGCCGGGTCGTAGAACGGCGCCTCCAGCCGGTTTTTGGCCTTGTTCCAGTACAGGAGCTCGGTCACCATGGTGTTGGCCGACTTGACCCCGTCGAGGACGATGCCGAACTGGTGCGCGTCCACCAGGCCCGTCAGCACGGAGGCGTATTTGGTCACGCCCGCGTCCATGGGCGCCGTGCCCATGACCTCCATGGCATTCTCTTTCATGCGCAGCAGATGCGCCGACGCCGGCTGATCCCCCACCGTGACGCCGGCCGTAAAGATTTCACTGCGGCCGTCGCCGTCGAAATCCGCCACGGCCATCTCGGTGTAGCTTTGGTTCAGCTTGAGCTCGTTCATCTTTCCGTTCGAGAAATAATAGATGCTGATGGTCCCGGTGTTGTTCTGGCTGTTGCCCCAGCCGACAACGGCCTCGTCTTTCCCGTCGCCGCTGAGGTCGCCGAAGCAGACCCTGTCCGCCTGAGAGGCCGGGTTGCTGAACAGGCCGATGTTTTTCCAGTTGCCGTCGGAACCCTTTGCCATGAAAAGGACGTTCGTGCCGGTCGAATCCTCGTCCTTCTGGTAGAAGGCCATCGCCTCCTGCCCGCTGTCGCCGCACAGGTCGTGCGTGATGATGGCGGAACGGTAATCGCCGGCGGCCGGGTATTTCAGGATCATCTTTTCGCCGGCGGTCTGGTCCAGCAGGTTCTGGATGTCCGCCTCGTTGGCCCCCGTGGGGCGCGGGGCGCGCATCAGCGACTGGGCGTCCAGCCCCACGAACGAACACCCGGAAAGCGCCGCCGCAAGCGCCAGCACCACCGCAAGAACGGCCGCTCTCCGTCTCATGCGCAAATCCCTCCCCGCCGCCGTCAGATTCAAGTGTACAAGCGATTCTATTATAGCATATAGCCGCCAAAAAGAAAGTATCAAAACTGTAACGGCCGCAGGCCGTTTCGGACTGAAAATCCGGGGAAGCTCCCCCCGAGCAGGCAAAGCCTGCACTTTCGATTTGCTCGCAGGTGCTTGCGTGCATTCCCGAGGCAAGAGCAAGACACTGCTAAAAGCCATAGTTGGCCCGCCGTAAGCGCGTACGGCGCTATGCGCCCCGCGCGACCCGAGCGCATACATAAAAATCTGGCGGGAGCAATTATAAACCGTCCCGCCAAAATAAGCTGTTCATTTTTCCCGCGCCGAACGGCGGGCCGAAACGGACTATGTCCGCGGCGGGGCGCGCGTGCGGGCTCAGACTGCCCTACACCGTCGCCGCGTAGAGCAGCATGCCGACGTTTTCGCCGTAGATGCGGTCGAACTGCGCGATCGGCAGAGGATTGGCGCCCTCCCCGGTCTCGACCGTGTACCCGGGCCGGCGGAAATCCTGGATGAACCAGTCCTTGTAGCCCGCGTAAGAGGCGACGCCCGTCGCCTGATCCAGCTGGTAGCCGCTGATGCGCGCGAGCTCCATGCCGACGGTCTCGGCCTCGGCGGGGGCGAGGTCCATGAAGTTCCAGTAGATCACCCTGCCCTGCGTGTGGTACGCCATCACCAGGCGGAAGTTGTGGCTCCTGGTAAAGCGCACCATCGCGCGGGTCTCCGGCTCGGAAACCGGGTACGGCCCGGAGTAGCGCGTCGGCCCCGGCCCCTTGATGCCGAGCTCCGCCTCCGCCTGCTTCGACTGCTGCCACGCGGCGTCGTAGTTGTGGTTGAGGTCCACGCCGCGGACGTTCGCCTGCCAGTCCGGCGAAAAATCGGCGCTGCCGCTGTTCCAGCGGATGAGGCGGCTGTAGTACGGGTTGTTCCGCTGCAGGCCGTTGAGCACGAGATCGACGCCGTCCGGGTTGACCATCGGCACCAGAAAGATGCTCGCGGCGCTCCAGAGGGCGCGGGCGTCGTAGCCCGCGATCTGCCGGCCGAACGCATAGGCGGCGAGATAATCCTCGGCGAACTTCATCAGCACGGGGGCGTTGATCCATTCCAGCGCGTGATGCGCCGCGCTGTAGAAGACGCGGTTCGGCCCGGTGCCGAGGCGCAGGCTGTAGAGGCTTTTGCCGAGCACGCTCGAGCCGATGCTGCCGATGCGCAGGAACGGATACCGCGCCTTGAGGCCCTCGAGATTGCGCGAGAGGATGCGGTGGGTGTAGTTCACGTCGGTCGGCACGACGCCGAAGCCGTAGGGCACGGTCAGCCGCCTGCCGACCGGGAGGTTGCGGGGGTTGACCCGCGGGTTCGCCGCGGCGATGGCGTCCGGATCGGTGCCGAACTTCTGCGCGACGGCGAAAAACGTGTCGCCCCGCTGCGTGACATAGGTGTCGTACCCGAGCAGGAACCGCTCCGCCAGCCGCCCCGTCGCCGGCCCGACGATCCCGTCCGGCACAAGGCCGAACCGCGCCTGAAGCTGCATCACCGCCCGCTGCGTCCGCGGGCCGAACACGCCGTCCACCGGGCCAGGGTCGTGGCCGAGCCTGCGCAGCAGGGACTGCAGTTCCATCACATCGTTGCCGGACGTTCCGAGCCGCAGGATCCTCATATACGATTCCCCCCCAAACGGAAAGTTTTTCCCTCGCTGCAATTGTATTGCCGCCCCGCCCGGATTATTCCAGGCGGCGTGTCGCCGCAGCCGTGGCCGGGCGTAAAGCCGTGTGAAAATTTCGGGCTTCTCCGGCCCGGACGGTCCGGGGCATCTCCCGGCGACGGAAATTGCCCGGCGAACAAAAAAGCGCATCCCTTGCGGAACGCGCCCTTTTTCTTTCCGGTCTTCTTCAATGGTCCCCGAGCAGCTTGACGAGAACGGCCTTCTGCGCGTGCAGACGGTTCTCCGCCTCGTCGAAAATCTCCTTCGCGTGGGCCTCGAACACTTTTTCGGTGATCTCTTCGCCGCGGTGGGCGGGCAGGCAGTGCTGCACGATCGCGTCCGGTTTGGCCGCGGCGAGCACCGTGTCGTTGACCTGATAGCCCTGGAACGCCTTCCTGCGCTTTTCGGCCTCGGCCTCCTCGCCCATCGACGCCCAGACGTCGGTGATGACCACGTCGGCGCCGCGCGCGGCCTCGACCGGGTCCGTCGTCATGCTGAACGCCGGGTGCGCGTTCGCGAAATCGCGCACGAGCGGGCTCGGTTTGTAGTCCGCCGGGCAGGCGACGGAGACCTCCATCTTCATTTTGAGCCCGCCGACGATCAGCGAATTCATCATGTTGTTGCCGTCGCCGATAAAGCACAGCTTGAGCCCCTCAAGCGCGCCCTTGTATTCCCGGATGGTCATCAGGTCCGCCAGCACCTGGCAGGGATGCGAAAAATCCGTCAGGCCGTTGATGATGGGGATGGAGCCGTTCTGTGCGAGGGCCTCCACCTCCGATTGTTTGAACGTGCGGATCATGATGCCGTCGAGATAGCGCGAGAGCACGCGGGCGGTGTCCTGCACCGGTTCGCCCCGGCCGATCTGCAGGTCGTCGGAGGAGAGGAAGATCGGCAGGCCGCCGAGCTGGTACATGCCGACCTCGAACGAGACGCGCGTCCTCGTCGAGGCCTTCTCGAAGATCATGCCGAGGGTCTTGCCCCCGAGCACATGGTGCCGGATGCCGTGTTTCTGCTCGTACTTGAGCTGATCCGCAAGATTCAGGATCTCGGCGATGTCCCCGGCGGTCAGATCCATCATTTTCAAAAGATGTTTCATAACAAAGTTCTCCTTTATGCTCGGGAGTTCTCCCGATGCTCCTGCGGGCATGAAAATGCCTTTCGACGCCTGCGGCGCCCACGGCTTTGGAAAAGCCGAAACATGGCATATCCATCGCACGGGGTGCGCCTTACTTTTCGCTCTCCGCGGACCTAAACGGCGCGGCTTGGCTGCGGCGGCACGCCGCCCAGTATGTTTTGCAGAATGCCGAGCCCTTTGTCCGCTTCCCGCTTCGTGACGGTCAGCGGCGGCAGAAAGCGCAACACGTCTTTCGCCGTGAGGATCAGCAGGCCGTTTTCGGCGCATGCCGCGGCGATCTCCGCCGGAGTTCCCCGTTCCGGCTTCGCGCCGAGCATCAGGCCCATGCCCCGGACCGACGCGACGCCCTTCATGGCCCTGAGCTGCTCTGCGAAATACGCGCCCTTTTTGCGGACCTCCGCGAGGAACGCGGGGTCCCCCACGCGCTCCATCACCGCGAGCGACCCCGCGCAGGCCACCGGGTTGCCGCCGAAGGTCGAGCCGTGCGTGCCCGGGCCGAGCACGCCGCCGAGCGCCTCCGCGCACAGGCACGCGCCCATCGGCAGGCCGCCGGCGAGCGCCTTCGCGCTCGTGACGACGTCCGGCTTCACCCCGTAGTTCTGGTAGCAGTAGAAAGCCCCCGTGCGCCCCACGCCCGTCTGCACCTCGTCGACGATCATCAGGATTTTATGTTCCGAGCACCAGGCGCGCAGGTCTTTTACGAAAGTCCCATCCATCGGAACGACGCCGCCCTCCCCCTGGATCAGCTCGAGCATCACGGCGCAGGTCTTTTCCGTCGCGGCGGCCGCGACGCCCTCCATCGACGCGGGCGCATAGCGGAAGCCCTCCGTCAGCGGGGCGAACAGCCGGTGGAACCCGTCCTGGCCGGTCGCGGCGAGCGTCGTGACCGTGCGGCCGTGAAAGGAGTTCTTGAGCGTGACGATCTCCGTTTTCCCCGCCCCGAGCTTCTCCGTGCCGTAAGCGCGCGCCAGTTTGATCGCGCACTCGTTCGCCTCCGCGCCGCTGTTGCAGAAAAACACCTTCGACATGCCGGAGAGCGCGCAGAGCTTTTCTGCCGCCTCGGCCTGCACGGGGCTGTAATAGAGGTTCGACAGGTGCTGGATGGACGCGGCCTGCTTTGCCACGGCGGCGGCCCACTTCTCGTCGGCGTAGCCGAGGCAGTTGACGCCGATGCCGCTGGTGAAGTCGATGTACTCCCTACCGTCCGGCCCCCTGGCCGTCGCGTTCCTGCCGGAGACGAGCGCCACGTCGAACCGCGCGTAAGTCGGCATCACATGGCTGTTCAGTTTTGCCTTGGTTTCCTCAAAGGTCATGATGGAATCCCCTTTCCCTCTTCAGTACAGCATGGTGCCGATCCCCTCGTCGGAGAACAGCTCGATCAGGATGGAATGCGGGATGCGCCCGTCGATGATGTGCGCGCGCTCCACGCCGCGCCGCACGGCTTCCACACAGCAGGCGATCTTCGGGATCATGCCGCCGGTGATGATGCCCTCGTTCTGCAGCTTCGGCACTTCGCTGACGTTCACCACGGGGATCAGCGAATCCTCGTCGTTCTTGTCGCGCAGCAGGCCGCGCACGTCCGTCATCAGGATCAGCTTTTCGGCCCCCAGCTCCGCCGCGATGCGCGCCGCCGCGATGTCCGCGTTGATGTTGAAGACCTCGCCGTTCGGCCCGCCGGCGATCGTCGCCACGACGGGCACGTACCCGCTCTGCGTCGCGTTGTTCAGCACCGCGGGGTTGACTTCGGTGATCTCGCCGACATAGCCGAGGTCCTCCTTATAGACCATCTTTTCGGCTTTGAGCAGGCCGTCGTCGAGGCCGCAGAGGCCGAGCGCCCGGCCGTTGTGGCGCTCGAGGAGCTGCACGAGGTCCTTGTTGACCTTCCCGGCCAGCACCATCTGCACCACGTCGATGGTCTCCCGGTCGGTGTAGCGCAGACCGTCGACGAAGCGGCTCTGCTTGCCGATCTTTTTCAGCATGGCGCTGATCTCGTTCCCTCCGCCGTGGACGACCACGACCCGGATGCCCACGAGCTGCATCAGCACGATGTCGCTCATCACCGCGTCCTTGAGCTTTTCGTCCGCCATGGCGCTGCCGCCGTACTTGACGACGATGGTCCTGCCCGCGTGGGTCTGGATGTACGGCAGCGCCTGCACCAGAACCTTCGCTCTGTCGCCGTTGGAAATCTGCATGTTCTTTCTGCCTTTCAAGGGCTGAAATCGTCGGCCCGATTCTGAATTTTTCCCCGAGGGGCGAGCGGGCTTGCGCTCAGGCCGCGATGCACAAGGAGTCTGACCTTGGCCTCCGCGCTCGACCTTGACCTTTCTAACCTCTTAACATCCAATCCTCTGACCTCTAGCTTCGGTAGTCGCCGTTGATCCTGACATAATCGTAGGTCAGGTCGCAGCCGAACGCGGTCGCGCAGGCGTCTCCGTCGCCGAGTCCGACATCGACCGTCACCTCGTCTTCCGAAAGGACCCGTTTCGCCCGCTCCTCGCTGAAAGGCACGCCCGATCCGTTTTCGCATACCACGACGTACCCCGCTTTGGAAGAGAACGAAACGTTGATTTTCGTCACGTCCGTTTCGGCCCCGCTGTAACCGACGGCGCAGAGCACGCGGCCCCAGTTCGCGTCGGCGCCGAACATGGCGGCCTTGAACAGCGCGGAGTGGATGACGCCCTTCGCGGCGATTTTCGCGTTCGTCTCGTCTTTCGCGCCGGTCACGACGCAGGTGACCAGCTTCGACGCGCCCTCGCCATCCTTCGCGAGCGTACGGGCGATTTTCACGCACAGCTGCGTGAGCGCCCGTTGGAACGTTTCAAAATCTCCGCCTTCCGGCTCCGCGATCTCCGGGTTGCCGGCGAGGCCGTTCGCAAGGATCGCGCAGGTGTCGTTGGTCGAGGTGTCGCCGTCGATGCTGACCATATTGAAACTGACGTCCACGGCCGCGCGCAGTGCCGCGTCCAGCGCCTTCGGGGAAATGGCCGCGTCCGTCGTGAGGAAGCACAGCATGGTGCCCATGTTCGGGTGGATCATGCCGGAGCCCTTCGCGATGCCGCCGATCTTCACGGATTTCCCGCCGAGCGCGCATTCCACGGCGAAATTCTTCACCACGGTGTCCGTCGTCATGATCGCCTTCGCCGCGTCCTCCGAACCGTTTGCAGAGAGCGCCGCGGCCAGCGCGGGCATCGCGTTCTCGATCGGCCCGATGGGCAGCGCCTGCCCGATGACGCCCGTCGAGGCGACGACCACATCCTGCGGCGAAAGGCCGAGCGCCTCCGCCGCGAGGACGCACATCTTCTTTGCTTTCTCCACGCCGTCGGCGTTGCAGGTGTTGGCGTTGCCGCTGTTGCAGACGACCGCCTGCGCCCTGCCGTCTTTGAGATTTTCTTTCGTCACGAGAATCGGCGCGCCCTTGACGAGGTTCCGCGTGTAGACGGCCGCCGCCGCGCACGGCACGGACGAGACGATCATGGCGAGGTCGGCCTTCGCGATATTTCTGCGGATGCCGCAGTGCACCCCGCCCGCCTTGAATCCACCGGGCGCCGTCACGCCGCCCTCCACGAACTGGTATTCCATGAAAATGCCCTCCGTAATCGCTGTTATTCAGCCTTTGCTTTCCGCATCCCCTACAAGCCGGGACGCGCGCTCAAAATCTTCCCTGCGCACATAAAGGTAATAGATGGTGTCGAAGCGGGGATCGTACCGGGAGCGGAACCCCGTCCAGCGGCCGAGCGTCGCGCTGCGGCCGTCGAAATCGAGCCGCTGCCGGTTGTTCATGCTGTAGTCGCAGTCGACGCCGTTCCGCGCAAGCAGTTCCCGCAGGCGGTTGAACTCCTGCATGGAAATGCCGAACCAGACCTCTTTCCTCTGCCAGAACCACATTGCGTTTCACCCTTTCCCATACACCCGCCGGAGAGCCGCCTGCCCTCACGATTAAAGTCAGCTTCAGCCCGCCTGACCGGGGCTGCGTACAAGCGAAGCGGTTCAGGGGTAACGCGGGCGCGCCGCGAAGCGAGTGCGTCCGCATGGGGCCCAGATTCCGCGTAAGCGGTACGCAGTTCCGGGCGGGCGGGGTTGTATGCCGCCTATCAGAATGCCGGCGGGAACGCCGTGAGGCCTGTGGTCTCCTCGAGGCCGAACGAAAGGTTCATGTTCTGGACCGCCTGTCCGGCCGCGCCCTTGACCATGTTGTCGATGGCCGAGACGGCGATGAACGTTCCCGTGCGCTCGTCAACGTGCAGCGAGATGTCGCAGAAATTCGACAGCCGCACGTTCTTGATGTCCGCCACGCGGCCCGGGGGCAGCAGACGAACGAAGAATTCCCCGCCGTAGGCCGTCTCGTACGCCTCGCGCAGCTTCGCCATCGTCGCGCCGGGCGCGAGCTTCGCGTAGCACGTCGCGAGGATGCCGCGGTTGACCGGCAGCAGATGCGGCACGAAGGTCACGCGCATCTCGCGGCCGAGGATCTTCCGCAGCGTCTGCTCCATCTCCGGCGTGTGGCGGTGCGCGCCGACCTTGTAGGCCGTCATGCTCTCGTTCAGCTCGGGGTAGTGGGTGTTCTGCGTCATCTTGCGGCCGGAGCCCGTCACGCCCGACGCGCAGTCCGCGACGATGCCGTCCGGCAGCGCGAGGCCGGCTTTCAGCGCCGGAGCCAGCGCCAGCGGCACCGCCGTGGTGTAGCAGCCCGGGTTCGCGATCAGCTTTTTCCCCTTGATCTTTTCGCGGAACAGCTCCGGCAGGCCGTAGGCCGCCCGCTCGTGCAGCAGCGGGTATTTGAATTCCCCGCCGTACCATTCGCGGTAGTCTTCCTCCCGCTCGAGGCGGAAATCCGCGCCCATGTCGATCAACGTCCTGCCCGCCTGCGCGCATTTCTGCGCAAGATCCTGCGAGAGGCCCGCCGGCAGCGCCGCGAACACCACGTCGCTCTTTTCCAGCACCTCGTCTTCTCCCGTGCAGATCATGTCGCACAGGCCGTAATACGCCGGATACACGTCGCTCAGCGGCTTCCCCTCGAAGGTCGAGGAGCCGACGGCCGCCAGCAGCACCTGCGGGTGCCCGCTCAAAAGCCGCACCAGCTCGGCGCCCGCGTATCCGGTCGCCCCGATCACGCCCGCCTGGATCATGTTTCACTCATCCCGATCCGTTTCAAGATTCTCCGCGCCTCGGCTCGCACGTTTTCCGGCGCGGGGCTGCCGAGCACCTTCCTGCCGTTGACGCAGGCCTCGAGCGAGATGGCGTCGTACACGTCCGGGCCGAAATGCGCGTCGAACGCCCGGTACTGCTCGACCGGCAGCGTCTCGAGCGTCAGGTGATGGTCGATGCAGTACGCCACGATGGAGCCGACGATCCTGTACGCCGTGCGGAACGGCAGGCCTTTGCGGACGAGATAATCCGCGCAGTCCGTCGCGTTGATGAATCCCTGCGCCGCCGCCGCGCGCATGTTTTCCGTGCGCACCTTCATGGTGTCCACCATCGGGAGGAATGCCGTCAGGCACATCCGCAGCGTGTCGCACGCGTCGAAGATCGCCTCCTTGTCCTCCTGCATATCCTTGTTGTAAGCGAGGGGCAGGCCTTTCATCACGGTGAACAGCGTCACCATGTCGCCGACGGCCCGGCCGGTTTTGCCGCGCACCAGCTCGGCAATGTCGGGGTTCTTCTTCTGCGGCATGATGCTCGACCCGGTCGAAAACGCGTCGTCCAGCTCGACGAACCTGAACTCCCACGAGCACCAGAGCACGATCTCCTCCGCGAAGCGGGAGAGGTGCACCATCGCGATGGCTATGGCCGACGACAGTTCGAGGCAGAAATCCCGGTCGGAGACGCTGTCGAGGCTGTTGCGCGTGGGCCCGGCAAAACCGAGCAGCTCCGCCGTGCGCGCCCGGTCGATCGGATAGGTCGTGCCCGCGAGGGCGCAGGCGCCGAGGGGGCAGTAGTCCATACGCTTCGCGGCGTCCGCCAGCCTGCCTTCGTCCCGCAGGAACATCTCGGCATACGCCAACAGATGATGCCCGAACGTCACGGGTTGCGCCCGCTGCAGATGCGTGTAGCCCGGCATCACGGCGTCGCTGTAGGTGAGCGCCTTCCGGCAGAGCACGCCGATCATCTCCCGGATCTGCCCGCGCAGGGACCCGACTTCCCTTTTCAGGTACAACCGGTCGTCGACGGCCACCTGGTCGTTGCGGCTGCGCGCGGTGTGCAGCCGCCTGCCCGCGTCGCCGAGGCGCCTGGTCAGTTCGCCCTCCACAAAGGTGTGGATGTCCTCGGCCTCGGGGTCGATGGAGAGCTTTCCGCTCTCGAGGTCCCCGAGGATGCCGCGCAGTCCCTCGCAGATGCTCTCCGCCTCGCTTTTTTCCAGCACGCCGCACTCGCCCAGCATGGTTGCGTGGGCGATGCTGCCCTCGATGTCCTCGCGCGCCATGCGGCTGTCGAAAGAGATGGAGGAGTTGAAAGCATTGGTCTTTTGATCGAGCTGCTTTTTGAATCTTCCCGTCCAGAGCTGCAAACTTATCCCGCCCCCATCATTTTGCGGTGTGCTTCTGCTTCTTGATCGCCTGTACTGAAATGGGCAGCCCGAACAGGTTGATGAACCCCTGCGCGTCCTTCTGGTTGTAGACGTGGTCCTCGCTGAAGGTCGCGATGTCCTCGTCGTAGAGGGAGTACGGGGAGGTCGCGCCCGCGTCGATGATGTTGCCCTTGTAGAGCTTGAGCTTGACTTCGCCCGTGACGTTCCGCTGGGTGGAATCGACGAAAGCGGAGAGCGCCTCGCGCAGCGGGGTGAACCATTTGCCGTCGTAGACCAGTTCCGCGAATTTCTGCGCCACGAGCTCCTTATAATGGAAGGTGTCGCGGTCGAGGCAGAGCTCCTCGAGCTTGTGGTGGGCCGCATAGAGGATCGCGCCGCCCGGGGTCTCGTACACGCCGCGCGACTTCATGCCCACGAGCCTGTTTTCCACAAGGTCCACGATGCCCACGCCGTTCTCGCCGCCGATCCCGTTCAGCTTCGCGATCAGGTCGACGCCGCAGAACTTTTCGCCGTCCAGCTTGACGGGCACGCCTTTTTCAAACGCGAGGGTCACGTAGGCCGGCTGGTCGGGGGCCTTTTCGGGCGAAACGCCCAGCTCGAGGATCTTGTCGTACTTGGGCTCGTTCGCGGGGTCTTCGAGGTCGAGGCCCTCGTGCGACAGATGCCACAGGTTTTTGTCCTTCGAGTAGTTCGTCTCCCTCGTGATGGAGAGCGGGACGTGATGCGCCTCGGCGTAGTCGATCTCCTCGTCGCGGGACTTGATGCTCCAGATCCTCCACGGCGCGATGATCTTCATCTCCGGCGCGAACGCCTTGATGGAAAGCTCGAAGCGCACCTGGTCGTTGCCCTTGCCGGTTGCGCCGTGCGCGATGGCGTCGGCTCCCTCGGCCTTCGCGATCTCGACGAGGCGCTTCGCGATCAGCGGCCTCGCGAACGAGGTCCCAAGCAGGTACTTGCCCTCGTAGACGGCGCCCGCTTTCAGCGTCGGCCAGATGTAGTCCTCGACGAGCTGCTTTTTCAGGTCTGCTATGTAGAGTTTGGAGGCCCCGGTCTTTTTCGCCTTTTCTTCCAGACCGTCAAGTTCGGCGCCCTGCCCCACGTCCGCCGCGACGGCGATGACCTCGCAGCCGTCGTAATTTTCTTTCAGCCACGGGATGATGACGGAGGTATCAAGGCCGCCCGAATAGGCCAGAACCACTTTTTTGATCTTTTTTTCCATTTTGTATGCGACCCCTTTTCAACGATCGATATGGGTAAATTGTTTCGACAATGCCTATTATACGCCTTTTATGCAAAAAATCAAGTCATTTTTGCATAAATATTCAGCAAATTGAATTTGCATACAAGCCGCGCCATAGAGCCTGGCAAAAATTCCGGGCTGCGGCCGGCGCGAGAGCTTCGGGAAACTCCCGGCGGGCACGTCAGAGACCGACCAACGCGGGAGCCGTCCCTGAACTGTCCGGGCAAAAGACAGCTTTTGATTTTCACCAGGCCATACGCCCGGCCGAAACAGGCTTTGCCTGCGCCTGTTGATATTTATTTGCAAACATGATTATAATAGAAGGGTAGAATTTGGAAAAGGGCCCGCCGATTCCGGGCCGCTGCAAAGCAGGAGGTTTTTCATGAATGATTTTCGCGAGGTCGCCGTTTCCGACCTGAAATTCAACCCGTTCACCATGATCGACAAGGAGTGGATGCTGGTCACGGCCGGCACGAAAGAAAAATGCAACACCATGACCGCAAGCTGGGGGTCGCTGGGCGAGCTGTGGAACCACTATGTCTCCACCGTCTATATCCGCCCCACGCGCTACACGCTCGAATTTCTGAACAGAGAGCCTTATTATTCCCTCTGCGTGTTCGACGAAGCCTACCGCGCGGCGCTGAATTACTGCGGCAGCCATTCCGGCCGCGACGGTGACAAGATCAAGGCCTCGAACCTGACGCCCGTGTTCGACGAGGCGGCGCCGTATTTCGCCGAGGCGAAGCTCGTCTTCCTCTGCCGCAAGCTGTACCGGCAGGATTTCGACCCCGCATGCTTTCTCGATCCGACGCTCGACGCGAAGAACTACCCGAAAAAGGACTACCATAAAATGTTCATCGGCAGCATCGAAAAAGTGCTGGTGAAAAAATAGCCCGCAGCCCGGACGCCCCGCGCAGCCGGCGCG
>DAINSB010000023.1:0-6404 GCA_036741535.1 Caproicibacter sp. | reverse complement strand
CCCCCCCCCGCCGCATCCTCTCCGCGTCCGCCGCTTGCCTGCTGACGCTCTGCGCGCCGGTCGGCGCGTCGGCCAGCTCCGGCCCCTCTTAACATGGAAAATCCCCCGTCGCTGTCCATGACGCCGCTCACGGACTGCCCCGTCGAGGTAGACGGGGAAACGCTGACGTTCGACTTTTCCGGCGGCGGCGCGGGCGCGAATGAAGCCGGAAAAAAATCCATAAAAGTGGGGAAACTCCAAAGGAACCGGAGTTTCCCCACTTTTTCATTTTTTTATCGCGGCGGAGCGAAATCGACGATGTAATCGCGCATGGCGTCCGCGACGGCGCCCGGCACACGGGCCGTCATCCGGCAGCCGCGCGGCGTGTACTCCACCCGTTCCACCGCGCCGCTTCCGCGCACCCGGTCCGCGAGGCCCGCGGCGGAAAACGGAAGCAGCAGCGTGACGCGGCGGTAATCCGGCAGGCTGCGCTCGATCGTATCCAGCAGGAGCGCAAGGCCCTCGCCCGTCTTCGCGCTGATCCGCACCGCCCGGCCGATCATCGGCATGGAGGCAAGGTCCGGCACGAGGTCGCACTTGTTCAGCACCGTGATCATCGGCCGGTCCGTGCAACCGAGGCCGGCCAGCACGCTCCGCGTGACCTCCATATGTTCGGGGGCGGCCGGATTGGAGGCGTCGCAGACGTTCAGGATCACGTCGGCCGCGGCGGCCTGCTCCACCGTGGATTTGAACGCCTCGACCAGATGGTGCGGCAACCGGCGCAGAAAGCCGACGGTGTCGATCAGCATCACCTTTTCGCCGCCCGGCAGCCTCAGCGCGCGCGCCGTCGGGTCCAGCGTCGCGAACAGCCGGTCGTCGGTCAGCACGCCCGCGCCCGTCAGGGCGTTCATCAGGGTGGATTTTCCCGCGTTGGTGTAGCCCACGAGCGCCACGGTCGTCACGCCGTCCTTGCGCCGGCGGCGGCTGATCCGCCCGCGGCGCGCCTCCAGGCCCCTAAGCTGGACTTCAAGCGACTCGATCCGCCGCCGGATGTGGCGCCGGTCGGTCTCCAGCTTGCTCTCGCCCGGGCCGCGCGTGCCGATGCCGCCGCCGAGGCGCGACAGCTCGGTCCCTTTTCCCCCGAGCCGCGGGAGCAGATACCGCAGCTGCGCCAGTTCCACCTGCAGGCGTCCCTCGCGCGTGCGGGCGCCTTTCGCGAAGATGTCGAGGATCAGCGTGGTGCGGTCCACCGCCCGCACGCCGGAAATACGCTCGATATTGCGGAGCTGCGTGGGTGAAAGATCCCGGTCGAACACCAGCAGGTCGATCCCGTATTTTTCGCTGAAATCGGCGATCTGCCCCATCATTCCCTTGCCGACACAGGTCGCCGCGTCGGGCGACGGGCGCTTCTGCGTCACGGCGCCGAACGGCTCGGCCCCGGCGCTCGCTACCAGTTCGTAGAGCTCCGCCAGCGAAGATTCCGCGTCGAATTCCCCGGTCTCGAGCTCCACGAGCAGCGCCCGCTCCTTTTTAGCCGTATTTTCGTACATCTTCCGATCACGCTTCCTTTCGCGTTTTTCCGACCGGTCTACCTTCTATTGTCCCGAATCTTTCAGCTATATCCAAAATATCCGATCCGAGGACAAAAATCAACCCTTTTTTGTCGAACGCGCGTCATTTCCCGCAATCTATTTTTTCACGAAACGCGGCTGTAATCCGGAACGGCCGTCAAATGCGCCGGCATAAATTTTTCCAGAATTTTTTGCGCGGAATCCCGCCCGCAGGCGGGCTCCCGCAGAAAATACACCGTCACCGTGCCGCCCGCCGTGTTCTCCGCGAGCTCCGCGTCGAGGCCGAGCCCGGAAAGCAGCGAAGCCAGCGCCGTTTTGGTGAACGCCCCGGGCGCCGCCGCGCCCAGCGCCAGCAGTTTCACCCGGCGGTCCGCCGCGTCCCCGCCGCCGCCGAGGCCGGAAACCGCCTCCCGGAGGGCGAGGCCGTATCCCTCGGACGTAGCGACAAAGCTCTCCCGCTGCAGCTCCTTGACGGCGCCGTACGCGAGGTCGAGGCCCTCCGCCATGGCCCGCAGCTCGAAATCGACCGCCGTGGAGCCGTCCAGCGCATAGAGACCGGTCGGCAGGAGGCGGGCTTTCATCGAATCGTACGCGCCCATCAGGGCCCCGCCGTCACGGTCAGCGCGCCGATCACCGCGAGCTGATTCGCGGCCGTCGCCTTCCCGGCCGTCGAGAACGAGCAGTCCGAGATCAGCCCCGTCGAAAACAGGGCCGCCGTCATGGCGGAAACCGTCGCGGCCTCGGCCACGCCCAGCCCGTCGAAATAGTCCAGGATCGCCTGCCGGCACGCCGTCACCATCGCCGCATCGGTCCCGGCGCCGCCGTTCTTCACGGTGCAGGCCACATCGACCGCGACGGTCCCGGCCGCCTGCACCGTCACGTCCACGTTGATCTCCTTCGCCGCAGTCAGCATGGCGGAGACCGCCTGCACCTGCCCTGTGGAGGGCGCGGCCCCTTTCCCTCCCAGATAGACGGCCACGGTGCCGACGCCGTTCGCCCGGGGCACGACATTTGCGGAGTGGATGCCGTCGCAGGCCATGGCGGCCTGCCGGTACCACGCCGCGTTCGTCCCGTTTGCGGGCGCGGCATAGGCCGAGAGCAGCCGCGCCCGCAGCGAATCGTCGGATTCCGCGTCCTCGCCGCCGGTGAACGGAGCGGTGTTCGTCACCGTTTCGATCGACGCGGGGGGCGTCACCATCACCGTCACCGTCGCGGAATTCGTATTGCCCGCTGCGCCCGCCTCCTGCGCCGCGGCCGGCACGGCGACCGTCAGGCTGCCCTGCGGCAGGGAGGCGTCCGCCGTCGTCACATACTGCGCCGCACCCGCTCCGGAGGAGGCGCAGACCGTTCCCTTCGGGATGCTGACGCCGAACCACAGCGCCGTGCTCCGCCCGAAGGTCAGCGCGCCCGTCGCCGCCGAGGCCGGCTTGCGCGAAAGGCCCCGCTCCCCGGCCCGCATCTCGAGCCGCGCGCCCGTCGCCGTCTGGGCGAACGTCTGCGCTTTCAGCCAGTCCACCGCGGCGCAGACGGAATAGATCTCCCCCGCGAGGACCTTGAGCCGGATGCCGATGTCCGACGCATCGTCCGGCGAATAGCCGGCCAGCGCCTCAAATTTCTGCTGCATCCGCAGAAGGATGCTGTCGTACGTTTCCGTCACAGCTCCACCCCGATCTCTTTCTGCCGCCCCGCGCAGAGCAGCGTCACCCGTACCGACGGCGAATCTCCCCCGACATACCGGGCGGACTGCGCCGTCACGTCCGTCATCCCTCCCAGCGCCTCCTGCGCGTAAAACAGCGCCAGGGCGTCCGGGTCTTCTTCCTCCCCGGTCACAGCGCTTAACCTGCTGCCGAGCGACGGGTCGAAGCAGAACGACCCGCGCGGCACGGTCAGGCGGATCGCCGCCCGCTGAAACTTTTCCTCCGTGCCCGAAATCTCCCGCGGCCGTCCGTTCGCGCCGGGCGCGAAATCGCCGTTTGCAATCGCCGTGTCCATCAGCGGGGTGCCCCCGCAGTCAAGCGAAGACAACTCCCGGACCCAAATTTCCATGCCATCAGTTTGCTCCTTTCGCGGCGAAGGTCTGTCCGTTGATCTCGATCTCGCCGCTGCTTTTCAGATAGATCTCCGCCCCGCCGGAGGAAAACAACATCAGCTCCCCGGGCTGCAGGCCCCTGTCCTGCGCGAGGGCGCCGATGCAGGTATCGCCCGCCGACGTGGAGACGATGACCGCCTGCGCCGCGTTCCCCCACGGCCCCGCGAACGGCAGCGACCTGTATTCCTGCGCGCCCTGCGCCGCACCGTCGCCCGTGACGGTCGCGACATCGGCCTGCCGCTTGCGGCCCCCCGATTCGATCATCTGCTGTGAAATCCACATCTCTATTTCCTCCTCAGCACAATTCTGGTCCGCTCGCCCGCTCCGTCCAGCAGATACCGGGTCCCCGCCACGGTGAGGCCGCTGAACGCCCCGAGCACGCCGTTCCGAAACACGGCGGGTCCGCCGATCTCCGCCCGCACGCGGCCGGGGCACTCCACCGTCACCGCGAACGCCTTCCGGTCCGCCGAAGACAGCAGCGCCCCCGCGCCGTCGGCGCTTTTCAGGCATCTCCGGCGCAGGATGCCGAGCGCCCGCGTCTGCGCGTCCTCCGACGCTAAAACGTACGTCCCGCCGATCGGCAGGGGCGCGAGCACTTCGGAATACCGGTCGCAGTACCGGTTTTTGACCTCCGCCGAACGAAACCGGATTCCGCCGTCGCCGAAACAAAGCTCCTGCGCCGCGCTTGCGCCGGAGGCGTCGAACACGCCTCCCCGCACGCGGGGCGTCACCTTCAAAAACGCGGTGCAGAACAGCGCCGCGGCCTGCCATTCGCTCATGCCCTTCGCGATCTGCATCGTCCCCTCGAACACCTGCTCGCTTCCCGCCCAGCCGGAAAAGCCGTAGGGTTTGACGTGCCTTGCGTAGATCATCGGCAGCGACGGAGAGGAGTACGTCTGCGGCACGGCCTCGCTGTCGAGCAGAAGCCCGGCGCGGCTGCGGGCGGCGAGCTTCAGCACCCGCCCGCCTGCGGCCGAAATTTCCCGTTGGATGTCCGTCACGCCGTCGAACAGCAGTTCTCCCGAAGAATCCAGAATTCTGATCCCGGTCAGATTCCCGAAGCTCGACGACAGCGGAAATACCCCGGAAAAGCCGTCCGCGGGCGCGTCCTCCGAGCAGTCCCAGGCCACCTCCGCCGGGGCGGGAAGCGCGGCGCCGCCCTCCGGGGTCACGCCGAGATAAGTGAGTCCCGTCACGGCACCGTCACCGTCCTCCCCGCTTCCAGCGCGTTCGGCCACTCGATCTCCGGATTGGCTGCAAGCAGCGTGTCCGCATGCGTGCCGTACCGGTTCGCGACGTCCCACAGGGTCTCGCCTCCCGAGCAGGTATAGACCCGCGCTTCGGACGCATCATCCGCCGCCGCGTCCTCCAGAAAGACGAATCCATAGCCCACGCCGTCCGGCCCCGGCTCCCCCTTCATGGCAAGCGAGATGAACACGGCGGGGAACGTCTCCATGCCGGGCAGGCGGAGCATCGCGCTGCCGCCTGCGTCGAACGCGGCGCAGAGCCGGGCAAAATCGTCCGCGCCGGAGAACCGTCCCGAGCCGGAGACCCGCCGCGGGCCGGTTCCGTTCTCCTGCACGGCGGAAACCGAACCCGGGATTTTCAGCTCCGCCGCGATCCGGACCCGCTCGACCTTTACGGACTGCGGGTTGTTCGGCCACACGAATCCGCCGTAGCTCATCGGCGAAAGGTTCATGTTTCATCCCCCGCGTCGAGGCCGCGCGGATAGCGCCGCCAGTCGAGCTCCATCTGTTCCGAGAGTTCCTCCGCTCCGTCGTCCATCGGTCAGCCCTCCTGTTCCGAAACGGCGCGTTTCGCCGCAAGGATTTCCAGTTCGTATTCCGGAGCGCCCGCAAGGCCTCCGGTATTCTTTATGGTCTTCCACCGGCAGCCGGAATAGACGGTCCTCGTCTGCCCGCGCGCGATGTTCACGTCGAAGCTGTCCGCCGAGAACAGGTCCGCGCCCTCTTCCGGTACGACATTTTCGAGCGTCAGCTCGAAAGCAATTGCTCCCGCGGCGATCCCGTCCGGCGCGCCGCCGCCCCACGGGATCTCGGCCTCGCTCGCCTGCCGCGCCCTCACGGTATAGCTTTCCGCCGACGCGAGCGGAGCCCCGTTCCGCTCAAGACGCACGCTGCCGTCCGCGCCGGGCGGCAGCAGCCGCAGCACCGCGCGCACGTACAGCTCTTCCCCGGCGAGGCTCACGGTCTCGCTGCGAACCGCCCGGTACGACCTGCCCCGCGCCGAGACGACCGCCCCGACGGAGAGCTTTTGGTCCGCGGGGCCGGTATACAGGCAGTCCATGCCCCCGTCTTCGGCATCCGTCCGTTCCGAAAAGCGGAGCGGCCGGACGATCGCCGGGAACTCGTCGCCGCCGCAGGACGCCGGCTCCCCGTAGCGCCGCAGCATGTCTTCGGTCCGGGCGCGGCGGCTCACGGCAGGATCCTCCCGAACAGAAACGTGTTTTCCAGAAGATACGGCGAGGCCGCCGCCGCGGATTCCCGCCAGAGCCGCTTCGCCGGGCGCAGATTGCCCGTGCCCGGCGCGACCTTCACGTCTCCCGCCGCGAACGAAGCGCCAGAAGCGCCCGCCTGCGCGAGTGCGTACCGGTAACCGGCCAGAGCCGCGGCGGCCGCCGTCAGGAGCGCCTGCGCCTGCTCCGGGCAGCCGTCCCGTTCGTTTTGCTCCACCTCGGCGGCGGCGTCGGAGCAGAGCGGCAGATACCGCTCCGCCCTTTCGCCCAGGCCGGTCAGCAGGGCGAA
>DAINSB010000022.1:0-23426 GCA_036741535.1 Caproicibacter sp. | reverse complement strand
GTATATGCAGTTTTTGGAAAAAATCAAGGGGGTTCCAACCCGTTCTTGATTTGTTGTGTTTCGCCGGCCCGTATATAATAGGGGGGATGGCGCTCTGCCGGGGAAAAAATTCGTCGAAAAGGGCCGCGACATCCCGGAGGGCATCGAGGGCGGGCAAAGCGGAGGACATCCGTCCCTGCATTTCCTGCCAGGAAGGCTGCATGGGGAGGATCCAGGAATATTCCGCGATCAACTGCGCGGTCAACCCCCGGGCCCCGCTTTGCCATGCGAACAGCGAGATGCTCGAACGGCTGATCCCCTACCACAACATCGAAACGATCACCTCCCCCAAAGTGACCCGGAGATACCTTGACCCGCGGCGCGCCGAAGGCCGCCCGGTACGGTTCAAAGAACGTACCGGGCGGCCTTTCCATTTGCGGCGAAACGGAGTCACCATCCCTCCGCTGAAGCCGCCTTAAGATACGCCCGCGCGACGGAACGCGGACATTCATGCTTATGGCAATACTGTCATGATCCAGTTGTAATACGGGCCCAATGCCGTGATCCAGACGATGCTGAAAAGAGACATGCAGGACATGATTTTCAGACATTTTTTCATATCCATGTAGCCTGTCCCCCAAATAGCCGCCAACGGCAGCGTCTGATACGGGAAGAGGAAAACGCCCATTGACGAGCGTGCGACGGCCATTCCCGCGAGCGAGGGATTAAACCCCGCATTGGCGGCGTATTTTGTGACCAAGGGGGTCAGCATGGCCGTTTCCGCGCTGGAAGCCGAAATCAAAAAATGAATCAGGGCAGTGATGATGCACACCCCAAATACAAGGCCGATCGGCCCAAACGCGCAAAGGGGATTCAGGATCGGGGCCAAAAGAGTTTTCGTCATCCAGGTATCGAGATGGACCGCTTTGATAATCTTGGTCATTCCCAGGGCAACTCCTAAAAGAAGGAGTGTCCCCCACGAGATATTATTGAGGGATTTTTTCTTCAGGACGCCGATTCCCGGCAGGAACAGCAGGACGCCGATCAGGATCGCGACCCATGAAGTGGAAATGCCGTGTAACGGCTCGCTCACCCAGAGGCCCACGCAGACTACAAAATACGCTAAAGCCCGTTTTTCTTCCGCTTTCCACGGGCCCAGGGCTTTCAGCCTTTCATCGACGATGCTGACCTTTTCCCCTGCGCTGTTTCCCTTCTGGTTCCCGGTGAGATATTCCTTTTCCGGCGGAAATATTTTTTGAATGATAAAGAATGAGCCCACGGTCAGTAAAATGGAGGGAAACAGCATCCAGACGAACCATGTGAGGAAGGAAGGCTCGATTCCTCCCGCCTGCTTGGAGATCTCCATCGCAACCGGGTTGAGGTTGGTGCCCGTGTACCAAATGGTCGCCCCCAAGATGCTGCTCCAATAAACATGCATCATGACCCCGGCGGCCAGATTGCTGTCCGGCGCGGCGTTAAATCCTTCCACTATTCCCACAATAATCGGTATGTACATCGCGATACGCACCGTGCCCGACGGGACCAAGGCCCCCAGAATAAACTGGGAAATCCAGACATAAATCATAACCCTCGTGTAGCTCGATCCGCCGCGTCTCATCAGGGACAACGCGATCCTTTCAACGAGCCCCGTGCGCACGGTCGCCTCACCCAACAGGAAAGAGCCCAGTATCAGCCAAAACGTGTCGTTGGTGAAACCGTTAAAAGTAACGGCCGGGCCCATCACCTTTTGCGGGATCAGCAGCGTCAGGATCACCGAAAACAGGACTGCCGTAATGCCCAAGGGCATGACCTCAAAAGCCCACATGACGACCGTGAACGCAAAGGCGGCCAAAGTGATCTTTGCGTTCTGCCCGAGGCCCAAGGGAAGCAAGAAAACAATGACCCCGACGACGACGGCCACCAGGGCGAACCAGATCCGATATTTTTCAAGTGGTTTCTTGGTTTTTTGAACGGCGACTGGTGCTTTTTCCGGAGTGCTAACACTTCCAGCAGAAGTCATTTCATTTTCCCCCCGATTCATTTTTATGCTATAGCTGCCTGAACGGTCAGCCATCAATATCCTTTGAAGTAATCGCTCAGCTTGATTTTACTCAGCAATTCCTTATTCACTTCACACACATCCGAGAAAGGCACGCCGACCGGCTTTGTGGCGTCAAACCCCATTTTGGCGCTTAAAGGCCTCAACGGATTGCGCGAGACCGTCGGGTCCACCGTCGCTCCCATCGCGTTGGGAATCACGAAAAAGTCGGTATCCGCCTGCGTCCGCGTGGCGATCGCCCAAAGCACTTCGCCGTCGTTGTAGACATCCACATCCTCATCGACCGCCACGACATATTTGATGTGCCAGTCGCTGGAGAACGCCGCCAGCATGGCGTTTTTCGCCTCTCCCGCGACGCGCTGATGCATGGAGATATAGCAAATATATCTCCCCTGCCCCGACGGGGTCATGTGGACCTCTTTCAGTCCCGTGCAGACTCTCTTCACATTTTGGTAAATCACGGCTTCTTTGGGGAGCGATCCGGCCAGCACATGATCCTTGTGCCCGATAAACGTCGAGAGAAATACGGCGTTTTTCTTGCGCGTGATGGCGGTCAGCTCGGCCGCCGGGTCATGATTGTACTCCACTTTTCCGCCGCAAACATTCTTATAATATCTGGTGTGCTCCCCGATCGGCCCCTCGTCTTCCAGCTGCCCGGGCAGGGCTTCCCCTTCAAAGATTATATCCGCGTCCGCGGGGACCAGAAAATCCGAGCCCCATGTTTCGGAATCCGTCAGGCGCACCGGCTCCTGCAAGACGCCTCCGGAAAGGGTGTATTCGTTCCTTCCGAGCGCGCCTTCCCAGAGCGCGCCGAGGTAAAAGGCGGGATGATGCCCGATCACAACCGCAAAAGGCGCTTTTTTGCCGGAATCGATATATTTGTGGATAATCGTCCCCGAATGATGGTGGCGCTCCGCATGGACCGCCAGCCGATTGGGTCCCTTAACCTGCAGCCTGATCATGGCGAGATTATACAGCCCGGTATCCGGGTCTTTGGTGACCAGCACGCCGCCCAGAATATACGGCCCGCCGTCCAGCTCGTGATGGATCGGGATCGGATAATTCAACAGGTTGATCTGCCCGCCTTTCAAAACGATTTCTTTGACCGGAGCCTCTTCCCTTTTGATCACCACCGGATCGATGGGATGGCTGTAGCGTTCCTGCAGCGCCATGGCCGGTTCCATACGGCTTTCATTGGCATTCAGCCCAAGCGCGACTGCGATAGTGTCCCTTCCCGCGAAAAAATTGAAAGCCAGCCTGACCGGGCTCTCCGCCTGCTTCAGGTTGAGGGCATGATTCCAAACAACGATCGGGCTTTTGCCTGAAAGCTCAAGCTTTCTCAATACCGCCGTCGCTTCATATCTCGGATCCGTCAGTTTGTCGGAAAACAGCAGATTCCGGGGAAGCTTCTCTTTCATATCCGCCAGGAAACTCTGAAGGTTCTTACTCAACACAACTCACCCTTTCGCCAATTTATTTTTATAATAATGGAGCGCACCGCCCGCTGCGATCATTTTTAAAAGCAGCTCGGGCTGTTCCGCCGCTTTTCCAGACCATCCGGTCGTCCGGTTCTCGATGAAACCTGTTTGCAGATCGACCGACAATTCGTCCCCTTCCGCGACGGCTTTCGTGATCCCCTTCAGCTCCAGGACCGGCAAGCCGATGGCAATGGCGTTGCGGTAAAAAGTCCTGGAAAACGATTCCGCGATCACTAACCCTATTTTCACATATTTCAGGGCCAACGCCGCCTGCTCGCGGGCGGAACCCGTCCCGAAGTTGCCTCCCGCGACAACTATATCGCCCGGCTTCACCTTCTGTAAAAACTCCGGGTCAATCCCCTCCATAGCGTGCCTGGCCACTTCTTCCGGGTCGAAATACACGAGATATTTACCGGGATAAATCGCGTCGGTATCGAGATTTTCCCCGTATTTCCACACCTTTCCGCAAATCATGGCTTTTCCCCTTCCAAAAGTCTCGGGTCCGCGATTTCGCCCTTTACGGCGGAGGCGGCTACCACAGCCGGAGAAGCCAGATAGATTTCCGCTTCCCTGCTGCCCATCCTTCCGCGGAAATTGCGGTTTGAGGAAGAAATACAGACTTCTCCCGGAGCCAGCAATCCGAGATGACCGCCCAGGCAGGCTCCGCAGCCCGGGTTCGTCACCAGAGCCCCCGCTTCCACGAAAGTCTGAATGAGCCCTTCGGCCATCGCCCGCAAAAAGACGTTCTGGGACGCCGGTGTGACAATCATGCGCACGTCCCGGTGAATTTTTTTGCCTTTCAATACCGCAGCGGCAACCCGCAGGTCCTCCAGCCGCCCGTTGGTGCAGGAACCCAAAAAAGCCTCGTCTATCTTGATGCCGGCGGCCTCCCAAATTTTCCTGCCGTTTGTCGGGTTGTGCGGCGCCGCCACAAACGGAGCGAGCCTGCTCAGATCGTAGCGCGCGATCTCCTCGTACTTCGCGTCCGGATCCGGGCGCACCGGTTCCGGCACGCTTCGGCCGCCGGTGGCTCTTTTGAGAAATGCCATCGTTTTGGAGTCGGGGACAAAGAGGCAGGCCTTCACGCCGGCTTCAAACATCATGTTTGCCATGCACGCCCGGCTCTCCAGACTGAGGCCGTCGGCCACGGGCCCCGTGATCTCGACGCTTCTGTAAATCAGTCTTTCATTCCCGAATTCGTTGAGCAGGAAAAGCGCGATGTCTTTGGCGCTGACAAAACGCCCCGGTTTCCCCGTCAAAACGACCTTGACCGTTTCCGGCACTTTGAACCACAATTCTCCCGCAGCCAGCGCAATGGCCGTGTCGGTCACGCCCAAACCCGTCCCCAGAGCCCCGCACGCCCCATAGGTCGTGGCATGCGCATCGGGGGCCACAATGATCTGCCCCGGGAGCGCATGGCCCTTTTCAACCATGATGGAATGGCAGATCCCGCCGCGCCCGACATCATAGAAATGCCTGACGCCCATCTTCCTGGCAAAATCCTTTGTGAGCTTCAGATTTTCCGCCGCTTGAACGGTCGGAGCCGGAACATAATGGTCCGGAATAATGACACAGTCCACGTTGTCCGCGATTTTTTTCGCGCCCAGCTCTTTCAGCGGACGCTGCACGCCCGGCGTTCCCACATCGTGAAGCATCACCGTGTCGATCCGCGCTTCCACGATCTCTCCGGGCGCCACCCGCTCCCTGCCGGCGTGTTTTGCCAGAATTTTTTCAATCATCGTCATACCCATTCCGGTCACTTCCTCTTTATGAGAAGATATTTCCAGCCCTCAAACTCAGACGTGTTCCTCATCCTGGCTGAACAAGTCTTTCGGCGCAAGTTCCGGGTGGTCCGAGAACATCGCCCGGAAGTGTTCCAGGTCGTTTTCCCTTTCGTTCATGCCGATCGCCCCTCTGGGACAAACCTGACTGCACAGGCTGCACCCGGCGCATCTTTTTTTGTCTATCACGGCTTTTTTGGCGACTTTAATGGCGTCGTAACAACACACGTCAAGACAACGCTTGCAGCCGATACATTTGCTGTAATCGACTTGTGCGAAGAGAGGTTTGACCTTGTCGATAAGCTCTTGATTGCTGTAGATGTATTGCAGCGCGACGCCCTGAAAATCGGAAATATGACGGTAACCGCGCCTTTCCATATAGCCTTCCACGCCCTTGATCAGCTCGCCGGCATACCCAACTCCCCGGATCATAAGCGGGGAACAGTACTGGACCGCCGCCGCGCCGGACATCAGGAATTCAATCGCATCCTGCCAGGTGGAGGCCCCTCTGCCGCCCATAATCGCCATGTCGGTGATCGCCGCCATCTCTGAGATCCACCGCAGGCTGGACGCTTTCGCCCACGGGCCCGTTCCGGCCGTCGGTCCGTAGAGAATCGGCTTTCCCGTTTCAATATCCACCCGCAGCACCTTATTATTGGCGAACATCGTCACCCCCGCGGCGCCGGCCTCCTCATAAGATCGGATCATCCGGGCAAAATCGCCCCCGTCCGGGCTCAATTTTACAAACATCGGGATGTGGATGATTTCGCGCAGCCTCTTGAGGACCTTGGCTCCCTCTTCCGGGTGCGTGGTAAAATAGATTCCGATATTCGCTCCCTCCGGGGTCTTTGTCAGGCCTTCCGGGGGAAACGGACAGCAAAAGTTCAGCTCCAGCGCCGCACACCCGGCTTTCTCATAAGCCGCCGCGATTTTTTCCCATTCTTCTATCCCCCGGGCGGCAAAGCTGCCTATGATGGCGCAATTCTTTTCCCGTGCATAGCCGGCGATCTGCTCGATTATTTTTGCAAACTTCAACGGGTGATAAACCGAGTTATGTTCTCGATGCATCCAGGTATATTCTGCCGGTATAAAGTAAGGGTCGTCCCTGTTTTTCTTATAATCGACCAGCTTATACAGCGGCCGTGGGTACCTGCGCAAATACCAGGGGGTGGACGCGGTTTTGGTGACCACCGCGCCGAAACCGGCGTCGATACATTTCTGAATATGCTTCGCCGTCCCGCTCAGCGGGCCTCCCCCGACGACAAAGGGATTTTTAAGTTCCAAAGGCCCCAGTTTGACCGATAAATCTTCCATGAGACGGAAACACCTCTTCTCGACTGATTGCAGGTGATTGACACGATCCGAATTTTCCCGTACACGATGAGGGCTGTCGGTTGCCCGACAGTCCCGCCGCCGGCTTTTTCGATGTCTTACGGCAATCAGCTTTTTTGTCTACTGCCTTCTCTGGAGCGTATGATAACCGTATGTGCGCCGCGCTTCCGCGATCGAGCGGCCGCTCAGGACCATCTTTTCGATCCCGTCCTCGGCTTTCCCGATCTCGACCGCCACTTCATACACCTCGTCGGCCCTCTCTTTCGGAATGACCACCACGCCGGTGTCGTCGCCGACCACAACGTCCCCGGGCCTGACTTGGACGCCCGCGATGCTGATCGGCACCTGCACGGCATCGACCTCGACGCGGTCCTTTCCGGTGACCATATAACAGCCTTTGGAATAGACCGGATAGGCCAGTTTGCGAATATTCGGAATATCGCGGCAGACGCCGTCGATCAACGTCCCCGCAATGTTCCTGTCCTTTGCATACATGGTGAGAATATCTCCCCACACGGTGCAGTATTTTCTGCCCGCATTGTCGATGACGACCACGTCGCCGGGTTTCACGTCGTCGATATAATCGCCGACCGTACCTTTTACCTGCCCGCACGGGATGTAATGCACGGTATAAGCGGTCCCCGCCATTTTCACGCCCTGAACGACCGGCGCGATCCCCAGACAGCCGCCGGCGATTCCCAGCTTATCCATGGCGTCCGACAGGTTGGTCGTACTGATCTGCTGAAAGCGTTCCACGTTATTCGTCTGAATCACCCCCTTACGACTGCTTCTTTTTTTCGACCAGTTGATCCAATCCGTAAATCCGCATCGGCGTCTCGCCCGCGTCTATCCGTTTTTTGATCGTCTCTTCCTTTGAAAAAATGGCGTTCGCCTTTTCAAAGGTCTGTTCCGCCTCTTCTCTGGGAATCACCACAACTCCGTCGGCGTCGCCCACTACGATGTCTCCCGGGTTGACGGAAACGCCGCCGCAACTGATCGGCACATTCAGCGCGCCCAGGCTCTCCTTGACCGTTCCGCCCGGATTGACAGCTCTGCTGAATACCGGAAATCCAAGCTCTTTGATGGCCAGCCGGTCGCGGCAGGCCCCGTCGATCACAACGCCGGCCAGGCCTTTTTTCTGGGCGGCCTGAGCCATGATCTCGCCAAACAGCCCCGCATGCGTATATCCGCGGGCATCTATCACCAAAACCGAACCGGCGGGAGCCCGGTCGAGGCCGATATGCGCCGGGAGATTGTCCCCGGGCACCGCCCGCACCGTCACGGCCGGGCCGCCCATCCTGGCATCGTCGTAGACCGGCTTGATCGAACTGTCCATGCTCCCCTTTTTCCCCATCGCATCGCTGATATTCCCGGTCGGGAAAGTCGTGAGTCTTTTCAATTTTTCGGCATCCATTTTGTCACCTTCCCTGTTTGTCGAGCATATGCTCATATCTGAATTTCTGGTCCACGTCCAACATGGAAGTCCCCTTTTTGATCTCCGCGATCATCTGCTCCTCTTTCTCCAGGAGCTTTTCGGCCTGACCGATCACTTCTTCCAGCCGGGCCGCCGGAATGACGGCCACTCCGTTCGTATCCGCGACAACCACGTCCCCCGGGCGCACCTGCACCCCGCCGATCTGGATCATGACGTTATAGCTGTCCTGCATAACCCGCCCTCTCGCGCTCATCGGCACGACCGCTTTGGCAAACACTGGGAAATCCATTTCAAGAAATTCGTCCGCATCCCTGCACGCGCCGTCGACTATGATGCCCGAGACGCCGCGTTTTTTGGCTCCGGTCGCCAGAATGCCCCCCCAGCAGGAGACATCGATCCTTCCGCCGTTGTCCACCAGAATGATGTCGCCTGCTTCGGCGCTGTCAATCGTCGCGCTGCCCAGATGGGTTTTGGATTTTGTCTCTCCGGCAGCCGTCATCTTCACCGTCATCGCGTTGCCCACGATTTTGGGCGTCCCCCACAAAGGGCGTATCCCTATCGTAACGCCGTGGAGCCCTATTTTGTCCAACGCGTCGGAAAGATTGGTCGTTGACAGTTTTTCCAAACGCTCGCGCTCCGCCTTCGTCAGTCTTTTCATCGTTTTTCCTCCTTCTCAGTTCTTTTAATGACTTTCACGGTCCCGGCGTCCGCATCCACGATCACGTAGTCGCCGGTTTTTATCGTTTTGATCGGGTCCGGCTCAAGCCGATCCACCATCGGGATCTCGGAAATGATCGCGCCGATCGTCGTCACCGCTTCGGCTTTGCAGTTCAGAATCGCCCTCGGCCCCACCCCGTTGCTGCTGGTTTCATAAATGAGGTAGGAACCCCCGGTGGAACCTTTCCCGGTCGGGAAAACCAGAATTTTGTCCTTCATAAATTTGCCTTCAAGCGCGTGCCCTTTTTCGGTGAGCATTCCGTTGGCCGGGTTGACGCCCCCGAGAAAGCATATGGGTTCGGGGCTGACCAGCGCCTCGCCTTCGGTTTTCCCGCCTACCACGGAATGTCCTTTTAAAATGATTTCGCTCAATTTAGTTCCACCTTCCGTTTACGGCCGCTTCGATGCATGTACGAACGGGCCCGTAATGCACTTTCAGATCCCATTGTCCCGGCGCGTAATGGGCGAGTTTCGCCGAGTTTGTCGCCAGCGAGCGAAGGCCGTTTCTCTCCATGATCTCTTTCATCGGGCCCAAAATGACGCAGGTGTCACAGACGATCCTTCCTCCCGCTTCCTGAATGGTTTTGACATATCCCATGCGCTCGGCCATCGTTTTGATCGGCAGCGCGGTCATGACCCAGAGTTGGATTCCCCTCTTGACGCGCCGCCCCGAAAGCAGCTCCGCGATTTCAGCGATTTCTCTGATCGAGGCATGGGGGCAACCCAGCGCCACCATCTGGATCTCGTCCTCGCCTGTTCTGTTGAGCTTGGCATAGGCTTCGTCACGCTGGGCCTTTCCATATTCAAGCACCGTCTGCGGACGAAGACCGTTGAACGCCGCTTCCAGCGTGGGAGCTTCCGGCGTGATGCCGACTATGTGATAAAGCGCCACCGCCCCCGACGAAGCCAATGCGGCTCCGAGCATCTTCAGCTCGTCAATGCCCGCCTGCTTGATCCCCGCGAAAACCGGGATCCTGTCTTCGCAAATCTGCCCCGCGAAATAGCCCAACGTGCCAAATTCGTTGATGTCGTCGAGCGGAACATGAACATTGACCAGGACCTGGCCCCGGCGGTTTTCCTTGAGATGCAGCCCGTACGCCGGGACGCATCCGGTAAGGGCCGCCGCAAGGGCCGTCGGGCCGCCCTCGCGGTTGGTATAAGCCCCGAGGACGGAATTGGCGAAAATGATCGCGGACGACTCGCCCCACGCGACGTGCTCCCCCTGTCTCGGAAGATTGCCGGAAAGGTAAGGGACACACGAATGGAGCGGGCAGCCGCCCATTTTCTCATAAGCCGTCGTCAGCCTTTTCTGCATCTCCACTTTTGCTTCCGGAAATCCGATCGTGTTCTTTTCGTCGCTCAGGTCGCATGCCCCGGTATTTAAAGTCGTGAAAGGAAGAAACTTTCCTTTTTGCGCCGCCATGTCTTCGACAAACTTCGTCCCTGCATGGCCCGCGACCACAACGGAAGACCCCGGCATATGGACGCTGGTGACAGGGACCATCTCTTCCGCCCCGTAAATTTCTCCCAGCTTGGTCAGGATCTCCATCGCTTTTTTCTTCGGGGCCCCTCTCTTTCCTTCGAGCATGGCTTTTTGCTCTTCATTCAAACGCAAAATGATCGCTCCCTTATTGAATTCATATTTTATACACATTGTATACAATCTGAATTATAATTAAATTTTCCCCTCCCCCCTTTATTTATCACGCCACAAGCCTACGCGGCATACTTCCAGGGTGCTTGCCTCGACATTCTTAATGTGTTTCCTCAGTTCAGACTCCGCTTTCGGCAAATTGCGGGCTTTCAGCGCCCTGACAATTCTCAAGTGTTCCTGCTTCGATTTTTCCAAACGATTGGGCAGCATTGCGGATATACGTCTTATCATTTCTATCTGCGAATTGATCGTATTTAAGAAATGGACCAGACGCCGATTGCCGCAGTTCTGTATGATCAACTGATGAAGCATCTTGTCGCATTCATAAAAATCCTCCGGCTTGCTCTGAATCGACAGTTTCTCCAACTTGCTCTCCAGCTCATCAAGCGGCTCATCCGAAATATGTTTGATCGATTCTCGTAAAGCGACTACCTCCAGGGCCTCTCGAAGCATAAAAATCTCTTCCACATCCTGGGTAGTAATTTCTTTTACAAATGTTCCCCTCTGTGGAATCTGATAGACAAGCCCTTCCGCCTCTAGCATTTTCAAGGCTTCTCTGATCGGAGTGCGGCTGATCTGCAGTTTATCCGATATATCCTGCTCGACGATCGCCGATCCCTGTTTCAATTCATTGGAAAGAATCGCATTGCGCAGATAGCAATATGCTTTTTGTTTCCGTGTGTCCTTTGCCAGCTTCATCACCTTGCTTAAAGTCATACTTTGCATTGAAACATAAGACAGCATTCGTATAACTACTGTGTTTTATATGTATACAATTGATTGCAAGATCTATGGTATCTCAAAGCGATCTGCAAGTCAATATAAAAAGAGACAAACATTCCAATAAATCTTTGTCTATCTTTTCATACGATTCCCTGCCGACCCGTCTCATTTTCATCCCCCTTCCAACGATTTCCCATGCTGTTCTCTATCCCCAATTCATCCAGCATCCTGGCCACCAGAGAATCGATCAGGTCGTCGATTTTCCGGGGTTTTCCGTAAAATCCCGGGGACGCTGGCATGATGCAACAGCCGGCCTGACTTAACGTGCACATATTTCTCAGGTTGATGAAACTGAGAGGGGTCTCTCTTACCACCGTAATCAATTTTCGATTTTCCTTTAATGTCACCGAAGCGACCCGAAGCAGCAGCGAATTCCCTATCCCGTTTGCAATGGCTCCCAGGGTGTTGATCGAGCAGGGCACGATGATCATCGCGTCCCATTTGTTGGAGCCGCTGGCAACCGGCGCAAACAAGTCGCTGTTTTCATAGGCGTCATAGTCGTGGAAGATTTCCTTACCGGAGATTCCGCACTCGTATTCCATGACTTTTATCCCCATTTCACTGCATATCACCGTGACTTCGACGCCAAGGGCTTTCAAGGTCCGCAGCAGTTTTACCGCATAGACCGATCCGCTCGCCCCGGTGATCCCCACAATGACCTTCATCGGACTGTCATTCCTTTCGTCATCTGATTGTTTTTTATTTTTCCGTGCTCCGACCAATTTTGCGCCGCATGGGCTTTCTCCGCATCAATCCTTTCGGTTTTCGTCTAAAAAATACCGCCTTTTTTTCCGCAGCATCCTCTCCCCGCATTTTCAACTTCCTCAGTAGTATAACATAAAAACAGGGGAAAGTCTTTTTTCCCCGGGAAGGCCTCAAAAAACGGGCCGGCACCGAAAAAACGATGCCGGCCCGTTCGGAAAATCACCTGTCTTTGAGGCTCAGAAAGTCGGGCATTCCTTGTTGACGGCGAACTCGTTGTGTCCGAGCGCCTCCGCCTTCGTCTTCTCGCCGTTGCACACCGCGACGATCTTATCGAAGATCTCCCTGCCGATTTCGGGGATCTCGACGCCCTCCGAGATGATGCGCCCCGCGTTGATGTCGATGTTGTCCGGCATTTTCTGGAAGGTCCCGGTGTTGCCGGTGATCTTGATGACCGGAGCGATCGGGCTGCCCGTCGGCGTTCCTCTGCCGGTGGAGAACACCACGATCTGGGCGCCGCCGGCCACCTGGCCGGTGAGTTCCTCTATGTCCTGCCCCGGGGTGTCCATGAAGTAGAGACCTTTTTTGTCGTGCGGGATGATCTCCGCATATTCGAGGGCGCCCTGGAACGGGCTGTTCCCCGCCTTGTACATGCAGCCGAGGGATTTTTCCTCGATGGTGGAAATGCCGCCCGCCTTGTTGCCCGGGGTCGGCTGACCGCTTCTCAGGTCTTCACCGAGGGAAATGGCGCGGTCTTCCATCCGTTTGACCATGCCGAGGAATTTGTCGCGCATGACCGGGTCGGCAAAACGTTTGGCCAGCAGATGCTCCGCGCCGATCACCTCGGTCGTCTCGCTCAGGATGCTGCTGCCCCCCTGCCCGATCAGCAGGTCGGAGGCGACGCCCATCGCCGGGTTTGAGGCGAGGCCGCTGGTCGGGTCGGAACCGCCGCACTCCAGCGCGAGCACCAGCTCGCTCATGTCGAATTCGACGCGCTTCTGCTTCGAGAGCTCCATCGCCATCTGCTGGGCATACTCCGCCCCTTTGGAGACGGCCTTCACGGTGCCGCCGCATTCCTGAATCACGACGGTCTCGACATGCTTCCCGCTCGTGCGGATCCTGTTCGCGAGGTCGTCGGCCTGGATGCCGTCGCATCCCAGCCCGACGACCACCACGGCGCCGACGTTGGGGTTTTTGGCGAAATTCGCCACCGTCTTTTCCGTCAGGGCGAGGTCCGAACCGATCTGGCAGCAGCCGTGCTGGTTGTCGATGGCGACCGCACCGGGGACCAGGGCCGCGATCTTCGCGGCGGTCACGCTTGCGCAGACGGATGTCGGCGCGATCAGCACATGGTTGCGGATGCCATACTGGCCGTTTTCTCTTTTGAATCCGGTTACTTTCATGATCGTTACCTCCCTGCAGTCTGTTTCATCTGGTCGCCGCGCCCGCGCGTGCTTTCCAGGTTGTGCACATGCACGTAGTCGCCGGGCCGGATGTCCGCGGTCGCGCGGCCGATGATCTCGCCGTATTTGTAACAGAGCCCGCCCTTCGGGACCGACGTGATCGCCACTTTGTGGAAGATCGGAATATCCGCGTTCACCGTGATCTCCCTGCCGTCCACCTCGATCTTTTCCCCTTTTGCAAGGGCGCGGATGCAGGTGACGACACTGTCTTTCTTATTGACACGAACAAATGCTTTCATCTTGATCTCCTCTCTCTCCGTTATAATTTCTCGCCGATTTCGATTGCCCTGAGCATGCTGTCCTCTTTGGCGATCAGCTTCCCCGCGATGTCGAACGCGGTTCCGTGGTCCACAGAGGTGCGGACCACGTCGAGGCCCACGGTGATGTTGACCCCGCTGTCGAACGCCAATATCTTCACGGGAATATGGCCCTGGTCGTGGTACATGGCCACGACGATGTCGTATTCCCCTTTGAGGCATCTCAAAAACACCGTATCCGGCGCAATGGCGCCCGAGACGTCGATTCCCTCTTTGCGGCAGGCTTCCACGGCGGGGTTGATCTCCTCGATCTCCTCCCTGCCGAAGATCCCGTTTTCGCCCGCGTGGGGGTTCAGCCCCGCGACGGCGATCCTCGGCCGGGCGTAGCCGGTCTTTTTCAGGGTCCGGTCGGCCAGGCGGATCACGTCGACGACGCGCTGCTTTTTTACGGCGTCGCAGGCGTCGCGCAGGGCCATATGCGTGGTGACATGGATGACCTTCAGCTTGTCGCTCCACAGGAGCATCGCGTAACTGTCGCCGTGGCAGAATTTCCCGAAGATCTCCGTGTGGCCCGCGTACGGGTAGCCCGCCAGATGCATGGCCTCTTTGTTGAGCGGCGCGGTCACGACGGCCCCGATGTCTCTGCGCAGCGCGAAATCGATGGCGGCGCGGACGCTCAGGAACGCGCATTTGCCGCCGACGGCGCTGACCTTCCCGATTTCGATGTCGTCCATTGAGATCGGGTTCGCATCGTAGACATTGACGCACCCGGGCTGAAAATCGCCGGCGGAACGGATCCCGTGGAGGCGAAATCCCGTCTTCATCCGGCCGTTGTAGTAGTCCAGCACCGCAAGGCTGCCGAATACGATGCACCGGCCCTGATACTCCGGCTTTTTGCGGAGGGCTTTCAAAATGATCTCCGGGCCGATCCCGCAGGGATCGCCCATGGTGATTCCAAACCGTTTCATGACAGGGTCTCCTTCAGTTTGCGCAACGAATAGGCGATGGCGTCCTCTTTGCCGAACGCCCCCGCCTTTGTGATCACTTTCATCCCGTCGAAGCGCCCGCCCCGCAGCAGCATCATCGGGATTCCGACGGCCACCTCCGTCAGGATGCGGGAGCCGAGCGCGCCGGCCTTCCGGAAGAACCCGATCGCCGTGTCCCCTCCGGTCAGGAACAGCCCGGAGACCCCCGCGCGGTCGAGAATCCCGCAGGCCATGTCCCCGAAGGCGTCCTGGATCAGCCGGCCGGCGTCCGCCTCGTTCAGATTCCGCTCCGCCGCCGCCTCTTCGGTCTTCCGGAAGGCTTCGGCGTCCAGCAGCGAAGCGACGCACAGCAGGACGTCGCGCTTCCGGGACAAAAGGGAAACCGCCCGGCCGACGTACTCCCGCTTCTTTTCCGGCGCGCGGAAGAAAAGCTCCGGCGGGACGGCGACCACGGCGGCCCCCGCCTCCCGCGCGTATTCCACCTGCCGTTTCGTGACGGAGCTCAGGCTCGCGGCGACGCCGAACGCGGGCAGCGAGGGGCTCGTCTGCTCGAGAAGATTGTCGGCGAGCGCGGCGGCCCCGACCCACAGGGTCCGTTTCCCCGTGCGGCAGGCCGCTTCGATGATCGCCCGCATGTCCCGGTTGGTGACGGCGTCGCAGGTGAAAACCCTCCCGGCGGAAAAATCGATCCGGTTCTGCCGGATTTTGTCGAGTCCGATATGATGGACCGGCTCTTTGTACGCGCTTTGCAGAAGCGCCGTGATGTTGTCTTCGAGCACCGGATTTTTGGGGTCACGCGCCAGTTCGGTCCGCGTGATCGGGGTCCCGTCGATGCGGTGGACGCCGTCCACGGTCGTGCGGCCGAGATCCGGCAGCGCCGGGGCGAAGACCACCAGTCCGCTGTCGTACAGGGCGTCCACCCGCTCCACTTCGGCCGCGATGTTCCCTCGCAGCGTGGAGTCGACCTTCTTGATGACGCAATCGTAGCGGGAGAAATCGAGCCCCCGCAGCAGTCGCTCCGTTTTTTCGCCCGCTTCGGCCGCGCTCAGCCCGCGGCTTTCGGTATCGATCACGAGGCAGCCGCTTTCCGTTTTTCCGCCTTCCAGCACAACGTCGGTTTCGAGCCCCCGGCGTTTCAGCTGGACGCCGGTGTCGTTGGAGCCGGTAAAGTCGTCTGCGATGATCAAGTAACGCTTTGAACCTGTTTCCATTGCAATAGCTGCCTTCTCTTCAGAGTTTCCAACTCATTTCCGGGCGTCGGCCTGTACGATCGCCCCGTCCGGCGTGGTGCCGTATTCCTTCTGGAGCCTCTGATGGAGGAAATTCACCAGCAGGGGGCACAGAATCGCCGTGACGATGACGGAGGTCGCCACCTGCGCGGTCGCGATCGTGGTGAAAGGCTGCAGGGCCGAGTCCGTCGCCGCTACGATCGCGGGGGTCGCAACCGCGCTTCCGGCGGTGGTCCCGATGGCCGCGCCGCTGGCCTTGCGCTCGCCCAGGGCGCGGATGACGAAGTAGCCCGCCGTGCCGGTGAGGCCGGTCGAGAGAACGCCGATGACGATGCCCGGAACACCGCCCTGGAGGAGCTGTTTAAAGCTCAGTCCCGCGCCGATGGAGAACGCGAAAAACGGGATCAGAACGGTGGTGCCGTGCCCGAGGAATTCGCGCATCTCCTCGTCCAGGTTTCCGAGCAGAAAGCCCAGGACGATGGGGATCAGCGTGGCGGCGAAAGCGGAGAACGGAATGTTCGCCAGGCCCCCGATTCCGAAGACCAGCATGGTGAAAAACGGCCCGTCGTTCAGCGACAGGATGGAGATGGCCCCCACGTCCGTTTCATCGCCGTACTGGCTCGCCAGGGCGGCGTACATCCCGCCGTTGGAGTTCGTGATCGCCGGGATGATGGCGAGCGGCGTGATGCCCCAAATTCCGGCCGGCCCGCCGATTTTTCCGACCGCCCAGCCGATGATCGCGCCGATCAGGAATTTGACCAGCGTGAGAAGGATCCCTTTATAAAGCGGTTTCCCCGCTTCCCTGACGTTGATCTGGGAACCGGTGCACAGGCAGAACAGAGCGATCAGGGCGGTCGCGCTGTTCTTGAACAGAGCGGTCGTAAATCCTCCGATACTCAGGGCGTGCGGAAAAGCCGTGTTGATGATCACGCCCAGCAGCAGCGGGACCACCATCAGACCCCCCGGGACTTTTTTTACGGCCTTTAAAATATGCATTTTGTTAAACCCTCTTCCGATCAATCGGCCCCCCGCTGTGTCACAGTGGGAAAGCAAAAATTCGGATGTCCCGGCCGGGGTACCATTCCTTGTTTCAAATATACTAGAAATTCCCCCCTGACACAAGGGATTCTGGTCACAAAACTGTATTATTTTGAAACTGTTTCTAAATTTTAAAATAAATTTGATTTTTTTTGGGAATATGGTATAATAATGTTCCATAATGAATCAATCTGAAAGGAAAGGTGGAAAATTTCCGCCCGCGAAACGGCGGAATCAAGAAAATCGGAGGAAATCATGGAAAAATACCGAATTTTAGCGATCGCCCCGAACGAGGATCTGAAAAAAATGATCGAGACGGTCGCCCCGAACCGGGACGATCTCGACGTGACGGTCCTGCTCGGGGATCTGGAAAAAGGGAGCGAGGAAGTGCGGCGCATGCAGAACCGGGGCTTCGACGCCATCGTCTCCCGCGGCGGCACCGCCGAGATGATCCGCGAAGTCGCGGACATCCCGCTCGTGTCCATCCGCATTTCGCCCTACGACATGTTCCGCGTCATCCGGCTCGCGCAGAATTATGCCGGCAAATACGCCATTGTGGGCTATTCCGCCATTGCGGAGTGCGCCCACATCATCTGCGACCTGCTCCAGTATCAGGCGGACATCTTCACGGTGTCGATCGGCAACGACGTGGAGGGCTCCATCCGGAAGCTGAAAGACGAGGGGTATTCCCTGATCGTCGGCGACACCATCAGCTACAAAACGGCCAGAAAGTGCGGCATGAACAGCATCCTGATCCCGTCCGGGAAAGAGAGCGTCGAAAGCGCCTTCGACGATGCCGTGCAGATCTGCCACGCGTTCCGGATGGGGCAGAAAAAGCGACTGGTCGACGAAGCCCTGCTGAACAACATCGATACGCTTCTCGCCATCTACCGCCCGGACGGCAACCTCTTTTCCACCAATCTTTCGGAGCAGGACCGGGAGGCCCTCGGCCCGATCCTGGAATCCAGGATCCCCCGCATCCTGAGCGGGACTTCCGTGCGGGTGGTGAAAAAAGTGGGGGAAAAACTCTGGGTCATCCGGGGAGGGCGGCTGCCTTTTGAAGAGGAACATTACGCGGCGTTTTATATCACGCCGCTTCAGGATCTGGACCGGGACGGCCGCTTCCTCTCCTTCGAGAGCCGGAGGGACTGCCTGCCGTACGACATCCGGCGCGCCCATTTCAACGTGGCGTGCATGGAGCAGTTCTGCCGGGAACTGGAAGCCGTCAGCGCGACGCGCGAGACCGTCCTGATTCTGGGGGAAGAGGGCACGGAGAAAGACGAGGCGGCGAAGACGATCTACCTGAACAGCACGCTGCGGGAAAATCCGTTCGTCACCATCGACTGCGCCCACCTTCGGCGGAGGGATTGGAAAATGATACGGAACCGGAGCCGTTCCCCCCTGTTCAACACGAACCAGACGATCTATTTCAAAGACGTGGACCGTCTTCCCCCGGACCTCCGGCTGGAGCTCGGGGACTATCTGCGGGGGACCCCGCTGCGGAAGAGCAACCGCATCCTGTTCTCCGGTGCGCCGGCGGGGATGTCCGAGGGCGGCGCCTGCCGCTCCCTCGTGGGGCAGGAGGACTGCCTGACCCTTCGGATTCCTCCGCTGCGCGACCGGGCGGAGAGCATCCCGAGCTATGCCAGCCTGTACCTGAGCCGGCTGAACGCGCAGTACGGCAAACAGGTGATCGGCTTTGAATCCGGGGCGTTGGAGCTTCTCGAGAATTTTTCGTGGAAATACAACGTCCGCCAGCTGCGGCACGTCCTGAAAAAGCTGTTCCTGCTTTCTTCCGGCCCCTACATCCCGGCCGAAAACGTGACTTCCGTTCTGAAGGAGGAGGAGTCGTTTTCCGCGGAGCACGGGCTGCCGCCGGACCGGAACCGGAGTCTGGAGGAAATCGAGCGGGACGTGATCCTCGAGGTCCTGAAATCCGTGGATATGAACCAGACCCGGGCGGCGAAGATCCTGGGGATCGGCCGCAGCACCCTGTGGCGCAAGCTGAACCAGCATCCGGGCGGGGAATAGAAAGCGAGCACCCCGACCACCGCAGCGGTCGGGGTGCTCGCCGGGCCGCGCCCAGGCGCCGATCCCGAAGCCCCGTTTTTTATATTCCTTTGACGGTAATCAGTTTCGAATCGAGAAAAATCTGTTTCGGCGGGGAAGTCTTGTCGCGGTTCTTCTCCTTGATGTGATCAATCAAAAAGTCCACGGCCGTAACGCCCATCGTTTTAAGATCCTGCTGGAGGATCGTGATTTCCGGATTGATCCTGCTGAAGATCTTATTCTTCTCCATGGCGTCATAGGGCAGATTGAACAAGTCGAACGCCGTGACATCGAGCTTTTCGCTGGGGCTGAAATTCATCAGATCCAGCAGTTCAAAAAGCCTCATAAAGTCCCATGTTGTGGACAGCACGATCGCCGTAAAATGTTTCGCTCCGTTATCCACATGGTAGAGCGGCTGATATTTCAGCGACCTGTCGCTGTAGATATATTCTTTGATGCTGTTGAGCCCGTGCTCCGTCATGGCCGCCTGATAGCCCGCAAAGCGGTCATTCTGAACGGTCGTGAACATTGCTTTCCCGTGGAAAACGTACAGAATGTCCTTATGCCCTTTTTCGATCAGGCTGTTTGTAAGCTGATAGGACCCTTTGAAATTGTTCGTTGCGACAATATCGCAGTCGAGGTCATAAATGTAGCGGTCCACCAGCACAATGGGCATCCCTTCATGGATCAGCATTTTGATCTGGTCGATATTTTCATGATTATCGCAGGAATCGAGGAGGATTCCGTCGACGCCGCAGTCCCTGCAGATTTCCAGGCAGCGTCTTTCCTGCGCGACATCCTCATCCGTATTCATGACGATGATGTCGAACCCGTTTTCATGAGCATGCTGCTGAATCACATTGCACAGCTGCGTCAGGAAATCGAATTCAAAGGAGGGTAAAATCAGCCCGATCAAATTTTTATGGGCCCGCACCGGAGCGGGTCCTTTCATCTGCCGCGGCTGATACCTGCACTCCCGGGCGATTTTCAGGATCTGTTTCTTTTTCATGTCGGAAATGCGTACTTCCCTGTTATTCAATACTTTTGAAACCAAAGAAGTCGACACATGTGCTTTCCACGCAATATCCTTCAATGTTACACGAATCGTGACCACCCGCTTTTCTATAGGTAAGGCGCTAGCCCCTTCCGGCGCTTCCGCAGACCCGGATTTTGTGCTTCACCAAATCTTCCACATCTTTTCTGCCCGGCTTCATAAACGCCTTCGGGTCATAGATCGTCTCGTCCTTCAACGCTTCCCGTACGCCCTCGGTAAAGGCGGCCCGAAGCTCGGTCGCAAAGTTGACTTTGCAACACCCCAGTTCGACGCACCGGCGGACCGATTCATCCGGGAGCCCCGACGCGCCGTGCAGCACGATCGGGACGGAAACCTTTTGCCGGATCTCACGGAGGCGATCGAAATTCAGATGCGGCTCCCCCTTATAAAACCCGTGCGCCGTGCCGATCGCGACGGCAAGCGACGAAACCCCCGTCCGCCGAACGAATTCCTCCGCCTGGCCGGGGCTCGTGTACCGGGCCTCTCCCGGCCCGACGGCCAGGTCGTCCTCTTTTCCGCCGACCGTGCCCAGCTCGCCTTCCACGGCGATCTGGAAAGGGGAAGCCGCCTCCGTGACCGAACGGGTCAGTCCGACGTTATGCTCGAAATCCAGCTTGGAACCGTCGATCATGACGGAGGTGTACTTTTGTTCTAACGCTTCCCGGCAAATCTGCAACGAATTTCCATGATCGAGATGGAGCGCAACCGGAATGTCGTACTTTTGCGATTCCGCCGCAGCCATCGCGCGGAGCATGGCAAGCCCCGCGTACCGCACCGTTCCGGGCGTCGTCTGAAGGATCACCGGGCTTTTCATGGCCGCAGCCGCGCAAAGCACCGCCTGCAGCATCTCCATGTTTTCAAAATTAAACGCCGGCACGGCATAGTGCCCTTCCTGAGCATCCAGCAGCATCCGACCCGTCGATACCAGAGCCATAGTCTGAATCTCCTTTGTTTATTTTATTCTATTTTGTCAAAAAAAGTCAACAGATTTTTCAAAATTTTCCTTTCTTTTGAAGCCGTGGACTTTCCGCCGGCATTCTGCCGCCCGGCGCGAAACGCGCGGCTGCGCGGTCAGGGAATGAAATCCGTGATCTGTCTGGAACCGAAGCGTTTCTTCCAGTCCGCCCCGAAATCAAGGCACGAAAGATCCGTGTACGGATGGAAAATCAATTTTTCAAGGAGTTCCGGAGAGGCCGTCAGGCTGTCGCAGCCGCACGCGGCCACGCCGAGCATCTGCTGGACGTTTTTGAAGCTCGCCGCAAGGATCCGCGCGGGATAGCCCTGCTTTTTCAGAAGGTCGGCCATGACCGCGACGGCATGGACCCCATCCGCCGTGATGTTGTCGATCCGGTTGACATAAGGGGCGATATAATCGGCGCCGGCCTTTGCGGCGACGACGGCCTGCATGGGCGAAAACACGGCGGTCGCCGTCACGCGGAGGCCCGCCGATTTACAGAGGCGCATGGCGCGGACGCCCTCCCCCGTCACGGGGATTTTCACATACAGAGACTTCCCGAAATATCCGGCCAGCTTTTTCGCCTGATCCAGCATGCCGGCACAATCCGGGGCCGTGACCTGCACATGGAGCATCAGGCCCCGGGCCGTCAGATCTTTCAACTGCTTCATGGTCTCCGCCAGGTCGTCCGGGCTCTTCGCCAGGATCGAAGGGTTCGTCGTAATGCCGTCCAGCGGGATCGTTTCCATGACTTTCCCGATCGCCTGAACATCCGCGGAATCCGCTAAAAATTCCATCATCATCACTCCTTATGGAAAAATCGGGTATGTTTTTACCCTCTGTCCGCCCGCCGTTCAGTCGCCGATGACGGACACGCTGATCTCTCTGCTCTGAGGGCCGTCGTATTCCGCCAGATAAATATCCTGCGCGGCGCCAAGCAGCATCTTCCCCTCACAGACGGGAAAAACGCAATGATTCCCCGTCAGCAGCGACCGCAGATGGCTGACCGCATTGGCCGACGTGCGCCCGTAGGTCGGCAGCCAGTGCGCATGCGCATAGCTGTCGTCGTCGGGGACAATTTTCCGCATGAACGCCCCAATATCGCTCTCCAGGCAGTCCAGTCCCTCGTTGACCGTTATGCCGGTCGTCGTATGAAGCGTGACTACCGCCACGATTCCGGACCGTATCCCGGCTTTTTCAACGATTTGCTTGATCCGCCGCGTGATTTTGACCAGGTCCGTGCTTTTGCCGGACAGCACCGTGATCTTTTGCTGGTATACCATCATTTTCCCTCCCCGCCAAGGAACGTCTCCGCATTCCCGCCGAAAATCAGATCCAAGGTGGAAGGCCTGAGTTCCAGCGAACGCAACGCCTCCGCCATGCGGCTCTGTTCGATGCGCGGATAATTGGAAGCGAACATGACCTGCTTCCTCAAAGTGCGGTCCAGCCAGTGGCTGCCGAGCTGGCGATTGAAAACCTGGTCGAAGAATCCTTTCGGCGAATCGAAATACAGCAGCGCCGTATCCGCGTAGAGGTTGCGGTACCGGAGCATCAGAGCCGCCGTTTCCGCCACCCAGGGGAAGGCGAAATGAGAGGCGCAGACGCGCAATTGCGGGTACTGCAGCAGAACGTCTTCCAGCAGCACGGGGAGAGCATATTTGGACGGCGCATCCGGTTCCAGGCTCATGCCCATGTCGAGGACGACCGGCCTGTTGTAACGCATGCAAAGCTCGTAGAGCGGCTCCGCGATGCCGTCGTTCGGCCTGAAACGCTGGGTGGACGGGTTCATCCGCAGCCCGCTCAGATGAAGTTGCTCAAACGCATATTCGAGCGTTTCTTCCGCGTCCGGCCGGTGCGGATCCACGCTTGCGAAGCCGATGAATCTCTCCGGGGCAAGATCCACAAGCTGGCGGATCTCTTCGTTGGAAACGATCGTGTCTCCGCAGCCCGTCGTAAGATCCTCCGGCATCAGGGCCGCCTTTTCGATCCCGGCGGCCTCCATCTGCATCAGGGCCAGCTTCAGCGGCCATATGTGCTGTTTATAAAGTCCAAAGTGTTTCCGGCGAAACGCGACGCGTTCCGGATCGCCGGCGATCTCGGCGATAAAGCCGGGATGGACATGCATGTCGATCACCATTCTATCAGCCTCCTTGTTCGGAACGAGTTCCGGATCTCATCGGAACGAACGTTTTTCAGATCTTCGCCCTTCTGTGGGAAGCGATGAAATCAAGAACTTCCCGTTTGTTTTCCGCCCCCTCCATCGGCCCCTTCTTCGTGACCGCGATCGCCCCGACCGCATTGGCAAACTCCCCGGCGTGGTAGAGGTCCCGGCCGTCGTTCAGGCCGGTGATGAAGCCCGCGCAGAAAGAGTCCCCCGCCCCGGTCGGATCGAGCTCCTCCACCTCGAACGCGGGGACGTTGATCACCTGGTCGCGGCTGTAAATGCTGCAGCCGCAGACCCCGTTTTTCAAAACG
>DAINSB010000021.1:21665-23917 GCA_036741535.1 Caproicibacter sp. | reverse complement strand
CCATCATGCTTTTGTTGAAATAGCATAACTTGAAGCATTTTTCAAACAAGCCCTAAGAGCTCATTAGAGGCGGCGATAAAGTTTGTCCACGATTCTATCGTCAATACTCAAATCGAATTTTCTTGCAAAAAAGCATTTTGAAGTGACAATTTCCTCATAATCCTGCTCCCGGAACACATAGGGGCTTCCCCGTCTCCAGTCAACATACCTCAAGTTGGAAAGGTAGCTTCCAAAGCCCTTGTAGAACAGCCGGTCCCGAAACGCCGAGTTGGCTACCAGCATCTGAAGAAACACTTCGTCGCAGCAGCGGGTCCAACGATACATTTTCCGGATTTCCTTCTCCTTTTCGAGAACATACCTTGCGAGGTCGTCCGTGATGTCGAACCAGTTGGTCCCCTTCTGAAGCACCGAAATGCCATATTTCTTTTGATAACACTTTACCCGGCTGATTCGCAGCAGATGTTGCAGGCGAATGGAGACGTGTTCAATCCGGGCAAGCGGTGTCGAGCTTTCCCGGCCGATCCGATCCTGGAAAAAGTGGTACACGTTGAACCGGTCCAGCTCGTCGGCACTGATTTGGGGCCGGGCAAATCCGACGATCTCCTTCCCCTTGATCTGCTCGAAAAAGGAATGAAAGTCGTTTTGAGAAATCAGGGGAATATCCACACCGGAAAGCAGATGATAATACGAATATCCCCGCTTGACGGCTTCCTTGAGCAAAAGAAGCTCGCAGCGGATCTGGCTGTACCCGCCCCATGTGACCGGAATGCGCTGCGTGAAAAAAAGTCCGGCATTCTTGGTGATCGACCGAAAATCCTCCGGATGAAGTTCGGTCGATTTTCGATCAATGTGGAGGTAGATGTCGTTCCTTTCGTCGTCCAGATAGGCGATCAACCGCCTCAGCAATTCGGGCTGATGATGTGCCATAATCAGAAATGCGTGTTTTTTTAGCGTTTTACCTGCCAAATGAATTCTCCCAATCCTCCGAAACCATTACAGAATGCCAAGTGCCCCATTGAGCAGGGCTAACAGAAGGATCATTGTAATGGCAATGAGAATCTTCAAAGAAGCAAGTACGAATTTCTCCCTGTCGATTCTTTTCATCAATAATTTCTCCTGGTTCTTTTGAGCAACGATCGACCAGCGGGCCGATACATCTCAATTTTTCAAACCCGTTTTAATCATTATTAGACGATTGCCTATAATAGTATTATACATTTGCCTAATATCGAAGTCAACAGGTTTTGAAAATATTTTTGCAAATGCCTAAAACAGCGCGTAAAAATGCCCCTGATTGCCGGTTTTCACCGGCAATCAGGGGCATTGGAAAGCGGCCGCAGGGTTCCGACCGTTCGTGGAAAACTTATTATTTTTCAATCTTATAGGAGCTTACTTTCCATTCCCCGTTGACCTTTCCCATCGTGAAATAGAACTTCTGAGAACCGCTGGTAGAAGTGAGATCGTCAAAACCGCCGCTGCGCGCCGGAGCGATTTCATATTCCGCGGAAACCGTGTTCTCGCCAATATCTTTCGGATCGAGTTTCAACGTCAGGGACTTCCAGTTCACGGTTTTGCCGTCCATGCTGAAATCGTTCCGGCTGCTTCCCGGATTCAGGAGGCACCGTTTCATCTCCCTGACATCCCCGATCAGATAAGCCTTGACGAAATCGTTCGCAGTTGCCTGGAAGCTGCTCCCGTCCGCGCTGCTCAAAAAAGCCTTGACTTTCGGGTCGGATGAGTTGCCGCCGGAGCCGGCCGCAGGGACCTCCTTCGGCTCGGAGAAGCTGTCGATCAAATATTTGCCATTCTGTTTCACGAAGGAGAGGGTCTGTGCGTAGAAGCCTGCAAAGCCGGTCGAGGTGGCATATCGGTACGTCACCGTGGCGCTGTTCTTGTCAACCGAAATCTCGTAGCTGTCCACCCAGGGGCTGGACATGCCGGTCACCCAATAATTTGAACTGAATTCATCATAACCGGCGGACTGGCATTTCGGGCTCAGCAGGTTGAACTGCGCTTTGCCGTCGCGCTTTTTGACTGCCTCCGCCCACTTCTCAGCAATAGTCTGAACCGAGGAGGAGATGCCGGTTTGAGAGACATTCGGCCCGTTCCCGACATTTTTACCGGCGGCAGGCGCGGCTCCTGTTTTGCTGACGGCAAGCGCCGTTCCGGTCCCCAATGTCCCCACGAGAATCAGACAGAGGATGGCGACTCCGACTTTTTTCTTCTTCGTATCCATAATGAAAAAAATCCTT
>DAINSB010000021.1:15660-21655 GCA_036741535.1 Caproicibacter sp. | reverse complement strand
CCGCTGTAAAAATTGGTCGAAAACACCGTCTGCAACCTCGGCTGCCTTTTGATGACTCCGAGGATGGTTTCGCTGTACTGCTGCCTGCCTTCCGGACCGATCCCTTTCACGACCTCCGCATCGCAGGAGATTTCGCATTGCAGCGCGACGGCTCTCGCCATCAGGTAAACCACGGGATTGAACCAGTGGATCGCGGTCGCCAGGATCACCAGACCTTTGAACCATAAATCCTTCCGCTTGAAATGAGCCAGCTCATGCCGGAGGACATAGGCCAGTTCGTCCACGGAAAAGTCGGACCGAGGCAGCAAAATCATCGGTTTCCGGAAACCGATCATCATGGGGTTTGAAACGAATGGGAAAATCCGCAATCCGATCCGCTTGGTGATTCTCATATCGTCTTTGATATTCTCCAGCACCGCGGGGATCCGCGGACCGCCCGCCGGTTCGCCCCACCGCTTCACCATCCTGAGAAAGCGGGCGTGCCGCAGGCCGTGATAGATCAGGAAAACGGCGACGCCCGCCAGCCACACGGCAAAGATGATCCGGACCCACGGGATCGCCGGAGGCCCCGGCTGCACCGTATTGATCTGAGTGGAGGCGGCGGTGAAATTTCCGACACTCGCGGGAAGGACCTGCCGGAGCGGGGAAGGAACGGCGTCCGCCCGGACGAATACCGTGTGGAAATGGGGCCGGAACGGGATCACCAGTCCCACCGCAATGACGAGCCACGCATCGTAGATCCATTTCGCGGCATACCGTTTCGACAACAGCGGGGTCAGGGCCATCAGGACAAGCGCAAGCACCGACATCGAAGCGGAGCATTCGATCAGCGCCGTTAAAAAGTCCCGCATCTCAGTTCCTCCGTTCTTTCACCCACTTCATCAGGTCTTCAATATCGTTATCGCTGAGCTCTTTCCCGTCGTACAGGGTGTTGACGAGGCTGAGAAACGAGTTTTCATGATACAGTTTCATGAAATTGCCCGTTTCAAATTTAAGATAATCCTCTTTGGCCACGAGCGGAAAATAAGTCCGCTCCTTGCCGTTCTTTTCCGTCCTCAGAAAGCCTTTTTTGACCAGCCGGAGCATCAGGGAAATGGCGGTCGGAGCTTTCCACCCGTATTGATTTCCCAACTGCTCCATGACCGTGTTGGTCGTGATGGGCGGCTCGTTCGCCCATACCACCTTCATGATCTCAAATTCTGTATCCGGCAGCTTTTTTAGCTGGCTCATGGCATTGACCTCCTTTTTAGGCGCTCGCCTATTTTTTATTTTACTCTTGCCTAAAACAGAAGTCAACGGTTTTTTCAAATGTTTTGCAGGCGCTCGAAATTTATTCAGTCTTCCAAGTAGTCAGGCACTCTGATGTTTGCAGTAAGCATGGATGGAAAGGGCAAAGAAGAGGGGAATTTCAATGACTGCCGCTATGATCGTAAGATAAGGCGCCCAAATGTCGAGCGAACCGATATGGACAAATACGGAGTCGTTCAGCTGGCTGAAAAAGTTGCGGGAGATGCCCGCGCCGCCGGTCGGGAGCACGCAGGTCAGGAAATCGACCGTATTTCCATGCGCGACCGCATGCAGAATCGCGGGGAGAATGCAGAACGCAATGGCGATAATCAATGCCGTCGTGGGATTGCAAGACACCACAGCACACGCCGGATGATACGACACCGGGTACTTCCTAAGCAGTAGGCGGGCGTTAGAGCCGCCCCGGGGACGCCAGAAAAGCTCGAAAACGCAGTCGCGCCCCGGTCGTCCCGCAGGATAAAACCCGCAGGACGGCCGGAGCGCGGCGTTGATTCGGGAGATGCCTTTACTTCAGGAGCTGACCGGCGATGACCATCTGCTGCACCTGGGAACTGCCCTCGTAGATGGTGTTCACGCGGACATCGCGGTAGAGGCGCTCGATCTCGTACTCTCTGGAGTATCCGTAGCCGCCGTGAAGCTGCAGGGATTTGTTCACGATCTCGAAAGCGGTCTCGGCGGCGTAATATTTCGCCATGGAAGCGGCCTCGGTGACCTCCTGCTTGTTGTCCATCAGCCAGGCGGCGTTGTAGGTCAGCAGGCGGGCGGCGTTCAGCTTGGTCTCCATGTCCGCCATCATGAACCGCAGGGCCTGGTTTTTGGCCAGGGGCTTGCCGAACTGGACGCGGGTCTTGGTGTAGTTCACCGCCAGCTCAAGCGCCTCCTCCGCGATGCCGAGGGACATGGAGGCCACGCCGATGCGGCCGACGGACAGCGTCTTCATGGCATTGACGAAGCCCATGTCCACTTCCCCCAGCACGCAGTCCTTCGGCACCCGCACGTCGTCCAGCACAATATCGCTGACCGGCGCGCCGTGCTGGCCCATCTTCTCCTCCGGCTTTCCCACGGAGACACCGGGCTGCTTCATATCCACAATAAAGGCGGTGATGCCCTTCGCCCTTTTGTCCGGGCTGGTCTTCGCATAGATGATGGCATAGGTGGCGACCGGGGCGAAGGTGATGAAGCACTTGCGTCCGTTGAGGATGTAGCCGTCCCCGTCCTTCACGGCTTTCGTGGTGATGGAAGCGGCGTCGGAGCCCGCGTTCGGCTCGGTCAGGGCGAAGGAGATGATGCTCTTGCCGGCGGCCACGCCCGGAAGATATTTCTGTTTCTGCTCTTCGGTGCCCGAAAGGATGATGGGCGCGGTGGAAAGGGAGTTGGCGGAGGAGATGAACGTGGTGGCGGTCGCGCATTTTTTCGCCACTTCCTCCATCACGACGGCATAGCTGCGCATATCCAGCCCCGATCCGCCGTACTTCTCCGGGATCTTCAGGCCGAGGAAGCCCAGGTCGGCCATGGTCTTGATAAGCTCCGGGGGAAATTTCCCGGTCTTGTCGATCTCCGCCGCGGCGGGAGCCAGCGCCTTTTCCGCGAATTCGCGGGCGACCTGGCGGATGTCATCATGATCTTCGGTAAAAAAAGGACTTTTCATTTTTGATTCCTCTCAATCTATGTCCCCGCGAAGGGAACATGCCTAATCTCTATCCCCCGAAGGGGACATGCCGTTTGACGGCGATTCCCCGCCGGCCGGCAAAACTTTCCCCCGGCCCGCCGGCGGATGCCGGGGCCTGCGACACGGTTTCAATTCCTTTTCTGTGAAGAGCAGCAGCACCCGCGCCCCTGCAGCCCGGCCCGGGCTTCCGGCCCGCATGCCGCCGGCCCGCCGTCCTTCGGGGCGCTTCTTTCTGCCTCGGCCATAGCCTTCGCTTTTCGCTTGAGGTCCTTCAGAACGATCTTGCCGCTCGCGTTTGTGGGGAACGAGTCGAACGACAGGATGCAGGCGGGCACTTTGAAATGCGCCAGCCGAGGCCTCAAAAAGTCCAGAAGCTCGTCTTTCCGGACCTCGCGCCCCGGCTTCGGGACGATGCACGCCGCAATCTCCTCCTGCAGCACCTCGGCCGGGATGCCGACCACCTTGACCTGGTCGACCCAATCGAGCTTTTTGATCACCTGCTCGATCTCCTCCGGCGAGATGTTCTCCCCGCCCCGGATGATCATTTCCTTGATTCGCCCGGTGACGTGGAGCTTTCCGGATCCGTCCAGGCGCCCCATGTCCCCCGTCTTGAGCCAGCCGTCCTCCGTAAAAGCCCCGGCGGTGACCTCCGGCAGCTTGTAATAGCCGAGCATCACATTGTAGCCCTGCACCTGGATTTCGCCGTCGCGGCCCCGCTCCCGGATCTCGCCGGTGCCGGGGTCGGCAATGCGCACCCTGACGTGGTCCACCACTCTCCCCGCGGACGCGCCCTTTTCCCGCTTCGGCTCATCCCAGTCCGCGATGGACACGCACGGGGACGTTTCCGTCTGCCCGTACGAGGGCTGCAAATGAAGCCCGGGGAACCTTCCGCAGATCTCCGCGTATTCCTCCGGCGTCACCGGAGAGCCCGCGATGATGCCGGACACAAGGGTGTCCGCGCGCCGGCCGCGGAACTCCGGCTTCCGGATCAGCGCCAGAAACATGCTCGGCACGCCGTTCAGGATGGTGCACCGCCTGCGCTCGAGCGTGTCCCATACATGGACCGTTTTGAAGCACGGCAGCACATCCATCTCGGCGCCGCCGAGCGTGCAGGCCAGAATTCCGGCCGTCACGCCGAAGCAATGGAACATGGGCACCGCGAGGCACATTCTGTCCCCTTCGCCCCAGTGCATGGCCTGCACCATGGCGCGGGCATTGTTGACCAGACTGTAATGGCTGAGCATCACGCCCTTGGCAAAGGAGGTGGTCCCCGAGGTGAAAATCATGCACGCCGGGTCGTCCGGCCCCACCGCCCGCTTTTGCGCTTCCAGTTCCCGCAGGGCCTCCGGCGAGCACGTCGTGCGAATCAGGTCGTCTTTCCGACCCCACGTCTCGTCTTCCGTCCCCCCGATCGGAATGAACTGTCGGACGCGCGGGATCTGTTCCCGGACCCTTTCGAGCAGGTCCCCATAGCCGACCGCCTTGTAGCCCGTGCCGTAATACAGCACCTCCACGTCGGCGTAATTGAGGGTCCGCACCACCTCGTCGTCCACAAAACAGGTATTGATCAGCACGGGCACGGCGCCGATCTTTGTCAGTGCCAGAAAGGTGATGACCCAATTGGGGCTGTTGAGGCTCCAGATGCCGACATGGGTCCCTTTTTTGATCCCCCGGGTCCCCATCCGGACAGCGAGGAAATCCGAATACCGGTCCATCTGTTCAAACGTGCAGCTCCAGCCGCACATTTCAAGGGCTGTCTGCTTTCCGCTGAGATGAGCGCGCTCATTCACACATTCGCCGATTGTCTTCCTGATAAGCTCCATACTCTCACCTGCAAAATTTCAAAACCGAGCAAAAAAGACTGTCTCGAAAGGTCGGCCGCCTCTGCGATGACAGTCCTTTTTACCACTCAGTCTCAGCTACTTTTTCTTTTCATCTTTCCAGATGTACAAAGAGCCGTCTTTCAGCATATCCTGGATCTTGCCGTCGCTGTATCCCAGCTCCTTCAAAACCTCCGGCCCGTTTTCTCCGATCAGCGGGCCGCGACGGTACGGCGGGACGCCCATCTCCTGGAATTTCACCGGCGGCCGGACCAGCCTTCTGACGTTCCCGTTCGGATATTTCATGTCGTAGAAGCAGTTGTTCGCTTCCGCCTGCTTGTCGTTCCGGATCTCCACCCAGTTCTGCGCGAGTGAAAACGGAATATCGGCGGCCTCCAGAATCGGTTTCCATTCCGCGACGGTCTTCTGGCTGAACGCGTTCATGACGATGTCGTATACTTCCGAAGTAAGGCCCTTCGCCTGGCAGGTCAGAATCGGGAAATAGTCCTTGCTGTCCACGAGGTCCTTCCTGCCGACGGCCGCGATGAACGCCTTGTAGTAGGTGTTGTAATCCGGCATACAGGTCTGGATGAAGCGGTCGTCCCTGGTCCTCCACGCCGCGTTGAAGGGGTTGGCGGACTTTCTGACGTCGATCGGGTAATTCTGCGCGATGCCCTCGTAGTTGGAAGCCTCGACCATCATGCCCATGTTGTAGATGGCGCTTTCAAACAGGGAGGTCTCCACCTTTTCGCCGACGCCCTTGATCTTGGCCTGATACAGAGCCGCCAGGATGCCGGCCGCCAGGTTCATGCCGACGTTGTGGTCGCCGAGGCCCGGCACCACGTTCATCGGGACGGTGCCCTTCTGGCGCAGGGAATCCAGATAGCCGCCCCGCGCGAAGAAAGAGGTGAAATCGAATCCCGGCAGGTCCTTGTCGGGGCCGTATTCCCCGTATCCGGTGCAAATCGCGTACACCAGCTTCGGGTATCTGCCCTTCAGGCTGTCGTAATCCAGACCCTGTTTCTGAAGCGCCTGCAGCCTCCAGTTGGTGAGCAGCACGTCGGCCGTGTCCAGCAACTTGAAAAAGGCCTCTTTGCCCTCGGGCGTCTTTATGTTGATGGAAATGTCGCGCTTGTTGCCGTTTTCAAGGTCCCAGGTGGTGTTCTCGTACATATCCAGCGGCCTGCCCTCGGACGGC
>DAINSB010000021.1:0-15650 GCA_036741535.1 Caproicibacter sp. | reverse complement strand
GTGTACCGGAGCGCGTCCCCTTTCGGCGATTCGATCTTGATGACATCCGCGCCCAGGTCCGCCATAAATCTCCCGGCCGTGGCCGCCGCGATGAAGTTGGCCAGCTCGACGACCCGGACTCCTTCCAGTGGTTTACTCATACTGCACGATCTCCTTTACATCATAAAAGTAATGGAACAGTGATAAAACGAGCTGAAACGGCGCAAACCGATTTTGCCGGCACGCCTGCGAAAAAGCAATGTATCAAACCACTTTTTCGGTGATTCCCTGCTCTTTGCGTTCCCGGGCCTTCTTTCTGATTTTTATGGTGCCGACGATCAGCTCCGGCAGGACCACGAAGGCCAATCCCACATAACCCAGGGAACCATAGCCTTTCTGAACGAGGGCGGTCAGACCGAAGGTCGAACCCAACGTGCAGACCACCATGGTCAGGACAGAAATCAGGATTCTGCGCGCCCGGATGTTGGTGAACACGCCTTTGCCTTCCCAGGCGTTTTCAAAGCGGGCCACCAGCGTGAAGATGAACGAAATCGCCGTGCCCAGCAGGGCGATGAACAGGATCACGCTGTAGAGGACTTTCAGCCAGGGGAACCCGATCTTGTTGGTCACATAATAGACCGGCAGCGTTTCCTTCAGAATCTCCGGGGCAAAGCCGAGCAGCATGATGCTCACCAGCACCAGCAACGTACCGTTCATCAGCATGCCGAACATGGCAAACCATGTGCATTCCTTCGTGGTTGTGATTTTACGGGCAGTAGAGACGATCGGTACGATCCCGAACGACTGGAAGCCGAGATACAGACAGGCGGACCCCACCGCAGCCCAGAATCCGGTGCCGAAGTCTTCCTGTGTGGCGATAATGTGGGAAAAGTGCGGCGCACCCAACTGCAGGCCCAGAATAACCAGGATCAACAGGGTGACAATCAGAAAATACGCTTTATATCTCAGAACTCTGGCGACCAGGTCGCTCCCCCAGATGGTCAGCAGCAGCAGGATGGCCCCGACCAGGATGATACCGATCGCATACGGCATGCCGAGCGTGCTTTGCAGCAGGGCCCCGGCGCCGGCGATCGAAGCACTGACGGCGATCAGCACATTGGCCAGAAAGCATATTCCGAAAATGGGAGTGCAGACTTTTTCATAGGGATGGTACAGGGCGTCGGCAAAGCTTTTATAATTGTGCGCACCGCTGTCCTTCGCGACCGCCAGCCCGTTTCTGAAAGCAATGCCGAGAACAACCATAGCCAAAAACGGCAGAAAAAGCGCCGTCCATCCATATTTTACATAGAAGTTGACCTCCTGATTGCCTGTAGCAAAGCCGCTTCCGGCATGGGTCGCAAACCAGACGGCCGCCATTCCGAATGACGCGCCCAGAGCTTTTCTTCGATCACTCATTTCGCATTTCTCCTGTTCTACTATATTTAGTTTGAATTCGCGGACCCAAACCAACTGTCTTTGGAAGGTATACCCTTTCACACCTTAGCCGAGGCTGCCGGAGCCGCAGAGGACGGACAGCACGGCCGTCCTCTGCGGAGACCGGCCGGGGGTCCGTCCGCTTCGGTCACGACATCTCCCTGAACGCCTGGATCATCGTGCCGGCCTGTTCGTAGTTGACCATCTGCTGGTCGACCTCGATGTTCAGGTTTTTGATATGGGCGGCTTCGCACGCCCTCTTGATCGGGACATAATCGAACTCCTCCGGGTCGCAGAACTTCGTCATCAGGACAATCACGCCCGCGGCGTTCTGTTTCTTCGCCAGGTCCACGATATAGTTCACGCGCTTCTTGTCTTTGTCGTACAGCACGCAGCAGTTGTCCATAGCGGCGAACTTCTGGGCGAGCGCCTCCAGTGAATCCGCGTTCTCCGGCACGTCCGTGCGGTACTGTCTGGATTCCTGCGCGAGGTCGTCCGCCACGATCTTGAGCCCGTTCCGGTCGAAAATCCCGAGGAGACTGGGGGAATCGGCCATGATGCCGCTGACCACCACGCGCATCTTGTTTTTCTCCTCCGGCGTCTTTTTAAGCTCCGCGATCAGCTGTTTCACCAGGGCCGTGTGCTCTTCCTTCAGCATGAACCAGGCGCTCTTGAACACGTCGTGCCGCTGCGCCGCCGTGATCGTGTGCTCCGCGGCCACCTCGGCGAACTCCCGCATCACGGCGTTGTGCTCGTTGTAGACGCGGTTGGAGTTTGCAAGGGCAAACCCGGAAAACCGGGCGCCCGTCGCCACTTCAAGGTTCTCGATGACCCTTTCGTACCCGGCTTTGGTGAACTTCACGCCGTAAGCCGGTTTTCTGTTCTGCGGGTAGGTCATCGGAATGAACGGAATGTCTTTCACGGCGTATTTCCAGTTCTCGCCCAGACTCTTGAGAGAATCGCAGAGGGACGGGATCACGATGGCGGACACGCCTTTGTATTTTCCCGTGATGCCGAGCTCCAGCGTGGTCTGCATCACGGAGCAGATGAACGCCGGGTAATACTTTTTGGCCTCGTGGACCTCCAGCTCCTCCGCGCCCCAGACCCCCATCGGAACGAGGCCCATGGAATGGATGATCTCCTCCGGCGTGTAGATCGGCGCGCACGCGACCACTTTCTTGCCGGCGGCGAGGTATTTGTCCAACTGTTTCCTCGGCGAGGAAGCAATCTCATGAAATTGACCGAATAATTCGTCGATTCCCATCTTTAATGACCCCCCTTGTTCGCTTCCATAATTTCCATCAGGCCCTGGACGCGCGTGTCATACTGAGCTTCCGAGAAGTTTCTGGGGTCGGCCTGGTCGCCGTCGAAGCTCACGACCGGAATGTTGCACGCTTCGCCGATCTGCCGGCTCATCTCCGCCATGAAGCCGGACCAGAGCTTGCACGAGCGGTTGGTGTGGACCAGAAGCCCTTCCACGTGGTTGTCACGGCAGAGCTTAATGCGCTTGTCGCGGGCGAGCTCGAGATTGATCGCGTTCGGGACCCTCGAGTAGGCGCGGCACATCCCGTCGAAATCGTCGTAGATAAACCCGAACGCGTCGGCGTAGATGGTGGTGACCATGTTGATGCCCCTGTTCTTCAGGCCCGTGGAAGTGGCGCGGAGCCACGGCCAGCAGGCGATCCCCTCGAACATGATGCGGTACTTTTCTTCCCCGTGGAACGTGGAGGTGCCCTTCTGGTGGTTCTCTTCGTACTCTTTCAGCAGCGTTTCCATCGCCTCGGCGGCTTCTTTCTTGCCGCGCGCGGTGACCATGACCGCCATGTGGTTCAGCAGGTCGAACCCGTTGAACGGCGAGGGGGTGTATTTGGCGCAGGCGGTCGCCGCGAGCCAGGCGCGGCTGGAGCGCCCGGAAATCTCTTTCACCTCGCGGAAGCGCTCGTCGCTCCACTTCTTGCCGGTGATCTTTTCCAGCTGGTGGATGGCGTCCCAGAACTGCGCCCTGACGTATTCGATCTGCGCGGGGGACACTTCGTAATCGGGATTGAACGGGATGTCGATCATGATCATGGGGATGTTGAGCTCTTTGGAAATGTTTTCATACCACTTGATCATGCAGTTGCAGATGTTGTTGCAGCAAAGGACGAAATCCGGCTGCGGCATATCCTGCTCCGGCGCCTTCTTCAGCTTCATGTACGCGAGCGAAATCCTCGCATAGGCGCAGATGTCGTTCGAATATCCCTCCCCCTCGCTTTCGCTGCACAGCCGCTCGCCGCCGCCTCTGGCCGCGATGGCCGCCGCCTGGTTTTCCGGGTAGCAGACATGCAGGCCCAGCGTTTCGGGGATCTCCACCGGGAAATTGCTCGCGCACCAGCCGACCATCTCCCCCCGTTTCTTGGCCTCTATGCAGTCGCTGTAGGCTTTGGCCGCGATCTGGCCGAGTTTGTACTTCGCCGAATTCGGATCCGGTGCGGGCCTCTTTTTTCTTACCTCTTCAGCCATCATTCAAGACCTCCTCGTCGTGTGTCGTTGTTTATTTAGCTTTATCATAGGCGTACAACGCTGCACCGAGTGCGCCCATGAGTTGTGCCCTTTCGCTTGTCGTGATCCCGACCCCGAGTTCCTTTTCCAGCGCGCGGCGCACGCCGTCGTTCCGGGCCACGCCCCCGGTCATACAGATCGGCTCGCGGACGCCGACCCGTTTCACCAGCGCGGCGACCCGCGACGCCACCGACTGGCAGATGCCGGCGACGACGTCCGGGATCTTGATGCCCGACGCGAGCTGGGAGATGACCTCCGATTCCGCAAAGACCGTGCACGTGCTGGAAATATTGGCGGGGGCCGTCGCTTTCGCGGCCTCGCCCGCAAGCTGGGAAATATCAAGATTCAGAATATTGGCCATCACGTCCAGAAAGCGCCCCGTGCCGGCCGCGCACTTGTCGTTCATGGCGAAATTCACCATGCGGCCCTCTTCGTTGAGGGACAGGACCTTCGCGTCCTGCCCGCCGATGTCGATCACCGTCCGCACGTTGTCGAACTCGTGATGGGCCCCGATCGCATGGCAGGTGAGCTCGCTCACCTGAAAATCCGCGTTCGGATACGTTTTTCTGCCGTAGCCCGTCACAACCGTTACGCGGATCTCCGCCCGTTTCATCCGGCTTTCCCGCAGCACGTTTTCGATGGCCTGGGAAACGCCGTCCGTGCCCACCGTGGCGACGACAATGGAGGAAGAGACGATCTCCTCCCCGTCTTTCAGGAGGACGGCCTTCGCGGTGGTCGAACCGATGTCAACCCCTAGTGTAAACATCCTGCTCCCCTTGCCGCCTGCAGCGATCTGAACAAATCGCCATACCTTTATTGTTATATTTTTCACATTTCAAGGCAAACCAACCCTTCCGTTTTTTTCCTGTGCGGCGTGTTCTCTTTTGCTGTTTTACTGTGATTCCGTGGATAAGCTATACTAGTCGACTGGTACTCTTGTATACTTGTATGTCAGTTGTCCTTCACTTTTATATTATACTCGACGGCATTTCTAAAGTAAATAGATAATTTTTACAGAATATCAGAAAAATTATTGTGCATATAATATCAAAAAATATTGGGGACCGGAAAAACCGTTCGAGCCGGGGACGGCATTCCCGGAACCGAAGCCGTTTTATTTGAAATAATTTGGATATTTTGCCTTGGCCCTGTCGGCTAAGTGCGAGATCCTTTCCAGATGGTCGCCCATCTTTTTCTGGGCCAGCAGCATGTTTTCCGCTTTGATCGCGTCCACGATGGCCCGGTGCTGTTCGATCAGCTGGGGGATTTTGTGGTCGAACGCGATGTCGAAGTTCCTCCACCTTGCGATGTGCAGCATGTCGTCGTCCAGCAGCTCGATCAGGCCGCGCCGGCCGACGCTGTCGATCATCGTTTTGTGAAAATCCGAGTCGATCTGCGGAAATTTCCCGTAGTAATCCTGCTCGTTGCGGAACTTCTCCTGTTCGGCCAGGTTGGCTTCCAGCTTTGCTATGAGCGACTGCCGGTCCTCTTCCTTCAGCGAGGTGAACATCTCGTAGATGACTTCTTTTTCCACCGCGGTCCGCAACATGAGAAGATCGGAGATATAGTTCAGATCGATCAGGCTGATATAAGTGCCCCGCTGGGGGAAAATTTCGATCAGCCTGAGCTGTCGAAGCCGCGTGAAAGCGGTTCGGATCACGGACCGGGAAACGTTGTATTGCTGAGCGATCTGGTTCTCGCTGATGCGTTCCCCCGGTTCCAGCCGGAACTCAATGATGCTTCTCAGAAGGCTTTGGTAGACCTCCTCCGCCGTGTGAGGCTGCGGAAGGCTCAATTTTGTGTTTTCTATCATCTCATGACCTGCTTTCCTGAAACAGTTTAATCTCTTTACCTAATATTACTCTCCAAAAAGCGAAATAGGAAGAATCATATTTGAGATATTTGGGGGAGATTTCCCGAAAGGACCCTTTTGGCGTTGGATTTTTGCCCATGAATATTCAACAGCATACCTTCGTTCGGAAGAAAAATAATGACTTTTGCGCTATAATAAAAAAATTAACCGGCCGGCGCACTCTTTTTGGACGGATTTTTTTGCGGGGGAAGGGCTGCGGCAGCCCAGGCGCCGGGGGATGGAAAAATACGCACAAAATTTTCCGACATTCTGAAAGAAGTTTGACTTTTGTGCGTATTTTTATATAATTAGGATAGAAGACAAGGAATCCCCGAACCGCCGGATAAAAGCAGTTGACCTTCGAGACGTACTCGGAAGCAAGGGAGGCACAACCCATGACCGCGGAACAAACCCGTTGGGAACATCTTCATCAATCTTCCAATTTTTTAAAAGAGCTTCCGGAACCGCTGCGCCCTTACTGGAACAGATGCCGCCGGAACCATATCGACCCGGAGACTGACACTTTCCGCCAGTTTACGGCGGCGGAATTCAAAAAGATCAAAGCATCTTCCATTAAGATTTACGCTTATTCAAACCGCCTGCTCATGCAGATGCAGGAATTCATCCGGAAGCCGGATCTGGGGTTCGCGCTCTTCGACAACCGCTGCCGCCTTTTGAAATTATACGGCAACGAAACCTTTCTGCAATGGTGCGCCTCCCACAACATCACGGCCCGGACCGACTGGAGCGAAAATTCCGTCGGCGTCAACGCGGTTTCGCTGGGGCTTGAAACCAAGAGGACGCTCTGTATGGAGGGGAGCGAGCATTTCTGCCGCGCGCTGGTCGATCTCGCGGTTTATTTTTCCCCGTTCATCAACGACGACGACAAATCCACGCACAACACCATCGAATTCGGCGGGATCGCCCTGATCGTGCCGGAGGAAAAACGCAGCCCGGATCACCTGATGACGGCCGCGGCGATGGCGAACGACGTGGCCCTCCACCTCTATATGGCGACGAGCCTGTACGAGCTGTCGTACACGGAACAGACCGGGCTGGTTTCCATCGACATCAACGTGATCACCGGGAAGCCGCATATCCTGTACCACAATTCCATGATTTTCAAAGTGCTCGGCATCCCGTATTCCAACCTTTACTTCAAAAAGGCGATCGAGCTGTTCGATCCTCCCCCGAAAAACAGGGCCTTCTGGGGGATCATCGAAAACAGCAAGGCCGTGCGGAACGAAACCATTCCGCTCTGTATCCGGGGAGCGGAGAAAAATTACATTGTCTCGACCGATCCCTACAACCAGACCTACCTCGGCTTCCGCGGCGTGCGGGTCTTCATCACGTCCCCCACGCAGGTGTCGTACAACGTCGCAAGGCGGATCGGCAACAACGCCATCATCACCTTCAACGACATCATCGGGCACGACAGGAAATTTGCGAAGGCGATCGCGAATGCGAAAGCGATCGCCAAAAGCGACAGCAACGTCCTGATCCTGGGCGAAAGCGGCACCGGAAAGGATATTTTCGCGCAGGCGATCCACAACGCGAGCGAGCGGAGCAACCGGCCGTTCATCGTCGTCAACTGCGCGGCGTTCCCGCGCGACCTGATCGCCAGCGAACTGTTCGGCTATGAGGAGGGCGCTTTCACCGGGGCGAGAAAAAACGGCAACATCGGCAAGTTCGAGCTGGCCAATACCGGCACCATATTCCTCGACGAAATCGGGGATATGCCGCTCGACCTGCAGGCGACGCTGCTGCGGGTCATCGAACAGAAAAGTTTTATGCGCCTAGGCAGCAATCGGGTGACGAAGATCGACGTAAAGATCATCGCGGCGACCAACGCCAATTTACAGCAGCTCATCGAGCAGAAAAGATTCAGGGCCGACCTCTATTACCGGCTGAGCACGCTGCACCTCCATCTCCCTCCGCTCAGGGAGAGGGGCAACGACATTATCCTGCTGGCCGAACACTTCATCGATTCCGTCTCGCGGCGCATCAAGAAGCCCAACATCATGACCCTGTCGAACGAGGCGAAGGACCTGCTGCTGAGGCTGCCCTGGAAAGGAAACGTGCGGGAGCTGCAGAACCTGATCGAGGGGATCGTCCAGCTGAACGCGATCGACGTGATCGAGCCGAAGCATATCCTGGATTATTTCGGCGTGGACGACGCTCCCGCCCGGGCGGACGCGGAGCCGGCGGAAGCGCGCGGCGGGCCGGAAAAAAGCAGGGCCGGCGTCACGCGGGAGGCGATCCATCAGGCCCTGGTCGAAAATCAATACAACAAAACAAACGCCGCCAAATCGCTCGGCATCTCGAGGAGGACCCTGTACCGCAAACTGCGCGATACGGGCTGACCGCGGCGTCCGATGCGATTTACAGTTTTCCCGTGCGGACGGCTTTTTCCGGCTCGCAGTACTTTTCCTTCAGAAGCTGCTTTTTGATCTTGCCTGTGGAGTTGCGCGGGACCTCGCCGAAAAAGACTTTCACGGGCCGCTTATACTTCGGCAGACGGGAGCAGAACCCGAGGATCTCCTCTTCCGAGCAGGAACATCCGGGCTTTCGTTCGACGACCGCCCCCACGACTTCCCCTCTGCATCTGTCGGGGATGCCGATGACGGCCGCATCCGCTACCGCGGGATGCTCGTGAAGAAAGTCTTCAATCTGGACCGGATAGATGTTTTCACCGCTGCGGATGATGATGTCTTTTTTGCGGTCCACCAGCCAGATAAAGCCGTCCCCGTCCACGCGGGCAAGGTCGCCGGTCAGGAGCCAGCCGTCCTTCAGCACCGAGGCTGTTGCCTGCGGATCGTTGAAATAACCTTTCATCACGCCCGGCCCCTTGACGGCGAGCTCCCCTATTTTCCCCGACGGCACGGGAGCCCCCGCATCGTCCACGATCCTGGCATCCCATCCGGGGGCGGGCCTCCCGATCGCGCCGACTTTACCGACGTTTTCCATCCCGAGATGAATGCATCCGGGGCCGCCCGCTTCGGTCAGGCCGTAGGTTGTGTCGTAAAGCTGCCCGGGAAAGACTTTCCTCCACCTGCGGATCAGCTCCGGAGGGACCGGCTGAGCCCCGATATGGAGGAGCCTCCACTGGCTCAGGCGGTAGTCTTCCAGCTTCACGTCCCCCCGCTCGACCGAGTCGAGAATATCCTGCGCCCAGGGGACGAGCAGCCAGACGATCGTGACCTTCTCCTCCGAAATCGTCCGCAGGATCTGCTGCGGACTTTTCGATTCCTTTCCGTGAAGCAGCACGGCTTTGGCGCCCACCGGAAGGTTCCCGAACCAGTGCATCTTGGCGCCCGTATGGTACAGCGGGGGCATGCATAAAAAATTATCCTCTTTCGTCTGATGGTGGTCGTTCAGCTCCGTGAGGCACGCCCCGACAAGGTTGCGCTGCACAAGCAGGATCGCCTTGGGGAACCCGGTCGTCCCGGAAGAAAAATAGATGCCCGCTTCGTCCTCCTCCCCCAGCTCTACGCCGGGCGCCGCGTCGGAGCAGGACGCCGCAAGCCGTTCGGCGCTGTCGGCGAACGGCGGGGGCGGGACTTTCCCCACCAGAAGGCGCAGCCGGATCGCCGGAAGCCCGCGGCAGACCTTCCCGGCGCAGTCGGAAAACTCCGGCCCGAAAACCAGCGCGCGGGCCTTTACCAGCTCGAGACAGTGCCGGATCTCGTCTTCGGTAAAAAGGGTGTTGAGGCACACGGCCACGGCGCCGGATCTCAGGATCCCGAAATAGATCGGCAGCCATTCGAGGCAGTTCCTCAGCAGGACGGCGACTTTGTCCCCCTTTTTCAGCCCGCGGCTCAGCAGAAGATTGGAAAAACGGTTCGCGCGCTCGTCAAATTCCCTCCATGTAAGCTCCCGGCGGGACGGAAGATCCGTATCTATGTCAACCAGGCTCACCTGATCCCCATAAAGGCCTGCATTTCTGGAAAGCATGTCTCCCATCAACATTTCATTACCCTCTCTTTTCCAAAACTTTTCCATACGACGGACGATCCCGGAAACCGCGGTTCCGCGTGCGGCACGGCGCGTCTTTTCCCGAATTCTCCAATCGACCGGCAACGCCCGAAAAACGGCGCTGCCGGTCGATGTTCCGACTCTTCCTTTTATCCTTGCAAACGACTCCGCCTCTTCCGCCGCGCCGGCCGCCTGCTCTCCGTTCAGGGCAGCGCCGGGAACAGGGAGAACAAAACGATCGACACCGCAGTCGTGATGAAGATATTGAGAGGACCCAACAGGAACGTGGCCCCGTAAGTCTCTTTATGGGTATCTTTGCAGATCCCGCTCGTCACCGTGACGACAAAGCCGTTATACGGCAGCAGACCGCAGCCGAAAGACGCGATCAGCATCATCCGGTGCAGCACGCCGGCATTCACAGCCGACGCATAGATCGGCCCCAAAATCGGCGCGGCCAGCCCGACCCCTCCGGTGGCGCCCCCCGCGACGGCCGAAAGCACGTTCGTGGCAAGCGCCAGAGAGAGAAGTTTCGGGCCGGGGATGGAGGTCATCCCCGCGATCAGCAGGGAGAACCCGGCGGTCGCCTTGGCGACGGTGCCGATGGCCACCATGCCGGAGGTGTTGCACACCGAGGTGATGGCGTTCCAGAAAGACTGGCCGATATGCGACATGACGGGAACGTTGTCCGTATGGTATTTCCGCATGAGCACATACGCAAGGATGGCGCCCAGCGCCAGCCCGTATTCCACCGGGATGAGGGTATTGCCGCGGATTTTGACATTGATGCAGACGAGCGTCAGGATCAGCGGAAACAGGGCGAGCCATCCGTTGGGCATCGGCGCGTCCTCATTGGCGACATCCGTATCCTTCGCGACAAAGTGCTCTCCGCGCTTCCTGGCCTTTTTGATCATGGAGTTCAGGATCAGCTCCCCGGTGACCACGTTGACGGCCAGCGCGATAAAGCCGATCGTCGCCCCGGACATCAGAGAAGTGTGCAGCGCGTTCATAATTACAACCTGCGTGGGCTGCGGGTTGCCCGGACCGAAGCCGGAAAACGTGCAGCATCCGAAAATGATGACCGCCGGCATCAGTTTTCTCGGAAGGTCCGCTTCGCGGAAGACCTCCAGTACGATCGGGTATACCGCAAACGCCACCACGAAGCCCGTGATCCCGCAGTAGGTCAGCAGCCCGATCACCAGCGGCAGAACCAGCACGGCGTTTTTGGGACCCACAGCCTTGATGACCAGACGGGCGATGGACTTGGCCCCGCCCGTGATCTCATACACTTTCCCCATCAGGGCTCCGGCGACGAAAATCAGGAAATTGCTTTTGATAAAGTCCGCGAAGCCGCTCATGTAGGAATCTTTTAAAGCCGAATAGAGGTTGAGCCCGCCGGTGAGCGCCATCAGAAGGGCGGCGCCGATCGCGACGACAAAGATATTGACGCCTTTCATGATCAAATAGCAGAGGAAAAACAGCGCGACCACGATGCCGATGATGCTTACGATTTGCACTTATACTCCCCCTTTTCGGCCGGCGGTGCCGGTTGCGGCGGCGCCGGCCGGTCTGTGTGAAACGAAATTACAGAATTTTAGTCACACCGGAGGCCGCGAATCTGTCGATCGTCTGCCGGTCGTACCCCAGTTCCGTGAGCAGTTCCACCGTATGTTCCCCCAACAGCGGGGCGTTCCTGTGCACCGGCGGTTCCGAAGTCCCGAATTTGACAGGATTCGCCACGTTGAGGTCCTCCGTCCCGTCCCTGTTTTTATACTTGTACAGGAAGCCGTTGTCCCAAGCCTGCTTGTCGGTCAGAGTATCTTTGATATGGTTGATTCTGTCGTGCGCAATATCCGCCTCGTTCAAAAGTCTGTCCCATTCCGCAAAGTCCTTTGAGAGGAAGATCGGGTCCAGAATCTCCATCAGGGCTTCGGCGTTCTTTTTCACCGCGGTTTCACTGTTGAACCTTTTATCGCCTATCAGGTCCGCCCGGCCGACCATTTTGCAGAAAACCGGGAAATACCTGTCGTAGACGATCACCGAGATCATCATCCAGACGCCGTCCTTGCATTTGAAGGTGTTCCGCAGGGGACTGTCCGGCTTTTTCCGGGTCTTCGGCCAGACATCCCCGTGATAGACCGACTGGACGAGCGCACTCTCGTCCCACAGCCCCTGCCCGTACAGCGAAACTATCACTTTTTCGCCCTTGCCCGTCTTGGCCTGACGGTACAGACACGCCGCCACGCCGCCAGCCAGAGAGCAGGCCGTCCCCATATCGCCCAGCCCGAAGGGGGGCGCCAGCGGAAATTCCCCGTTTTCGCAGAAATCAATCATCTGCCCGCTCTTCGCGTAAAAGGCGACGGTGTCGAACCCCGGGTTGTTGACCATCGAACCTTCCAGGCCGAACCCGGTCAAAATCCCCCAGATGATGTGAGGGTGCTTTTTCGACATGGTTTCATAGTCGAGCCCCATGCCGTTGAGCGCCTTGATCCGGTAATTGGAGATAAAGATATTCGACTTGTCCAGGAGTTTATCCATGATCTCTTTCCCGGCCTCGGTCTTCATATTGATCGGAAGGGAACGCTTGCTGCCATCCTTCAGTTCCAGATGGGGGTTTTCCCCATCGTCCGCCCTCATGCCCAGCGTCTTGCTCGTCATGCGGGAGGGGTCGCCTGTCAACGGCTCTATCTTGATCACGTCCGCGCCCCAGTCGGCAAGCATTTTCCCCGTGGCGGGGCCGGCCCCGTACGCGGAAAAATCGACGACCCTTACGCCTTTCAGTGGTTGATCCATCATTGTAAATCTCTCCTTTTCATTTATCTTTTTGTCTGCTGCAGGCAACGACGACCCGCTCCGGGCCGCCGCCCCCTTACGGCTGGTCTCTCTTGACGATGTTGGAGGCGATGACGACTTTCATGATCTCCGAAGACCCCTCGTAGATCTCTGTGATCTTGATGTCGCGGTACATCCTTTCCAGCGGATAGTCGTTCATGTAGCCGGCCCCGCCGTGGATCTGCAGGGCCATATTGACGATCTCCCTGCCGAATTTGGAGGCGTAGAGCTTTGCCATCGCCGCTTCCTTTGCAAAGGGTTTCCCCTCCTGCTCCAGCCACGCCGCGCGGTAGACGAGCAGCCTTGCCATATCGAGCTTCGACGCCATCTCCGCCAGGTACCACCGGATGCCCTGATTGCGGTTGATCGGCCTGCCGAACTGCACCCTGACGCCCGAATACTGCAGCGCCTTTTCATAGGCGCTCTGCGCGACCCCGAGCGCCTGCGCGCCGGTTCCGATCCTCGCCGCATCCAGGGCGCCGAGGGCGTACCGGAGCATCTGGCCGACGCCGTTTTCGCCGCCCAGCAGGCAGGATTTGTGCACTTTCACATCCTGCAGGATGATTTCCGCGGTCGGCAGCGCCCGGATCCCCATCTTGCTTTCGATTTTTCCGACGCCGAGGCCCTCGGTCCCTTTTTCCACGATAAAGCCGTTGTACCCTTTTTCTCCGGCGTTCTCATCCGCCTTCGCGACGACCAGCAGCGCGTCCGCGATACTCCCCGCGGTGATAAAGCATTTCGTCCCGTTGAGGATGTAGAAATCCCCGTCTTTGACCGACTTCGTCCGGATGGCTTTCGCGTCCGAGCCGGCATCCGGTTCCGTAAGGCAGAATCCCCCGATATATCCCCTCTGGATCACGGGTCGGATGTATTTTTCCTTTTGCTCCTCCGTCCCGAACTTTTCCACGAACGTCGGGAAGCCGTGGGAAAGCAGGGCGTAGATGGCGCCGTGCGTCAGGCTGGCTTTGGAGAGCTCCTCGATGACGATCATCTCTGCAATCGGGTCCAACCCCGTTCCGCCGTATTTTTCAAGATGATTGATCTCGTTCAGGCCGGTCCCGGCCGACGACATCTTTTTCCACGTCTCCATGGGGAATTCATGCGTGCGGTCTATCTCGGCCGCTTCGGGCTCGCAGTAGGACCGCGCGAACTGCGCCGCGACCTCGCGAATCGACTTCTGGTCCTCCGTTAATTCAAAATCCATATTTTCACTCCCAAAACTCTTGATCGGCTGCGGCCAATTTTTATTTATTTTTGAACACGGGCTCCCTTTTTTCAAAAAACGCCCTGACCCCTTCTTTCGCATCCTCCGTCTCGACCAGGATCCCGGCCACTTTCGCCTCATAATCCAGGCCGTCTTTCAGGCTCATCTGAAGCCCCTTGTGCACCATAAATTTGCAGTACTTTACGGCAAGCGGCGCGTTTTTGACAATCGACTGCATCATTTTCTGTGCCTCGGGAAGCAACTCGGCATGTTCGACCACCTTGTTCACAAGGCCGATCTCTTTCGCCTCCCGCGCCGGAATCTTTCTGCCCGTCATCAGCATCTCCAGCGCGGCCCCCGCGCCGACCAGCCTCGGAAGCCTCTGCGTGCCCCCGTAACAGGGCGCGACGCCCAAATCGGACTCCGGCAGGCCGAAGATCGCCCTGGTGCTGGCAATGCGCAGATCGCACGCCAGGGCGAGCTCGGTCCCCCCGCCCAGGGCATATCCGTTGACGGCGGCGATGACCGGCTTCCCGATCTCCTCGAATTTATCGAAAAGCCGATGCGCCTTCCGCGACATCGCGGCGGTTTCCTCCCCTTTCTTGTCGACGGAGATCTCCGAAATGTCGCTGCCGGCGATGAACCCTCTCCCGCTCCCGGTTATAATGATCCCCCGGACGTTTTCGTCCGCGGCAGCGGCGTCGACCGCGTTTTCCAGTTCCTCCTTCGTCTTCATCCTCAACGCGTTGAGGACCTTCGGCCTGTTGATCGTGATCAGCGCGACTTTGTCCTTTACCTCGTAGATAATGTCTTCGTAATCCATCGAGCCCACCCTTTCTTTTTTTCTTTTTTTATTTCTTCACCTTTGAAATGCAGCAATTTAGATGCCAATCTTTTCAGGGATCGGCTCGAAAAAACAAAAAAGTCTTTTTCCCCCGGTTGCGGCCGCATTTTTTTTCTTGACGGATTTCAGGTCCATCCCGTTCGAGAGATCCAAGTCTGTAACCTCTGTGTCTCAATCTGTGCCACGCACATGTCACAGGGGGCGTCACAGAAGACCATCCTCGCGATCAAACGAAAGCGTCCTCCGGCCGTTTTCTCAGAAGCCGGAACGCCTTCAGACACAAAAAAACTGTTTCAGACGATTCAGCAAAATCAAAATCGCCTGAAACAGTTTTTGCACACAGGTCTTCGCGGATTCAATCGGAGAAGCCCCCGCCGCCGTTCCCCGCCGTTCCCTCGGCCGAGGGCCGCTCGACGCAGAACATGGTGAAGTCGCCTTCCGACAGCAGCGTGCCCGCTTCATCGGTGATGTCCACGCGGACGACGCAGGTGGCCCCTCCCCGGTAAAGCACCGTGCTCTTTGCGGTGATGGTCCCTTCGGAAACGGACTTCAGATAATTCAGGGCTCCCCGCAGCGTCAGATAGGTCCCGCCGTTGCTCCTCGCCGCCGCGCCCGCCGCGCAGTCCGCCATCGCATAGTACACACCCCCGTGGACGATCCCGACCGGATTGAGCGAATGAGCGCCGATTTTCAGCTCGATTTCCGCGCAGTCCTTTTGAAACGACTTGAGGCGCAGGCCGTTATAGGCCATGAAGTCGCCCCTCTTTTCTTTGAGCCTTGCCAACTTTTCCCTGTCCACTGTTTTCCCTCCGAATAAAAAATCATGCGGAAACCCCTGCCGCTGATTTGAAATGGAATTAACATCATCCATATTACCACTGAAAACAGGGCGTTTGCAAGTGTAATTTTCTACGGAACCGGAGCGCGAGGCAGGACGGGGCCTTTCCGCAGACAGGGCAGGTCGGATAAGAACAAATGCGCGGTCTCCCGGG
>DAINSB010000020.1:21130-24456 GCA_036741535.1 Caproicibacter sp. | reverse complement strand
AGGGGGGATGCGTAAACGAGAACGCCGTGGCCCGCATGAAGGCGGGCGCCGCCCTGCTGGCCGTCCGCACGGGGGCCCCGATCCTGCCCGCCTCCATCTATTCCGAGGGCAGGCCGTCCCTGTTCAAACGCGTCACGGTCCGGTACGGCCCCGTCATCCCGTGGAAAGAGCTTGCGGGCCCGGGCGGCGGCCGGGAAAATATCCGCGCATCCGCGGCTCTCGTCGCCGGCCGGATCAACGCGATGCTGGAGGAAAAATTTTGAAGATTACCGTGCCCCTCACCGCGGGCTTCTGTTTCGGTGTCGACCGCGCCGTCAATCTGGTGAATACCCTGCTCAAGGCCGGGAAAAAGGTCTGCACGCTGGGGCCCATCATCCACAATCCCCAGACGCTCGAGAACTTTGCCAAACGGGGCGTCGCGGTCATCGGCTCCGTGCGGGAAGCGCCGCCCGGCGCGACGATCGTCGTCCGGTCGCACGGGGTGGGGAAAGCCGCCCTGGACGAAATCGCCGCCGCTGGATTCGATTATGCCGACGCGACATGCCCGTTTGTCGAGAAGATCCAGAAGATCGTCGCGCGGGAGTCCGCCGCCGGACGGACCGTCCTGATCGCCGGGGATGCTTCGCACCCCGAGGTGAAAGGCATCTGCGGCCACTGCTCCGGAAAATGTCTGGTTTTCAAGGACGCCGCGGAACTGAGCCGTCTGGCGCAGGAGGATCCGGCCCTCAAAACGGAGCCTGTGAGCGTCGTTTCCCAGACGACTTTTCGGGTGCCAGAATGGGAATTTTGTTTGGAAATCCTGAAAAAGGTATATACAAATGCAACTATTTTTGATACAATATGTAATGCAACTGTAATACGGCAGTCGGAAGCCGTGGATTTGGCGCGCCGGTGCGATGCCATGCTGGTCATCGGCGGAAGGGAAAGCTCCAACACCGCTAAATTATACGAACTTTGCAGGCAGTACTGCCCTACATATCTTGTCGAATCGGCGGATGAGCTTCCGCTTCGGCTCCTCAGGGGAGTCGGCCGTCTCGGCATTACTGCCGGCGCTTCCACTCCGGCATGCATTATAAAGGAGGTTCTAGTCACAATGTCAGAAATCAACGAGAGTTCGGCAAAGGACGCTGCTAAGGAAACGGTGGCGCAGCCGGCCGAAGCCGCGGTACAAAAACCGAAGGAGAACACTGCCGACGGGAACTTCGCGCAGATGCTCGAAGAATCCCTGAAGACTTTAAATACAGACGAGAAAGTTCACGGTGTCGTTGTTGGTGTTACTCCAAGTGAAGTTTTGGTCGATGTCGGCAGAAAACAGGCCGGATACGTCCCGGCCTCCGAACTTTCCGCAGACCCCGGCGTAAAGCCGGAAGATGTCGTGAAGGTCGGGGATGAAATGGACCTTCTTATCATGCGCACGAACGACCAGGAAGGGACCATCATGCTTTCCAAAAAGCGTCTGGACGCGGCGAAAGGCTGGGAAAAAGTCGTAGCCGCCGAGGAGGACCAGTCGGTGCTGGAAGGCGTGGTTTCCGAAGTCATCAAGGGCGGCCTGATCGCCGTGACGGAGGGCGTGCGCGTGTTCATCCCGGCTTCGCAGGCGACCGCGTCCCGCAACGATCCGCTGGACGCCCTGCTCAAGAAGCAGGTGAAATTCCGCATCATCGAAGTGAACCGCAACCGCAAGCGCGCGGTCGGCTCCATCCGTTCCGTGCTGAAAGACGAAAGAAAGGCGCTGGAAGAAAAATTCTGGGAGACTGCGGAAGTCGGCAATCAATACGACGGCGTCGTCAAATCGCTCACTTCGTACGGCGCGTTTGTCGATCTCGGCGGAATCGACGGCATGATCCATATTTCAGAGCTTTCGTGGACGAGGATCAAACATCCGTCCGAAGTGGTCAACGTGGGCGACACCGTCCATGTCTATATCAAGGGCCTCGACCGCGAGAAGGGAAAGATCTCCCTCGGCTATAAAAAGCCGGAGGACAATCCGTGGGTGATCCTCAAGAACCAGTATCCGATCGGCAGCGTCGTGGAAGTGAAGATCGTCGGCATGACGACGTTCGGCGCTTTCGCGCAGGTAATTCCGGGGATCGACGGCCTGATCCACATTTCCCAGATCGCGGACCACAGGATCGACAAGCCGCAGGATGTGCTGAAGATGGGCGACGTTGTCAAAGTGAAGATTACGGACATCGATTTTGACCGGCACCGCGTCAGCCTTTCGATCCGTGCTCTGCTGGAAGAACAGGACCAGAAGCCGGAAAATAGCGGAAACGAATAGCCGGCGGTTTTTCAGGGCACAGGGAATCTGATGATTCCGCTGTGCCCTTTTTAGATGTTGGAGGGTTAGAGGTTAGACATTTTCTCCGGCCTGCCGGGGGTCTGACCTTCTAAGTGCCGAATCCGCCGACGTTCTATCCAAGGCGAGGGGGCTCTGGCAGGGAGGGGGCGCAGCCCCTCCTGTTTCGATCCCTTTCCGCAGAGGATCGCTATTGCTTTTCAGCTTGCTTTCGTGCAGGGATGGCGGGAGATGAAAATTCTTTTTTAAAAAATAAATCATGCACATCATATTTCCCGACGAGTATTATGGATGGAAATCTGTCGGGAGGTGGGACCATGAGAAGACGTTCCCGCGGCAGCCGGGTGAATGGGAAGCCTCTGCTTCTGCTGGCGCTGTTCGTCGGCGCGCTGCTGCTGCTGAACCACCTGATCCGTCCCGTAGTGGTATCGGAAACGGAAAATGAGGCAAAAATACGTTCGACCAATATGTTCAATGCGGCTATCCTTCAGGAGATGCAGGCCAACTCCGTTACATACAGCGACCTTGTCACTGTGACCCGCGATTCCGAGGGGGAGGTGCAGTCCATCACCGTCGACATGGTGAAGATGAACCGCCTGAAAGCGGGGATTGTCAACGATATTCAGACCGGCATCAACAAGGAAGACGACTCGACGCTGTCGATTCCGCTCGGCACCATCCTCGGCGGCACCCTTTTCCACGGGTGGGGCCCGAAGGTCCGCTTCCATATGACCCTCGCCGGAAACGTCGCGGCCGACTTCAACAGCACGTTCGAGTCGGCGGGCATCAACCAGACCCGGCACCGGATCTACATCAACATCCACGCGAGCGTTTACTCTTTTCTGCCCGGTTTTAACAACACGACGGACGTGACCACCAGCATGCTGGTGGCGGAGACCGTGATCGTGGGTTCGGTTCCGGCTGTTGTCGCAAACCTGAAATGACCCGTTTACGGGAGATACCTGAAACTCTCGCGCCGGCAGGGAGTTGAAATTATAACCTGACGAAACGGCGCGGCTTGACCGCG